>JAIXWS010000038.1 GCA_027491165.1 Sphingobacteriales bacterium | reverse complement strand
ATGATTGCCTCGCCTGCCGGCAATGATTTGTTGTATGACGAAACGATGCTAGAGCAGGGTCGCAATTTCTGCAACAAAATGTGGAATGCCCTGAAATTGGTGAAGATGTGGGAAGGACGGGTTAGTACAGAAGTGAATACTGATGACACTTTTGCTATCGATTGGATGCAAGAACGCATCAAGCAGGTAGAATTGAGCATCGAAGATTTATTGAAAGATTTCCGCCTCAGCGAAGCTTTGAAAAATATTTACTCGCTCATTTGGGATGATTTCTGCTCCTGGTATTTGGAGTGGGTAAAACCAGGTTTCGAGCAGCCGATGTCGGCCATGGTATACAATAAAACCATTGATATTTATGAATCGCTTTTGCAATTGTTGCATCCTTTCATGCCTTTTGTAAGCGAAGAGATCTATCAATTGTTGCGCCAGCAGAGCGATGATTTGATGAACAAACAATTGACTGCTTTTGGCAAGCCAAATGCTGATTTACTGGCACAAGGAACCAAGCTACAAGAGTTGATTACCGCTGTGCGTGATGCTCGTGTAAAAAATAACTTGAAGCCAAAAGATGTCATCAAGCTAGCAGTAGATACCCAGGATCAAGCTTTTTACAAGAGCACCAAGAACATCCTTGGCCGTCAAATCAATGCCGATGAAATTGCTTTTACAAAGGATGCCATCCAAGGTTCTATCTCCTTAGTGACCGGTATTGACAAAATTTACATCAGCAGTAATGTAGCCATTGACACCACTGCTCAAAAAGAGCAATTGCAAAAGGACCTTGATTATCAAAAGGGCTTTTTGATGAGTGTGGAAAAGAAATTGAGCAATGAAAAATTTGTGGCCAATGCCAAGCCCGAAATTTTAGCATCGGAGCGCAAAAAACAAAGTGATGCCCTTGCCAAAATCAAAACGATTGAAGAAAGTCTCAGTTTATTATAATATTGAACATGATGAAACGACTATTATTTTTGTTACTTGCTGTCATCAGCTTCGGAATTGTATTGGCGCAAACAAAAAAATCAAAACCCAAAGCCACCAAAGCGGTACCCAAAGCCAAATACCCTTTTAAGGCATCGCCTGTGTATTTAGGCAATACCGATCTGCGCGCTGGGCTTTTACCCAAGTTGATTTTCGATTCTTTGGTTAAAGAAGGACTTACCGCAAAAGATTCGGCTGGTACAGTGGGTAAAGTGGTGGAATTTCGGATTTATTACAAGCAGCGCATGTTGTACGAAGATTCGGTAGGTAATTATTATACCGATATAGAAATGTTGACTGACCTATCGAAAAGCAATAAACTCAATGCTTATGTAGCCCTGCAAGACCGGACCAAAAAGGGCGATACCGCTATCTTTGACGATATTGTTGTCCTATTACCCGATAGCGTTTTGGTGCAAGGTGTGGCTATGAAATTTGTAATCGGCAAATAAGAATCATCTTATTAAAAAACCAAGCTTTTTTTCTCAATTATTTGGCTACTTTTGTGCCTCATTTTAATCCTAATTTTCAATCTAAAAAATTATACATTTTATGGCTTATGACGTTATCGTAGTGGGTAGTGGACCAGGTGGTTATGTTGCAGCAATCCGTGCTACACAATTGGGTTACAAAACAGCAATTGTAGAGCGCGAAAGTCTTGGTGGTATTTGTCTTAACTGGGGTTGTATCCCTACCAAAGCCTTGTTGAAATCGGCTCAGGTATTGGAATACATTAGCCATGCACAAGATTATGGTATTACAGTAGATGGTGCCAAGCACGACTTTGATGCAGTTGTAAAACGCAGTCGTGGTGTAGCAGATAAAATGAGCAAAGGCATTCAGTTTTTGATGAAGAAAAACAAAATTGATGTATTGAATGGCAATGGAAAGTTAAACGCTAAAAAAGAAGTTGAAGTAACTGGTGCTGATGGTAAAACAACGGCCTATGCAGCTAAACACGTTCTATTGGCTACTGGTGCGCGCAGTCGCGAATTACCTGCTTTGCCCATCGATGGTAAAAAAATTATTGGCTACCGCGAAGCAATGACCTTGCCTAAACAACCTAAATCGATTATAGTAGTGGGTAGTGGTGCAATTGGGGTAGAGTTTGCCTATTTCTACAGTGCAATGGGAACTGAGGTTACGATTGTAGAATTTATGGATAGAATCGTTCCTGTTGAGGATGCTGATATCTCAAAAGAATTAGAAAAATCTTTCCGCAAAAAAGGCATTAAAGTAATGACCTCATCTTCGGTAGAAAAAGCGGACACGAGCGGTGCTGGTGTAAAAGCAACCGTAAAAACAGCTACTGGCGATGTAGTGCTAGAAGCGGATATTTTATTGAGTGCTGCAGGTGTGGCTACTAATATTGAAAATATTGGTCTTGAGGCTTTGAAAATTACTACCGACAAAGGAAAAGTAATTGTAGACCCTTATTACAAAACCAACGTTGACGGTATCTATGCCATCGGCGATATCGTTCCGGGCCAAGCATTGGCGCACGTTGCGATGAAAGAAGCGGTGATTTGTATCGAAGCGATTGCTCATAAAGAAGGTAAATTCCACCACCAACCAGAAGCCTTGGATTATGGCAATGTACCAGGCTGTACTTATTGCACACCAGAGATTGCCTCTGTGGGTATGACCGAAAAACAAGCTAAAGATGCTGGTTACGATATCAAAGTAGGTAAATTCCCCTTCTCGGCTAGTGGTAAAGCTAGTGCAGCAGGTGCTACCGAAGGTTTTGTAAAAGTAGTGTTTGATGCTAAATACGGCGAATGGTTGGGTTGTCATATGATTGGTGCAAATGTTACCGAAATCATTGCCCAAACCGTTTCTTCACGCAAATT
>JAIXWS010000112.1 GCA_027491165.1 Sphingobacteriales bacterium | reverse complement strand
GTCATTTCTTCTGTATGTTGACGCCAATCGAAATGCGCAATAAGCTTGTCGTTAAGCAGGCAATATTCATCTTTGATATAGTAGGTAGGTAATTTTTCCTCACATAGCTCTACTAAATGAGAGGTGTTTGAACTATTGTAACCACCAACAACCAATGCAAAATCGGCTTGTTCTTGCAGCATACCCTGTACTGCACTTTGATTGTCGTTAGTGGCATAACAAAGCGTATCACGCGCTTCAGCAAAATGGTCTGTTTCATTACCCACTTCTACTCCGTAGTGGTTCAAAATAACCGATTTCAAATAATCTGCAATGGCTTGGGTTTCGCTGGCAAGCATGGTGGTTTGATTGACTACACCGATACGTTTCAAGTCACGCTGCACATCAAAACCTTCCGAAAATTGTCCTTTGAATTGGGTATAGAATTCTTCAGGATTTTTAACACCAACAATATATTGGGCAAGAACTTCGGCCTCCGCCATATCTTTGATGACGAGCGTGGGCGTATGTACGGTACTGTGCGAAAAAGTGGCTCGCGTTTCTTCATGCTTGGGTTTGCCGTGGACAATTATCGTATAACCGTCTTTCCCAATTTTTTCGGCACGGTTCCACACTTTCTCTACAAAGGGACAAGTTGTTTCGTAACTTGTTGGTTCTATTCCTTTGCTGCGCAAAAGCTGTTCCATTTCTATTGTAGTCCCAAATGCAGGAATAATGACAATATCATCGGCGTTTAATTCTTCCCAACTAATCAGCATTTTGCCCGAGGTATCCATTATAAAACGCACTCCCCTGGCAATTAAATCGGCATTGACATTGGGATTGTGTATCATTTCTGAAAGTAAGAAAATTCTTTTTGTAGGATTTTCATCAATGGCCCGAAAAGCGATTTCAATAGCATTTTCAACACCATAGCAAAAACCAAAATGTCGTGCTAAAATGACTTCCAATGAACCCAATTGAAGATGTGTAGGACTAAAGTCCTTTTTCATTTTATCCTCAGCCTTTCGTTTTTGCTTGATAGCATTAATCAAATGGCTGCGGTAATGGCTGGGTACGTTGAAAGATTTCATGTGTTAGAAATATGCTGTGCAAAAGTACATTACAAGCTCGACCACCAAATACTTTTATCTGCAAATTTTCCCCAATTCTTTGTACTGCTCCTGATGGCCTTCTCCATATCGACAATAGTTGTTTTTTTACCTTTGTCTGGTGCAATTAGATTAGATGAATTTATAGACTCTAAAACAACGCTTTGAGCAATCCAAGTAGTATACAATCGAGGGATAGCCAATTCCATAATCATACCGGGCAAACCGGCAAACATTTCTGGTCCACCACTTACGGGTATTTTATCGGTATAAAATGCAACAACCACAACACTATCATTGATTCGGGTAGTCGCTTTCCGACAGCTAAAACCAGCAATGGTTCTCACTTCCTCTAAAATTTTCCAAGTGCATTTACGGATGCTATCATCTATTAAAAAAGTTTGCTCATACACTTTTTTATAGGCGAGTGTTTTTTGGCTAGTATAGTCATTCAGTACTTGTGTTTCGGTACCCGGCAAACCGCCCATCATACTCATCATAGGGCTTTCTTCTTGCTTAATAGGTGCATATTTACTTTGCTTGCTATTGAAATGCAAGGTAAACAGGCGGGTATCAAATTTGGGCACTTTGGCCATAAAGGCTTCCATATAACTATTGCCTTCACCACCCATGTCGTCGAATTGACGATGGATATTCATCTTGCGTTGGTACTCGATTTTGCCTGCCAACACTACTTGAGCAACAGAATTCAGGGGAAGGTAACAGGCAAGGATAAAGAAGTAGTATTTGAATTTCATTTCTAATTTTTTAGAGAATAAGCTAAAATGGAATCGATCATTATTTAGTGGCCTTGATCAGTTGAATATCATCCTCATTAGCATTGGCGTCTGCCTTTGGAGAATGCGTGAAATTCCAAACGACAGATAGCATTGCGTAACGACGGATATTATTATAACTCTGCTGGGTAACGGCATTTCCAAAACCATATTGGCTGAAGCCAAGGTTTTGATTAAAGATATCATACACCGAAAAACGCAATTCAATTTCATCCTTCTTGGTGAGTTTTTTAGATACAAAAGCATTCACCAAAAACACGTTATTGTTTCTATCAAAAGTGGCCGTACGTTGGCGGATATTCCAACTAAGATCGGTACCTACTTGAAATTTTTTGGGCAGATAAACTAAAACATTAAGATCTTGATTGGTGCTCCAAAAAGCTGTTGTTTGGTTACTGAGGCTGCTCCTATTGACATTGTAGGAAACACCCGGATCGTAACTGATGTCCAGCTTCTTCTCTTTGTCATAAGCTATGCGCAAACCTAAAGAGTAATTATTGTTATCATTAATATTTTTCAAACCATTGACAAAAGTATTATTCCTGTTTTGACCTAAACTCGCATTAAAACCAAGGTTCAAATCATATTTAGGAAGGCGGTATCCTGCACCAAAATAGAGGTTCGAATTGTAGTTCCCATCGACATTAATGTACTTTGATGTACGAATACCTGCTGCCGATATTTCTTCACTTCTACTAATATCATCATTAATTAAAGCCGCACTACCACCGGCATAATAATAGGTACCTTGGAGTACTTTATAACTGTTATAATTGAAGCTCACTCGATGATCAAATTCTTGTTTTAGAGAGTCGTTGCCCCTCAATATATTTAATGGGTCGGCATTCTGTCCGTTGGGTTGCAATTGCTCAATGCTCGGCTGTTGTGTGTTTCCACGATAATTAACCCTAATGTTACTTTGTTTGGTAAACTTATAGTTCAGTCCCGCAGAAGGAAAGAAATTATTAAAAGAACGTTCCTTATTTTCTTGAGTAATATTATTTGTTTGATTGAAAACAGAATTGGCCACTGCGGCACCAAAAGAAAAGTTTAGCTTCTCATAAACCCAACGAAGGCTTGCTCCAGCACGATGGGTATTAACCTTAAAGTCATAATCATTGCTAAAAAGGGTATCCAAGTTTACATAATCATTGGCCGTATTTTTATTAAAAGATAATTGACGGGAATAGTTATCCTGATTGTTGAACTTATATTTCAATTCCAAGAATCCTTTTTTAGAAATAGGCTCTGTATAGGTTGCATTAGCCGATACAGAAGAGGTTTGACTCTCATTATTTTTCTTTTGGTCAATAATGGCATTACCAACCAATACGCCATTCGAATAAAAATTATTGCTTGCAAAGAGTTTACCTTCATTTGTATTTTCTCTTTGGTTGTAGTCTAACTCAATCAATAGATTACGGCCTTTCTTTTGAAATCTTTTTTTCCAAATAGCGGCAGCATTAACATTCTGATTATCCCCTTCATTAGTGGTTTTGCGCAAACTATTATTCATCAAGCCCCCTTGGCTACCACGAGAATCCGTCTCCACATCAGAGTTGTTTCGTTTAAAGGTTTTTTGGGCATTGGCAGTAAACTTTAAAGAAGAAAGCGAATCGATCTTCCACTCGTACAATGCAGTAAGGCCATGTCGATCAGAGGTAGAGAAAGTATTGCTTTTTTGATCATTGAAATAAACCGAATCGGGCAAGCTAAATTGGGTCAAGGTATTATTTAGGGTTTCAATATTTTGCCTATTGAAACGATAATTAGCTGATACATGCTGCAGGTCTTTATTCCATTTATTTGAATAATGAGCACCACTGGTCCAGGCTGCGGGCAATCCTTGTCCATTATACTTTCCGCCCATATCGCCATCTTCATCCTCTCCACCACTCGTAATAAATTGGAAGCCACTTTCTTCATCCATTTGCATGTTAGAGCCACCATTACCAAATTTATTATTGTCTTCGTAAGAGAGCCCTACTCTGCCAGTATTGGCCATGACGCCATAAACCGAAAATTTTTGTTTGCCTCGGAAATAATTGAACATCCCTTGATTCTCAAAGAAGTCATCGCTACCACCACCTAAAGCCAATTTTCCAAAATAGCCCTTTTTATATTTATCTTTTAATTGAAGGTTGATGGTTTTGATGCGCTCACCATCGTCAATACCCGTAAACTCGGCATTCTCGCTTTTTTTATCAAACACCTGAACCTTGTCAATTGTTTTGGCTTGTAGATTTTTATTAACGACAGCTGGGTCATCGCTGAAAAATTCTTCTCCATCCACCAATATCTTCTGAACCTTTTCTCCTTGGGCAGTTACCTGACCATTTTTATCTACTTGTAAACCCGGTAATTTTTTAAGCAATGCTTCAACATTTGCATTGGCATCAAACTTAAAACTATCGGCCACATATTCTGTAGTATCTCCTTTAATGATAATGGATCCTCTCTTTTGCAGTATGACAAATTCACTCAACAACTTTTCGCGGGTGTACAAAACAACTTTGCCCAATGCCAAATCTTTATTGGCAGGAGCATTCACTACATCTGTATAATCGGCAAATCCAGGACAAGTGATGAGTAGAAGATATTTCGATTCCTCTGCCACATTAAGGCTGAAGTCGCCCTCTTTATTGGTTCGGGCATAACCCAATAATATGGAATCTTTGGCCCGCAGCACGGTAATCGTTGCGTATTCTAAGGTTTCATTATTAAAGGTATCGATAACGGTACCGCTAATTTTTTTTTGCGCATGGCCTTGCACAACAAAAAACAAAGCGATAAAGAGAAAAAGTAAAGCTTTTTTCATGAGTCAATAATATAAATGCTGTGCAATATTAAGCCATTGCCTAACGCCATTCATTATTTATCGGTACGATAGCTGGGGAATTTTCGGCGAATGGGTAGCTAAGCTAAAAACAAAAGGGTTCCAATTGCTGGAAACCCTTTTTGTCAGTTCTTCTTTCAGAGGAAAGTTGCGGATATTTTACATGAATAGTTAATGGGATTCGGTATAAAAAAATCCTTGAGCGTTGCGGGCTACAATCCATGTACATTAGAGGCTAGCCTAATGTATTTAAGCCCGGTAAATTTGACGACAGGCCCATAATAATGCTTCCGTCTCATGTTTCTTAGCCACTTCCCTAGCTTCTAGTTCGAAAGGATTCATTTCGTATCCAACTTCTCTTTGATGCTTTTCGTAAAGTTTATCAAAGTTCTTGTTTCTTTGTCGGGCATGTACATATTCATGAATAACAGCATTAGTTACGTCTTTTATTGTACCGTGGCTATTAACATAAATAACGCACTCGTGTGTACCAGAATAATATAGTCCACCCCATTTCTTATGAGAATAATAGTTTACCCTTAATTTAGGTTTACGGGTATTCGATTGGGCAATATTTTCATGGCACCAATCGAGCACTAATTGACAATAGATTGACTTCTTTATCGGTAATTGAGATAAGGATAGATTGGATAC
>JAIXWS010000040.1 GCA_027491165.1 Sphingobacteriales bacterium | reverse complement strand
GTGTAGCCATTATTATGGATTTGGCACAGTACTTAATGGAGCATCCAGAAATACCCCATGGCAAAATCAGAATTCTGTTTACCCCTGATGAAGAAATTGGTCGTGGTGTCAATGCTGTAAATATGCAAAAACTTAATGCCCAATTTGGGTATACGCTTGATGGAGGTGAACGAGGGCATCTTGAAGGAGAGAATTTTAGCGCAGACGCTGCAGTTATTACCTTTAATGGGGTAAGTGCGCATCCCGGTTATGCTCAAGGGAAAATGGTCAATGCTATGAAAGTGGCAGCCTTATTTTTAAGCAAATTGCCTCTTAATGAATGGTGTCCAGAAAGCACTTCAGGAAATGAAGGTTTTGTGCATCCCCTCGCTTTAGAAGGAGAATTGGAACAAGCCAAAGTGACTTTTATTGTTCGTGATTTTGTGAGTGCCGAACTGATGCATCACGAAGATCGATTGAAAAAACTAGCGGCAGAAGCAGTTGCCCAATTCCCTGGTTCGTCTTTTGAGATGACAGTCAAAGAGCAATACCGAAACATGAAAGAGATATTGATTCATCATCCACAAGTGATGGCTAATGCCGAAGAGGCCTATCGTCGCGCAGGTATTCATCCCGAGAATATTAGTATTCGTGGCGGTACAGATGGTTCGCGTTTGTCTTTTATGGGTATGCCTTGTCCTAATATTTTCACTGGCGAGATGGGTATTCACTCTAAACAAGAATATGTGAGTGTCCAAGACATGAATGCTGCAGTCTCTATTTGTGTTCATTTGGCACAGGTGTGGGCAGGTCAATAATGGGCTCCAATGATTTAGGATGCTGTGTCTTGCTATTTATGTCCTCTGACCTTAAAGCCCCTCATAAAAATTTCAAAACCAATAGTGAATAGCATTTCCTTCTCCAGTCATATACTAGCCCTTGATGGTTTGAGGCACATCCATAATTGCTTTCAGAAATTCGAAGTAAAATCATTGATACATCATGAATGAAATTGTTTTGGCCTCGGCTAATAAAAAAAAGATTGCTGAGCTACACGAATTGTTAGAAGGCTTTAAAGTGCTTTCCTTGAAGGATATAGGCTTTGAGCAAGAAATCGAAGAGCCCTTTTTTACTTTTCATGAAAATGCTTTTCAAAAAGCCAATACCATTCATCAGTTTTGTGGCAAAAATGTTTTGGCCGACGATTCAGGCATTTGTGTATCGGCATTAGGGGATAAGCCTGGAGTGCTTAGCGCAAGATATGCTGGTGAAGGGGCGAATGACCAAAGTAATCTCGATAAAGTTTTACAAGAATTAGAAGGACAGTCCAACCGAAGAGCCTATTACAAAGCCGTTCTTTGTCTGATTTGGAAGGGCGAGGCCCATTATTTTGAAGGCGAATGTCATGGCACTTTAATCGAAAATCCTATTGGGGATAATGGTTTTGGCTACGACCCTATATTTGTACCCGATGGCTATAGCCAAACCTTTGCGCAATTACCCGCTACAGTAAAACAACAAATAAGCCATCGTGCCCAAGCGATGCAGCAATTGGTTGCTTTTGTGCAGCAAAGTTTATAGGGTTTAATTAAGCTGAGCTTTGTACTTTGTTTGTGGAGATTAATGTGAAAAATTGTCGTTTGAACAATAATTCCATTTCAAATTATAGTTCCTCATAGTCTTAGGATGATTTATTGCCTATTCCAACAAGCTCTTTTCTCAAAAAAAGCTATCTTGCCACAGCAATTTTTTTCGACCAACTTACAACGCGTTTTTCATGTCTATAATTATCAAAGCTTGTAGCTCTGCTGCCGATTTTAAGGCCTTTGTTCAATTTCCATTCGATCTTTATAAGGGCAATAAATATTGGGTACCCCCTTTCAAGAAAGACGAGTTAAAGGCTTTACAGGCTGCTACCAATCCTGCCTTTCAATATTGTGAGGCGCAGTTTTGGCTTGCCCTTAATCATGGTCAAGTAGTAGGTAGGGTAGGGGCTATTATCAACAAAATCCACAATGAGGCTACAGGTGAGCAACTATGTCGTGTAAGCCGTATTGAGTTTATGGACGACGATAAGGTCAGTGCAGCCCTTTTGCAAACGGTAGAAGATTGGGCTAAAGAAAAAGGTATGCATGGTGTGCATGGGCCATTGGGTTTTACCAATCTCGATCATCAAGCCATCATGATTGAGGGCTTTGATCATTTGCCTTCCATTGCTTCGGAGTATCATTTGCCTTATTATCTCCGTCATTTCGAGGCAGCAGGATATGGTAAGGAAATGGATTGGGTAGAATTTCGTCTAAAGCAAGAAAAGGAATTGCCCGCAAAAGCCCTAAAACTTAACGATATGATACGCAATCGTTACGGACTTAAAGTGGTGCATTTTACGAATCGTAAGGAGCTAAAAGCCTATGCCAATAAGATTTTTGACTTACTCAATATCGCCTTTGGTGAATTGTTTGGATTTGTAAAAATGGACAAAACCCTTGCCGATTTTTATATCAACAAATATTTCAACATTCTGAACCCTAAGTTTGTAAAAGTGGTCGAAGATAAAGATGCTCATGTTATTGGTTTCATCATCAGTTTGCCCTCTCTAAGCGAGGCTATGCAAAAGGCTAATGGTTCTTTATTTCCCTTTGGTTGGTGGCATATTGCACAAGCCCTTAAAAAGCCTAAAGTGGTCGATTTGTTATTGACCGGCATACATCCTAGTTGGCAAGCTCAGGGGGTAAGTGCTTTGCTCATCACCGAATTGAGTAAAGTATTTATAGAACATGATATAGCGTTTATAGAAACAACAGGCATGTTAGAAACAAACGAAAAGGCTATCAATAATTGGAAAACATTTGACCATATTCAGCATAAGCGTAAGCGATGCTTTCGTAAGATGTTCTAATTTTTAACCCACATTAATTCAATCGTCATGCTTCTTGCTGATAGGATAGAATTACTCTGGCTTAACGTCATTTTTTTTCAACTTTGCTGTTCCAGTTTAAAGCCCCATTTTTAAATACTAATGCCCCGTTATTTTATAGAGGTTCAATACCAAGGCACAGCCTTTCATGGATCGCAAATACAAGGCGAACAAATAACGGTTCAATATGAACTCAATAAGGCTTTATCTAAGTTCTTAAGGCATCCAGTGGAAACGCTTGGTGCTAGCCGCACAGATGAGGGCGTGCATGCCTTGTGTAATTTTTACCACATCGACCTTGAAGAAGTTTTGGATAAAAAAGTCTTGTATAATCTCAATGCACTTTTGCCCAGTTCTCTGTCGGTAAAAAACATCTATACCCTTAGCAATCCATCTGCCAATGCACGTTTTGAGGCTACAAGCCGTCAATATCGATATCGGATTTACACCGAAAAAAATCCTTTTTTGTTTCAGCGTGCCCTCTTATTTCCTTACGCAATAGACAGGGCTATTTTGGATCAAACCGCATCGCTTTTATTGTCCTATAATGATTTTGAAAGCTTCAGTAAAAAGAATGCACAAAGCAAAACATTTCAATGTACTTTGTACAAATCAGAATGGCAACAAGTGGGTGATGAATTGCATTATGTAGTTTGGGGCAATCGTTTTTTGCGTGGTATGGTTCGAGCCTTAGTGGGCACCCAATTACGTGTTGCTCGTGGCAAGTATTCTTTCGATGAATTCCAATCAATAATTGAATCTAAAGATTGTAGTAAGGCAGATTTTAGTGTTCCTGGATTTGGTTTATACCTTGAGCAAATCAATTATCCGGAGGGGCTGCTTAGCCCTTTGCCTTAAATATTTTATAAGAGTAAATCCCGGAAAAACTTCTCTGATTTTTTGCTGATCAGGTTACGTTTTTCGACATAGCCATCAATTTTATCCTTAGGCATTCTAAACTTGTATTCTTTTTCTGGGTAAAGGTCTAATACAAATAATTCGTAGTCAGGATTCCATTTGTTGAGCAAGTGCTTGTCTATTTGCAATTCTTGCTCCAATACCTCAATACTCAGGGGTTCGTTGAGGGTAATGATGGCCATATTTTTAAGTTCTGCCTCCGTAAAGGTAATTTTAGGTTTTGCTTTTTTGAGCTCACCTTTTACTGGGGCCATTTCGGGGTGCATGATATAATCTTCAGGAATCTTACCGGCATAGATAAATTTTTTCATGTTTTCGAAAATGGATGCGGTAGCGATAAAGGCCATTACATGTCCCTGCGTTTCACGGGGCAAATAGGGTTTTATATCCCAGAAATTTCTGCTCCCTGTTTTTTCGATAGCTCGTTTTACAGGCGTTGGGCCACAATTATAGGATGCAATGACCAGCAGCCAATCTTGCATTTCGGCATAGAGGTAATTAAGGTACTTGGCTGCTGCGGTGGTGCTTTTGAACCAATCGGTACGGTCGTCTCTCTTGCCATTTACCGTCAAACCCATGAGCCGACCCGTTTCTGACATAAATTGCCAAGGACCAACGGCTCCAACTGGAGATACCGCATTATTGTTTAAGGCAGATTCGATAACAGCTAAGTACTTGAGTTGATGGGGAAGGTTGTTTTTTTGGAACACATTATCCATCATCGAAAATTTCGTTTTCGATCTTGAATCGACAACTGCCAATGTTTTTTTGTGCGATTCCATGTATTTACGCACAAAGTCCATCGTGTAATCGTTCATTCCGCCAAAATAGCTTTTTTGGCCAGCAAGTGGCACTAAGGCTTTTTGTCTTTGGTCGCGGGTCGCAGCCAAGGCCATAGCGATGATGGTTCTTTGTTCTTCCTCTTTGCAAAATTGCTCATAAGCCTTTGCCGAATCAATTTTATTCTTTTCTTT
>JAIXWS010000123.1 GCA_027491165.1 Sphingobacteriales bacterium | reverse complement strand
ACTGAAACATATAATAGCAATGCTGAAGCTCGGAAGCGAGCGTCGGAAATCAAGAAAAAGAAGAGCAGGAAGTATATCGAATGGTTAATTAGCTCAGCGCTATAGAGCGTCCCGAAAGCTTTCGGGAAGGTGACCGGTTCGATTCATGTATGCTTCCCAGCTTAAGTTAGTGCTGTTTCGATTGTTTTTTTGAGAATTTTTATTAGCTCATTCTTCCGACATTTGCGCTGCGAAATAAAATTAATGAGCCAAGCCCCCAAAAAGACCTTTTCACTTATTACGCTTCGGCGTATTTTCAGTTATACCAATAATTATCGATCTACATTCTTTGCGGCAATGTTTCTGAGCGTGGTATTGGCTTTAATCTCTCCGCTGCGCCCTTATCTTATTCAGCAATCTGTTGATGTTTATATCAAAAACCAATGGTTGAAGGGTTTGTTATTTATTTCGGCGGTACAATTGGGCTTATTGTTGCTCGAAACTATTTTACGTTTTATATTCTCCTACCGTATTAGCTGGATGGGTCAAAGTGTAGTTAATGATTTGCGCCAACAAGTATTTCGTAAAATTCTTTTTCAGGATGTGGCCTTCTATGATAAGACGGCAGTAGGAACACTTACTACACGATCTATCAATGATATGGAGTCGGTCAATGATGTTTTCTCTGAGGGCATCATTTCTATCATTGCCGATGTGCTCACCATTATAGCTGTAATTGTTGCCATGTTGGCTACCGATTGGGTATTGACATTGATTTGTTTGACGACTTTGCCGGCTATTATTTTGGCCACCTATTGGTTCAAAGAAAATGTCAATAGATCTTTTCAGCGCGTGCGCACAGCAGTTGCAGCACTCAATGCTTTTGCGCAAGAACATATTAGTGGCATGAGTATTGTACAGGCCTTTGCTGCCGAAACAAGGGAGGGTGCAAAATTTGATGACATTAACAAAGAGCATCGGAATGCCCATATAAAATCCATTTTTGCCTATTCTGTTTTCTTTCCCATCGTTGAAATTATTTTGGCTGTTTCGATGGGGCTTTTAGTGTGGTGGGGCGCTAAGCGAATGATCAATTATGATGTTACACCTGGTGTGATTATTGCCTTTGTGATGTATCTCAATTTGCTGTTTCGACCTCTGAGGATGATGGCTGATAAATTCAATGTTTTGCAGATGGGGATGATTGCCGCCGAGAGAATTTTTACCTTATTGGACAGTGAAGAAAGTATCAAAAATGAAGGAACGCTTAAGGCCGATGCATTAACAGGTGCTATTGAATTTAAAGACGTTCATTTCGCCTACAAGCCTGATGTGCCTGTTTTGCGCGGATTAAGTTTTGACATCCCTGCAGGCCAGACAATGGCCTTGGTTGGTCATACAGGAGCGGGGAAAACTAGTATTATCAGTATTCTTAATCGCTTATACGAAATACAAAGCGGTGAAATTTTAATAGATGGCCGTACCATAAACGATTATGATGTGTATTCTTTGCGCGAGCATATTGGTATTGTGTTGCAAGATGTCTTTTTGTTTTCGGGTACGGTGTTCGATAACATTACCTTACGCAACAGCGCGATCCCTCTAGAAAAAGTACAAGAATGTTGTACCATTTTGGGCATACATGATTTTATTATGCGCTTGCCTGACAATTATTATTTCAATGTAATGGAGCGTGGCAATACCCTTTCCCAAGGGCAGCGTCAACTGATTTCTTTTGCCCGAGCCCTATTGTATAATCCCACTATTCTTATCCTTGATGAGGCCACTTCATCGATAGATAGCGAAAGCGAACAATTGGTACAAAAGGCGATAGACGCCCTCATTAAAGGCCGTACTTCTATTGTTATTGCTCATCGTTTATCGACCATTCGAAAGGCAGATCAAATTTTGGTTTTGGACAAAGGTCAGGTGGCAGAGCGGGGTAGCCACAGTCAGCTAATGCAACAAGAGGGGGCATATTTTAAGCTGTACACGGCTGTTGAAAAGCAAGAAGTGGTAGCTGATTAAGATAAATATTTCCCCACGATCGGCAACCTTCTCTCTGAAACCAATAATGTTGGAGCGATTCTTGGTTTTATGGGTTAAAAGTTATTGTGCCATAAAGTAGATGGCGTATTCGCTTCAAGCTTTCCTATGAACTAGATAATTCATCATTGCTTGAACACTTTTACGCGCATTGAGATGTCCCCTAATTGATAGGAAACCAAATAAAGACCCGTTTCAAGACTTTCGACTGCAATAGTTTTTTCATTGAGTTGTGCGATTTGAATTAATTTTCTGCCCGATAAATCCCAAATAGTTAAAAGCCCCCCCATACTTTTTTCTTCCAATCCTAAAACCAACGTATTCTTTATTGGATTGGATAATACAGGTAATGGCATATCCTCATTTTTTACTTCACGAATAGCCAATTGCGGATTTGTTTTGCTGCATATTGAATCAATTTCTAGAACATTAAGGGCTCTATTGTAAATGCGTACCTCGTCCATTACACCATTAAACCAATAGGGGTATGTAAGGTCATCATGCCTGCCTAAAAAAACATCTTGTGTATTTACGCCAATGGTGGTTTTTGCAACAATCGAATATCTCAATATGCCATTTACAAACATTTTTACATTTACACCATCAAAAACATAAATAAGACAATCCCAGTTTCCTTTTTTTATGTAAGGTGGATTATTTCTAACAAGCTCAGAGGGTATTTCATTATAGAATTGTCCATAGAAATTTTGCTTCAATGTATCTTTAACATTGCAGTTTCCGCCTGAAATAGATGTGGCAAATCTTAAATGGTAATCACCCTCCAAATAGTCAGGAGTTCCTTTGTCAATGATGCTATTTCCGTAGCAAATGCCATCATAAAAACCATTCACCAAAACTCTGGCACAAAGTGTAATTTGATTATCACATTGCAAACTTGCTGTGTTCTGGATGCGCATATAATGACTGCTACCGTTAAATCTATAGGCGCTATTAGGATTACCCCATTGGTCAGCAGTAAGTGTAGCTCCATAGTTAATGGCGTGGTTGGCATTAGGGCTTGCATCTAATGTATTGCCTTTAAAGGGCAAATACAGCACCAGTCCTTTGTTTAGGTCTATTTGGGCAGCAAGTCGAGCGCTTGTTATGAACATTAAGGTAAAGAAGAAAAGTTGTTTCATTTGGGTTAATACTTTTTACAAATTAATGAATGAATGACAGGGCAATTTAAAAGACCATGTTCTAAGATAAATATTTCCCCACGATGGGCATCCTTCTGCCTACGCCAAATGCTTTGGGTGATACGCGGATAATGGGGCAAAATTGATTGCGTTTATATTCGTTGCTGTTGACTAATTTTAATATGCGGGTTACAAGGTTTTCGTCAAAACCCATTGCTATCAAGTCTTTTGGGCCTTGTCTTCTCTCGATATATTGGTAGAGCACTGCGTCTAAAATGGCATAGTCGGGTAGGCTGTCAGCATCTTTTTGGCCTGGTCTAAGTTCGGCGCTCGGCGCTTTGTCAATAATGTTTTGGGGGATAATTTCTCTTTCTCTGTTTATGTATTCTGCCAAAGCATAAACTTGCATTTTGTATACATCTCCTAGTACACCCAGGCCTCCAGCCATATCGCCATAGAGCGTTCCGTATCCGGTTGAGAGTTCGCTTTTGTTAGAGGTGTTTAAAAGTATCGATCCAAATTTATTGCTCAAGGCCATTACCATAGCGCCACGAATACGCGATTGCAAATT
>JAIXWS010000122.1 GCA_027491165.1 Sphingobacteriales bacterium | reverse complement strand
GCCTAAACTTAAGCAAACAACCATCACCATAACTCAAAAAACGATAATCATTTGCAAGGGCAAAATCATACATAGATTTCCAATCTTCGCCTATCAAAGCGGCAATCAAAAGTAATAATGTAGAATTCGGTTGGTGAAAATTGGTAATGAGCATATCCAATATTTTTGCTTTGTAGCTTGGTGCAATCAAAATTTGGGTGCGTGTTACAAGCTTGGTTTTATCATTAGTCCGCATCCAATTGATTAAAGTTTCAATGGCAACACTAGGATCGATATCTGGCTGCATTTCGTAGGCATCCCATTGACTAATAGCGATGCCATCCCATTGAATATTATGTTTATGATACAACTTCAAACCCATCCAATAAAGACTTTCTAGACTACGCATTGAAGTGGTCCCTACAGCTATAATACTACCCAATTTTTGATGCAATTGTTGTAAAAAATCAATAGAAAATTCTACCCATTCAGCATGCATTTCATGTTCACCAATTTTTTCTGATTTAACCTGCTTAAATGTTCCAGCCCCAACATGTAGTGTAAGGAAACCTTGTTGAATAGACTTATGGTTGAGCTGATCGAAAATAAACGGTGTAAAGTGTAGCCCTGCTGTTGGTGCTGCTACACTACCCTCTTCTCGCGCATAAATGGTTTGATACCGATCTTTATCAGATTCTTGCGTATCACGATGCATATAAGGCGGCAATGGCACTTTGCCTACAGAATGCAGCACTTCAGCGAAACTAATTTCGGGATTTTCCCAAGATAAATGTACAATAAAGATTCCTTCTTGCTTTTCTATAAGCTGAGCATTAATGGTGATGTTGAGCTGGGGATCTTGCAGAAAAATAACATCACCATTCTTCCATTTGTTTGCACCACCTACCAAACATTGCCAATAAACTTCGCCCTTTTGGGTCATTGCTGTTTGCATATCAGCATATCGGGAATCAGGCTCAAGGCAAAATATTTCAATTTTTGCACCAGTAGATTTCTGAAACAAAAGACGGACTTGCACCACCTTCGTTTGATTGAAAACTATTAAAGCATCTGCAGGTAAATAATCAGCAATATTCCTATAAATATCTTGTTGTAAAGCGCCTCTGTCATACACCAACAACTTAGAACTATCACGTTCCTCTTTCGGAAATTGTGCAATTCTATCATCAGGTAAATCAAATGAAAAATCTTCTATTCTTAATTCTTTAGGATGCATTTCTAACCAATTTTAGTGATACTAATTCCAGTAATTTTTCTGTACAAATCAATGGCAAACAAATCAGTCATACCAGCGATAAAATCCACAACAGATTGAAGGTTGTGGTACAGATTATCTTCGGATTCTAAGTTTAGAGGAAATTGCTTGGGAATAAGCTGCAATAATTTCTCAGATTTAGACTCTTTAGGATGAAGAACTGCATGAACAAAATCTTTGAGTAAATGACCAATAATATGAAAGCCACTTAATTCAATTTCTACAACTGCCTTGTGATTGTAAATATGATTGTAAGAATAGGTATTGATTTCTTGCACCAATTGCTGTTGTTGAAGGGGTAAACAAGATAATAAATCTTTATCAAGTTTACCGGCCAACAGAATTGCTTCGTTTTCCATAAACAAATCCGCCATTTTACCAATCATCAAACCGATCCAATTGGCACGAATAAACTGAGCTTGCTGATTAGGATCGTAGATGCGTGACAGTTTGTTCACGATTTTATCGAGTCCATTATATTCTGCTGTATTTTCAAAAAAGGGCAACAACAAAGACTTAAATTTATCGAGTGAAATGATGCCTAAACGGTGTGCATCTTCCAGATCAATTACCCGGTAACAAATATCATCTGCCGCTTCAACCAAATAGACAAATGGATGACGAGCAAATACCTGATCATCCATTTGAGGAATACCCAATGTTTGTGCAATATGGGTGTAGGTTTGAATTTCTGTATCAAAAAAGCCAGACTTTTTAAAAGAAATCCCATTAGCTTTTTTGAATCCTTTTTCAGAACTGCATGGATATTTTACAATAGAAGCCAAAGTGGTATAAGTAAGCCTATAACCGCCTTCTTCGGGTTCATCAAAGTTGTGGGTAAGGGTGCGCAAGGCATTACTATTCCCTTCAAATTTTTCAAAATCAAGTTGCTGATTAAGACTTAAACATCGCTCTATTCGGGCCTTGTCCTCCCCGTTTAATTGCGCAAAAAACGCACGAATAGCATCTTCACCGGAATGCCCAAAAGGAGGATTGCCAATATCGTGTGCTAAGCATGCAGAGGCAATAACATATGCCAATTCGTGTCGATAAAATTCTTTAAAATCCTCAGCAGCATCCGGGTATTGCGCCGCGATTCGCTCCCCTACCATTCTGCCCAAAGAACGACCTACAGAGGCTACCTCTAAACTATGTGTAAGACGATTGTGAACAAATACAGGACCTGGCAATGGAAATACTTGCGTCTTATTTTGCAAACGGCGAAAAGCTGATGAAAATATGATTCTATCATAATCTCGCATGTAAGAATTCCTTGCCTGGTCTGGGTTTCGGACCTTTTCTTCTAATTCGCCTGTGCGACGAGGGCTGTACAAACGTTGCCAATTCATCATTGCTTTTGCCGTATTATTTGTTTGCCTTTATTACTTTTTCAATACCTAAAATATTACCTGAAGCATCAGTTATTTGTGCGAAATACAGTCCTGCTGATAAAGCACTTATATCTATCATGGTATTACTCTTCGATTCAAAAATCGTTTTACCCACACAATCATTCAAGCTTATCCTTAAGTTTAATGGCGATTGCACTTGCATAAAATCAAACATTGGATTTGGGAATAGGCGATATAGATTTGTTGAGCTACTTTCTGTAATAGACAAATTTTGAACCGTCAAAACATCCGATTCGTTTTTGCATCCGTTACCATCCCTCACTTTTACCGAATAATCTCCATCAAAGCTCATAGTAAAAGCAGAACTAATAGCACCGCTAATCACTTTCCCATTTCGATACCATTGATAAGAAGCATAAATGGGCGCTACAGAAAGGACGGCTCCCAATTGACTAATAATGGGTAAGGGTATAGGACTAAATGTATGAACGGTAGAGCTATTAGAGAGAGCGGTGCATCCCAAAGGATTGGTAACTTTTAACTGGTAAACACCCTTCAAATTGACCACAATACTACTATTGGTATCGCTTAATAATACTGCATCTTTTAGCCATTGGTAGGTATATCCAGGGCCAAGACTAGATGTTGAAAACAACTTGATTTTTACTCCATCACAGATATTAATGTCTGTTGGGTTAATGGATGTTTTTGTAAAACTTGAATCAATATCTACTACTACACTAGCCGTATCATTACAATTAGGTGCATTACTTACTATTACACGGTAAGAACCTGCATCTATAGCATTAAAAGTATCTGCAATGGCGCCTAAAACATCGGATCCTGCAATTTGCCATTGGTAATTATTGCCATAAGGTGTTACGATTGTTTCTAGCGTCAGCTTAGATCCTTTACAAACGAAAAATTTGGGCGCCGTAATGGCTGTGATAGTCACTTTAGGTTTCGTATGCGTACTTACATTTATGGATGCCCGTCCACTTTCGCAAGCAAATAAATTGGTTTGTGAGACATAATAAAAAACAGATCCATCAACAGCAGTTGATGGTATTGGTGCCATTGTGGAAGCTGTACCGCCCGTAGCAACTGTGTACCATTTTAAAAAAGTACCTGTCGCTGCAAGGGGTAGCGCACTGGCACCTATACAATATCGGATGTCGCTTACCGTAGGCAAAGCTGGTGTAGGATGTACTATTACAGTTATAGGCAATCTTGAACTTTCGCAACCTATTGAACCCTGACTCACAAAGTATGTAGTTGTGCCTGCAAGTGCAGTGCTGGGCGTAGGAGCGGTAGTCACAGCTGTTCCGCCAGAGGCAGTGCTATACCAAAATAAAGTGGCTGTTCCACTTGCTGTCAAAGGCAAAGCCGGAGAACCGCTACAATACAGCAGCGTATCTTTTGCTGTTGGAGCCAAGGGTGCTGGAATAACTTGTACCACAATAGCTGCACGAGGGCTTTCGCCACAGGCCGAAGATTGGGTTACATAATAAGTAGTAGTGCCGGTAGTTGCTACAGAAGGTGTTGGGGCTGTTGTGGTACCCGTGCCGCCTGTAGCTGATGTATACCACTTCAAAGCAGTGCCTATAGCGGTTAAAGGAAGAGGAGTGCTGCTGGTGCATAAGGTCAGTGGAGAGCTTACCAATGGCGCAGCAGGTATGGTAGCAGCATTGCAAATAAATCGTAGCCGACTATTCTGATCATCGGCAATAAAAACATTATTTACCCGATCAACATAAATCCCTTTAGGGTTGGCCAATTGTGCAAAAATAGCCAAACCGCCATCGCCCGAAAAACCAAAAGAACCAGTACCTGCAATCCTACTGATTATGCCTGTACTTGTTGTTATTTTACGAATACGTTGATTATTGAAATCTGAAAAATATACATTACCAGAGAGATCAACATCAATACTGTAAGGCTTATTCAACCTTGCCAATGTTGCGGCAGCGCCATCTCCACTAAAACCAGCTGTGCCCGTACCGGCAATAGTACTGATAAAGCCTGTACTCGCTGTTACTTTTCTAATCCGATTATTAGCAGCATCGGCAATGTATAAATTATTAGCAGCATCAACAGCTACACTAAAGGGCTGGTATAATCTAGCTAAAGTTGCAGCAGCACCATCTCCCGAAAAGCCCGGACTGGTATTACCGGCAACAGTGCTGATTCTACCGCTGCTTGCCGTTACTTTTCTGATACAATTATTAGACACATCAGCAATAAACAAATTGCCGCTGGCATCTACGGTTATGTCATAGGGAGATTGTAAACGTGCTAAGGTAGCGGCACCACCATCACCTGAAAACCCGCCAGAACCAATGCCAGCCACTGTAGAAATCAATCCGGTAGCTGCAGTAATTTTCCGAATACAATGATTACCGACATCTGCGACATAAATATTACCAGCAGCATCTACGTCTAAACCGATAGGAGAATTAAATGTAGCCGAGGTAGCTGCTCCGCCATCACCGGAATAGCCAATACTACCTGTTCCTGCAATGGTGCTAATGACACCTGTAGCGGCTGTTATTTTTCTAATTCGTTGATTAGCAGCATCGGCGATGTATATATTACCAAAGGTATCCAGGGATACATCTTGGGGACCATTGAGCGCAGCTGCGGTAGCTGCCGAACCATCGCCCGAAAAACCCACAGTGCCTGTGCCTGCTATAGTATTAATATTTTGGGTAAAGCCTTTGGGCAAAAATGCCCAAAAAACAATGAGGCCCAAAAAAAACTGTTTTGTTTTCACGGATTGGATATTTTGAAGATAGGGTATGAGGGTATTATTTATGGTTCAATGCCCATTTGAACATGCAATTTAAGGAATGCACAAAAAACGAAACCATATGTTTTAACAATACCGTGTAAAACTAACCGTTTCTACCTTCTAACATGGGTACAAAATCGAAATCACCCAACTCTTCAGTGATGATTTTATGGTCGATTTCTTTAGTAATCTTCAACATTCGTTGGCCATTTCCGTCGCCAACAGGGATTACAAAAATGCCGCCTGGCTTCAATTGTTCTATTAACTTTTCGGGAACAAAGGGCGCACCAGCTGTAACAATTATTTTGTCGAAAGGCGCAAAAGTGGGCAATCCAACATATCCATCTCCATAGAAACGCCTGATCATTGGGTATTTTTTTATAAAAGAAAAATTCTTATCAACAAAATCATACAACTCGCGCTGCCTTTCAACACTGAATACCATGGCGCCCATCTCGGCCAATATACAAGACTGATAAGCCGAACCAGTACCAATTTCAAGCACTTTATCAAACTTTTTGATTTGTAATAATTCTGTTTGAAAAGCCACGGTAAAGGGATGCGAAATAGTTTGCTTGGCCAAAATTTCAAAAGCACGGTCTTCGTATGCGATGCGCTCAAATGCTGTATCCAAAAAGAAATGTCGCGGAACATTATTTATAGCGGCCAATACTTTTTCGTCTTTGATGCCTTTGCTGCGCAAGCTATCTACCAATTGTTTGCGCATGCCCTTGTGTAAATAAGTATCTTCTTTTGGTTTGTCAATCTGCATGCTACAAAAATAGAAGATGCCAGCACAATAAAGAAATTGATTTTGCCGCTAAGGGATTTTTTATTTTTTAAAATTCACCACTAAACCTACACCGAAGGTATTAATGGGTGTAAGTACGGGACGCACTTGCATACTTAAGTCTTTTGAAATGTCAAAATTGCGCAAATGCGCAGCCGATATGGCTTCCATTATTTGACCAGCATAGCCTATAAGCGTATAGACCACCATCATATCCATACCCTGCTTAGCCTCATCTTGGTACTGCTTGATCCCTTCGGTGGATAAAATGCCCTGAAATTCGTCTGTGCTATTGACACCAAAGGCAATTCGGGAAACATAGGCTTTACGATAGCGCTGATATTCGTTGTTGCGCTTGATGACAAAGTAAATTGTTGTGCCCATTGTGGCAAAAACAATCGGCATTTTCCAATATTGACGGTTATAGAGTTGACCCATCCCAGGAATTAATGCCGAATACAAACCTGCACGTTTAGGGTCGGGCTGAAATTTTAGTTTCTTAATGGTTGCGTCTTTTGCCAAAGGCACTGCTTCTGCTACCTGAGAGGCAGTAGTATCTTGCGCCAAGCTAGGCAAGCCAAATAACACAAGAAATAAAGCAATTATTAAGAGACGCATTGTGGTGTTTAAGATGTAAAAGTAAAGCAAAAGAACAATTTGGAATAAGCTCTTAATTTTTATCTACTGCATTTATCTTTTTTGATTCAGGCCTATTGAGCTTATCAAAGCAGAAATACAATCCTTTAAGCCACCCTGGGTTCAAGTATTTGCATCAAAAGGTTGATGTCATCTGCTTTATCTTCCATGTTGTGGTGTTTATAACATTGGCTCAATTCTTCGAGCAGTTGATAAATGATTTGGACGGTATTTTGCTCCTCATAATACTGGGGATTTTTAGGATCACAGTGCATTTTTTGCAAATAAAACTCCACATCATTTTGGGTATAAACCATACCACCGACCATGTCTATAAAAAAACTAATCCGACGAAGCGTTTCATCTCCTATGCTGTAAAAATGTTGTAAGGTATCGACATAAGCCAATAAAAATTGTTGGGGAATAGCAACAGCGTAAATAGGAATGTCCAATAGTTCGGCTAAAGCGAGGTATAAAACGCCTATTGTAAAAACGTTACCCTGCTTGCTTTCTAAGGTTTTATTGATGAAAAAATGGTCAGGATTTTTTTCTTTAAGCTCATGCCCTTGCAGCTTGTAATAATTATATAAAATACCATTAAAGGTATTCACCTTTTCGATTGGGGTGAGGTAATTATTCAGCTCCAACCATAAATTCTTGCGTATCTGCTCAAACTGGGTGAGCAAAAAAGGGATATTCAATTCAGGGTATTGGTATTGCGCAACAATGATGGCTCCACGCAGCAATTCGGGCTGTTCGGCATGGCACCAATCGCTCAACTCTTTTTGCAACTCTTTGAAATGTACCCTATGAATTAACAAAGCAATTCGTTCCTGCACGTTTTCTTCCTCGGCGCTTTCCCACAGGTATTCTAAGCTGGGCACGATCTCTTTGCCATATTGCAACAGTTGATGAGCAACCGTTTCAAAAACCTCATTGTCGGGGTCATCTATGAGCTGAAATAGAGCTTGTATTTCTTTATTGAGCTGCAAAATATAGGGTTCAGTTTGGGCTTGTTCTATGGACTAACTTTTCTTTTTGGCTACGGCTTTCTTTTTGGGTGCAGCAGATGCGGCCTTTTTAACCACATCCTTTTTAAGGGCAACTTTCTTTACTGCTGATTTGCTTACTGATTTTTTAGTCGCAGCTTTTTTTGTTTTCTTTTCGAAAGCATCAGGAACTTGCGCTACAATCATTTTCTTAACTTCATCCAAAGAAATTTCACGTAATTCATTATCTGTAAATTTCTCTCCCTCGGCATTGCGCGTGAGTTTCAACATCAATTTGCCAAAGCGAATAAAGGGACCCCAACGGCCATTTTCAATGGCAATTTTATCTTCGGACCATTGCTGAATATAGCGATTAGCTTCTTTTTCTAATTTTTTACTCACCAATTCGTCAATATCATGCTGACTTAATGAATCATAATTGTAGGCCTTGGGTATATTAATAAACAAATCGCCCCATTTAATAAAGGGTCCGAAACGGCCTTTACCTTTTGTAACAGGCTGCCCTTGAAAATGCGCAATGGGTGCATCAGCCTTTTGTTTCTCCCCAATAATTTCGATAGCTCTATCCATGTCTACACTCAAGGGATCTTCGCCTCGGGGTATGGATATAAACTGTTCATTCCATTTGACATAAGGACCAAAACGACCAGCACCTATAACTACCTCGGCATCTTGGTACATACCTAAGCTTAGGGGCAATCTAAACAAGTCCATTGCCTCCTCAAAAGTGATGGTTTCAATGCTTTGGTTGCTTTTAATAGTAGCAAATTTTGGTTTTTCTTCATCTTCAATATTCCCAATCTGCACCATAGGACCAAAACGCCCTAGCCTAGCGACTACTGGCTTTCCGCTTTCAGGGTCTACACCCAACACACGCTCGCCTTTGATACGCCCTGCATGCTCCATGGTATGCTCCACCTGCTCATGAAAAGGCTCATAGAAATCCTTAATCATGGTATTCCACACCACCTTTCCTGTAGCAATCTCATCAAATTCTTGTTCTATTTTGGCCGTAAACCCATAATCCATAATCCGCTTAAAATTTTCGGAAAGGAAATCGGTTACCACCATCCCAAGATCACTAGGGAATAACTTATTCTTCTCAGCACCCGTATTTTCGGAGGCTGTAACTGTGTTGATTTTATTATCGGGCGTTAAGGTCAGGATTTGAAAATTTCTTTTGACCCCTTCGCGATCCTTTTTTTCTACATAACCACGCGTTTGCACGGTGCTAATCGTTGGCGCATAAGTAGAGGGGCGACCAATGCCTAATTCTTCCAATTTCTTTACCAAAGAAGACTCGGTATATCTTGGTGCTGCGCGACTGAAACGCTCTGTGGCCTTCATATGTACCAAAGGCAAAACCATGCCTACTTTTAGCGGAGGTAGAATAGCATGGTTGTCGTCGGCATCCACATCATCATCTTTATCCTCGAGATATACTTTAAGGAAACCGTCAAATAACATCACCTCGCCTGTAGCAGTTAAATGCTCTTTATTGGTAGAGATATCAATCTTGGCAATAGTGCGTTCAAATGCAGCATCACTCATTTGCGAAGCCATAGTACGCTTCCAAATGAGCTCATATAAACGGGCCGCTTCGGGATCGTTGATATGTGCCATACCCATATCTGTAGGGCGGATAGCCTCATGCGCCTCTTGGGCCGATTCGTTTTTATTTTGAAATTTGCGGCGGTGATGGTATTGATCGCCATACATATTTTTGATGGCTACTTCCGCTCCTTCGAGTGCCGTGTCAGATAGATTCACAGAATCCGTTCTCATATAGGTAATGTATCCATTCTCATACAAACCTTGTGCCACGCGCATGGTACGCGCTACAGCATATCCTAGCTTACGACCTGCCTCTTGTTGTAAAGTTGATGTTGTGAAAGGCGCTGCAGGTGTACGTTTAGCAGGCTTTACTTGAATGTCATCTACAGTAAAGGCAGCATTGTAGCAGGACTGTAAAAATTGTTCTGCACTTTTTTCATCAGCTAATTTATCTGGCCCAGCAGCTTTAAAGGTCACTTCACGGCCATTAATGTCTTTGGCGGTAAAATAAGCCTCTACTTTGTATGCCGATACCGAACTGAAATTATTGATTTCGCGCTCGCGCTCTACCACCAATTTTACGGTTACTGATTGCACCCTTCCTGCAGATAAGTTTTTTTGCATACTCATCTTGCGCCACAAAATCGGAGATATTTCAAAACCTACCAATCTGTCTAAAACACGACGTGCCTGTTGGGCATTCACCAAATTCATATTGAGCGTTCGTGGGTTATCGACCGCTTTTTTGATGGCATTTTTGGTAATCTCGTGAAAGACAATTCTTTTGGTAGTAGCAGGGTTTAAACCCATTTCGTCGGCCAAATGCCAGCTAATCGCCTCTCCTTCGCGGTCCTCATCCGATGCCAGCCAAACTTCTTGGCTTTTTTTAGCCAAAGCCTTTAATTCATTCACCACCTTTATTTTATCGGGCGATACCGTGTATTTCGGGGTAAAACCGTTTTTCACATCAATGCCCATATCTTCCTTCACCAAGTCGCGAATATGCCCAAAACAAGATTTAACCTGAAAGTCAGAACCCAGGATTTTCTCAATGGTTTTTGCTTTTGCCGGCGACTCCACTATCAACAGATTCTTTGCCATTTTGTCTATACTATATTATACATGATGAGCGAATTGGGAATGCCCAATGGCCGCTCGGAGGTTGCAATAATAAAATTTTTGTTTGATAACAAGCTAAAAAATTTGTTATACAGCTCTGTAGCCTTGTAGCAAAATCCACTAGCACAGATTTTTTGAACAGCATTTTTTGCTGTTTGGAACCGAGAATTATGAGTGATTATGGATAAAAAAATAAGAAATATAGCTTAGGAATTGTTCGTAGCCGAAAGTATTTCATTATTTTGCCGCGGTTTTTAATATGCGCACCTTGGACAAATTAGTCATTATACCTACTTACAACGAAAAAGAAAACATCGAAAAGATTATCCGAAAGGTGATGTCGCTCGATGGGCATTTTCATATTCTGATAGTAGATGATGGCTCACCCGACGGTACTGCAGATATTGTGCGCAGCCTGCAACAAGAATTTACAGAGCAACTACACATGGTTGGCCGCACAGGCAAATTAGGCTTAGGAACGGCTTATATTTTTGGTTTTAAATGGGCTTTAGAAAAAGGCTATGAATTCATCTTTGAGATGGATGCCGACTTTTCGCATAATCCCGACGACCTTTTGAGATTATATGATGCTTGTGCCCATCAAGGTGCAGACCTTGCCGTAGGCTCTCGCTATGTAAGCGGTGGCAAATTGGTCAACTGGCCCTTAAACAGGAAATTGATTTCGAAAGGCGGAGCATTATATACCAAACTCATCACTTGGATGCCCGTAAATGACCCGACGGCCGGTTTTATTTGCTACCGCAAAGCTGTATTACAAAAAATACCGCTCGACAATGTGCAGTTTGTAGGTTATGCTTTTCAAGTAGAAATGAAATACCGCGCTTGGAAATTGGGTTTCAAAATAAAAGAAGTACCCATCACCTTTATAGACCGCACCGAAGGCACTTCAAAAATGAGCTCAAACATTGTCAAAGAAGCGATGCTGGGCGTATGGAAAATGCGGAATTTTTAAAAGATATTGACTAAGAGAAAAGGGCTATCAACAATTATGTGATAGCCCTTTTCTTTTTATTGTTTATTTTTCTTTTTTAAAAATTTATTATAAAATGCCATCCCTATTGGCCTTCCTATAATACCTCCAATAATGCCGATAATGATTATTTCTAAAACGTCCATTTGAATTAAATAAAAATTGTTTCAGCTCCTAATTGTCAAAACACTCTAAATTTTCATCAATTTGCCATTTGCTATTATTTTCCCCTCCTGTAGTATTTGATAAAAATAAACACCCGCAGACCAATTACTTGCATTGATTTTTTGATTGCCTTCGATTATTTTTTGGCTTAAAACTTGCTGCCCCATTAAATTGCTCACAATTATAGTTGCCACTGCCTTATTTGTGTTTTGGTATTTAATGTCAAAAAAATCTGTTGCAGGGTTGGGCGAAATGTTCAAATTTTGCGCTGCATTAAATTCATTGATACTGGTAAATGCATAATCGCAATTTGGTACAATTTTAAAATCATGGAAACCAATATCTGGATGGTCAAAACAGCGTAAACCAAAAAAATCACTAGATTCACTTATGGAGCGACAAGAATAGTGCGGATCAGGCCTTGGTCTTCGTTGATGCCCGACAAACTCTATAATTTTCCCTTCAAATCCATTAAAATAACCTGGGAAATCGTCTATTTCAATTCGCATTGTCCTTAAGGGGAATCCATTAATTGTGTCCATTGATTTTTCTTTTACACGGGCCGTTAATGTGCATATAGTATCATCCCAAGATAAAAGCCCTCTGATAGCCTCGATTGTCCATGTTTCACCAACTGCTTTATTGAAATCATACAAAACAGTAAACTTGTTTAATTCGTGACGAAACCAATAAACTATATTACTACTATCATAAATGTACATTATGAAATTTGTAGTATCGGTGCCATATCCAGCACCTTTTGTCATCATCAGCTTTTTGCATACTTTACTATTAATTGTTGTAGTATCAACTACTTTCCATTCAGCTGGCTTTATACCAGTAGGGGATTCCCAAAATTGCTGTGTAAAAGTAAAAGTAGCCCCCACTGGAAACCATCTTTGGGCTTGGGTTTGAAAGGCGAAAAACAAAACAAAAACAAGGGTAAATATTTGTTTCATAAGGATAGATTTATGGATAAGAGCAAAGCGGCAAAAGCAACAATATAGAAACAAATTTAATAAAAAAAGCCTTTGATAGCAATTATCAAAGGCATTTTTTTCTATTTTCTTTTGTTTAAAAAGGTATCGTATTAAAAGTCAAATTTCACCCCTATATAGTTTTGTGGAGTAATGGCTTTCAGCTCTTTTTTGATTTTGGCGGGCACTTGCAAGCTGTCAATAAATTGGTGCATACTCGCTTTATTGATACCGTTTTTGCCTCGTGTGAGTTCTTTGAGGGCCTCGTATGGCTGTGGGAATTGTTCGCGGCGCAATACGGTTTGTATCGCTTCGGCAACAACAGCCCAATT
>JAIXWS010000002.1 GCA_027491165.1 Sphingobacteriales bacterium | reverse complement strand
TTGAAGGCCGTTCGCGGAACCGTTCAAGCCGATATTTTGAAAGAAGACCAAGCGCAAAATACTTGTATTTTCTCTACCGAATTTTCGCTTAGGGTGATGGGTGATGTGCAGCAATATTTCATCAACGAAGGAGTACGTAATTTTTACAGCGTCTCTATTTCTGGTTATCATATTGCCGAAGCAGGCGCCAATCCCATCTCTCAGCTGGCCTTTACGATTTCAAATGGTTTCACTTTTGTGGAATATTATTTGAGTCGTGGGATGCATATTGATGATTTTGCGCCCAACCTTTCATTCTTCTTTAGCAATGGTATTGACCCCGAGTATAGTGTAATTGGTCGTGTAGCACGCCGTATTTGGGCTAAGGCTATGAAGCTAAAATACGGAGGAAATGAGCGTAGCCAAATGTTGAAATACCATATCCAGACTTCTGGTCGCTCTTTGCATGCACAAGAAATTGATTTCAATGATATCCGTACTACTTTACAAGCTTTGTACGCTATATACGATAACTGCAACTCGCTGCATACCAATGCCTACGATGAAGCGATTACTACGCCTACGGAAGAATCTGTGCGTCGTGCCATGGCCATTCAGTTGATTATTAATAAGGAATTAGGTCTTGCCAAAAATGAAAATCCCTTGCAAGGCTCCTTTATCATTGAAGAGTTGACCGACTTGGTAGAAGAAGCGGTATTGCAAGAGTTCGACCGTATTTCGGAGCGTGGTGGTGTGTTGGGTGCCATGGAAACCATGTACCAACGCAGCAAAATTCAAGAAGAGAGTTTGTATTATGAAACATTAAAGCATACCGGAGAATTCCCCATAATTGGTGTGAATACTTTCTTGAGTTCCAAAGGTTCGCCCACTATCGTTCCATCAGAAGTTATCCGAAGCACAACAGAGGAAAAAGAATTCCAGATATCGAATGTGCAAAATCTTTGGAAGCGCAGTGGTGATCAAGGTGAAGTTGCCTTACGTCGTTTGCAACAAGCCTCTATCCACAATGAAAATATCTTTGCCGAGTTGATGGAAACAGTGAAGTATTGTTCGCTCGGTCAAATCACCCAAGCCTTATTTGAAGTGGGTGGGCAGTATAGGAGAAATATGTAGAAATTCAATAGAAGATTTTTTAATTAAAGAATAATCATGGGACTTATCGACGATTTAAAAAACAGAAGCTGCAATCAATGTGAGTTGTGTTCTTCCACCAATAACCTTAGTATCTATGAAGTGGGGCCAACATCTTCTAATATCCGCGGTAATGAAATTTATGCCTGCGCTAAATGTGTGGCACAGATTGATAAAAAAGAAGATTTTGACCCGAAACATTGGTCTTGTTTGACTACCACTATGTGGAGTGAAGTGCCTGCAGTTCAGGTAACGGCTTGGAGAATGCTCAATCGTTTGCGTCACGAAACTTGGGCTGCCGAAGCGATTGATATGATGTACCTCGATGATGAAAATTTAGCATGGGCAAAGGCAACTGGCGATCATGAAGGCGATAATAGTGTTGACTTGCACAAAGACAGCAATGGTCATCTTTTAGAAAACGGCGATTCGGTTGTGCTCGTCAAGTCGCTTGATGTAAAAGGTTCAACCGTAAATGCTCGATTGGGCACAGTAGTCAAAAATATTCGACTCGACCCTAATGATACCGGCTATATTGAAGGCCGAATTGAAGGACAGTCTATCATGATTAAAACAATGTATGTGCGCAAACAAGGTGCCCAAATCATTACTTAGCTCATGCCTCGTTTTTTCTTAAAAATCCTACTTAATTTTTACACATGTTATCACTCGATTTAAGTAACAAAAATGCACTTGTTGCTGGTAGTACTCAAGGAATTGGACTGGCTTCGGCCCAGGCTTTGGCTAGTTTAGGTGCAAGCTGTACGCTCATTGCCCGCAATGAAAAGGCTTTGCAGGATGCCATTACAACCTTAAATACCAATCAAGGACAAAAGCACCAATATCTTGTTGCCGATTACAGTGATGTTGAGCAGGTGCGCAAAGTGGTTGCTGATTTTTTAGCCAACAATAAAATTCATATTCTTATCAACAACTCTGGTGGTCCAGCCGCAGGCCCTGCCAATAGCGCAACAACAGATGCTTTTCTTGCTGCGTTTAACCAGCACTTAATTTGTAACCACATCGTTTCAGGATTGGTTTTGCCCGCAATGAAAGAAGCCCAATATGGTCGGATCATCAACATTATTTCAACTTCTGTAAAAATACCCTTAAAAGGTTTAGGGGTATCGAATACTATTCGCGGTGCAGTAGCATCTTGGGCCAAAACGATGGCGAATGAATTAGGCATTTTTGGGATTACGGTAAACAACGTTTTGCCGGGAGCAACGGCTACGGGTCGTTTAACTAGTATAATCGAAAATAAGGCAGCCAAGACAGGTGCGGAAAAGGATGAAGTAACACAAGAGATGCTTTCAGAAATTCCTGCTGGGCGCTTTGGTCTGCCCGAAGAAATTGCTTCGATGGTGGCCTTTTTGGCATCTCCTGCCGCAGCCTATGTCAATGGCACCAGTATTCCCGTAGATGGCGGAAGAACAGGTAGTATTTAAAGTCATTTTTGATTAAGCTTTTCCTTCAATAAATAAGTTGATTTTTTCAATTCAACATTATTTTTTCAAGCTTGTACCCAACCTTTATGCTCAGTAATTGGTCTCTTAGTTAATTATTGACGCTCAGCTTCATGTATTGTACCATTTTTCAGGGTCTTTTATCAACCTTTCGACATTTTTTTTACGTTCAAACCAATAGGAATTGTTACTGGATAAAGAATGAAAACAGAATCCTATTTTTTGATTCTTGCTAGGGTCTGCTTGGTGTTTATACAAAATGAAAATTGAGCTTAAAAAGCATATTGATAAATAAAATATTTTATTTGACTTAGAAATGAGCACGCATTTTAATATCTTGGGCTACACTATAAATTGAAATTTAAACCGACAATCATTTTTTCAATTCAAATTATCAATGAAAAAGAAATCTTTACTGTATCAGTTGTTTATAGCAATCTTTTTGCTTAGTGCTCCTATTGTTCGCGCTCAAATGGTGGGCGCTGATGTTTTTATACAAGGAGACTATGTTGAAATTGGGGTTGGAACTGGAGGTTGGTATGGCACTGGTGCCGCTGCGCCTTCTGGTTATCATCCTCGTACGCCAGGGCCTACTCTGGGCTTTGTTTCAGACCCTGATAAAGACGGCTTCACTGTGGGTACCCCTACATTTTGTGGAGATTATTTTGTACCGGGATTCCCACAAGAAGGTTGGGATATTCAAGTAGGTAGTTTGTGGGCTACAGCTTGGTTAAGTTCTGGTTTGACGGGTGGCATTACTGGTTCAAACGTTTCTTATACCTCGACTGCTACTGATTTTAAATCTGTTTGGGAAGGTTCGTACTCTGGTTTAGCGATTAGACAAACAACAATCCTCAAAAAAGATAAGTTATATTTTCTAATTAAGGTTACTTTAAAAAATACCACATCAGCTGATATCAATGATATTTATTACGATAGAACCTTAGACCCAGATAATGCATCCACCATGGGAAGCTTGCCTGGCGTTCTTTCGAGTTCAGGTGCCGTTACAAAAAATACCATTGAATTTAAATTACCTAATCCAGATTCTAAATCACTTGTTTCTGCTATTGCAGACCTAACTATTCGTAAAGACATTGGTGGTGGCGTTTTCGATACCTTAGATTATCCTGTTTATTTGGGTATTGGTTCAAAAGATTGTCGTGCAAAGCCCTATATTCTCTCTTCCGGATTAAATCCTAGTACGGTAGACTCTCCCAGCAGATTATATAGAAATGATCCGACAATGACCCACCTATTCGACTCGGGCGAGACGAATACAACAGATGCTGCTACAGGTTTGATTTTTAATGTTACCAAACTGAAGCCAGGTGATAGTACTAGTTTCTTTATGGCCTATGTATTAAGTACTGCAGATTTAGATTCGGCATTTAAGGACATGGCCCCCACATTTGTTTATGATGGTAAGGAATACCAATCGGGCGATACCGTAAGATTGTGCAGAGAGGCTTCCGCTCCAGACGAAAGAAAGAATCTTGATATTTTTGGTGGAGAGGATTACTCTTGGACATGGGAATCTAGGCCAGGATTGGAAAACTTAACGGGAGTAGACAATAGTATTTTACTTACCAATAAAACGGTTACCTATGTTGTCAAACCGTCTGAGGCTTTTGGTTGTCTCGATTCAATGTTGATAACCATCTTACCTTACATAAACCCTGCTCCCCCAACGGTTACCTCTCCGGTTACTTATTGTAAATTTGGTTCTGCGGTACCCTTAAAAGCCACTGGTATGGCAGGAGCCACCATCAATTACTATTACACTGCTACTGGAGGCACTCCTGTAGCTTCAATCACTCCCAATACCAGTGCTGCGGGTACATTTACCTTTTATGCTTCTCAAAAAAATGGTATTTGTGAAAGTGCTCGAACGCCCATAACGGTTATTGTTAATCCGATCCCTAAGTTGGATTCGTTCAGTATTTTTAACCCGACAACCTGTGATGGAATGGATGGTTGGATTCGTTTTAAAGCGGATTTGAAGAATGAGAGTTATAGTGTTTATTATGATAAAGATGGTAGCGCTCAGCCCATATTGACCCTAACATCAGACACCGCAGGTTATATTACCATTCCAGGTTTAGGCAAGGGCCGCTATACAGCTATTTATGTTGTCAATAAATTTGGTTGTGTAAGTGGTACTTATTTTGGCCCGATAATTTTAAAAGGCCCTGAAGTAGTGCCTCCACTAATCCGAAACAATGGTCCCGTTTGCGTAGGTGAGTTGGTTGAATTAACAACTGCCGTAAGGGACAGTACCACTTATTTGTGGAAAGGTCCAGGCGGTTATAGTTCTGTTAATCCTAATCCAAGTTTTATAGCCAAGAAGACATCTGGAGGAGTATATAGCTTAGTAACGAATAAGAACGGTTGTATTTCAGATCCTGTAACGACGACTTTAGTTGTTTATTTATCACCAGAGAATCCAGAATTACCAGACCAATCTTTATGCGAAGGCGGCAATCTATTAGCGCAAGTAATTGCTGAGTCGAATGCTAATTATAGCTGGGCGGGCGGAATAGATGGCTTTGTATCGATTGGTTCGACACTGAAGCGCAATGCTGTTCAATTAAATTATGCTGGTCAATATATTTTAAACGCAGTAAATGATTTTGGATGTAGAATGAGGGATACCATAGAGGTAAGGATCGATCCAAGAGTGCGCATAACACATAGTAGAGATACTACCATTTGTTCAAAAGATTCGATCTCTTTATTTGTGTTGAGTAATACAAATAGCGTATTGTGGACTCCAAGCACAGGATTGAGTGATAGTAATTCTAAGAACCCAATGGCTAGTCCTAATGCTACCATTACTTACACAGTTAGGGCAAAGACAGATAACAACACTTGTCCAGACACATTTGGCACGGTTAAGGTAAGGGTAATATCTACCCCAACAGTTAAGGGTTATGATACTACAGTTCGTATGAACATACCTTATACGGCGATACCTACTTATG
>JAIXWS010000092.1 GCA_027491165.1 Sphingobacteriales bacterium | reverse complement strand
CCTGAGAGCATATTTCATTTCGGCTCCTTTCATCTTACCAAAAGTATACTGTTAATGCTCGTTTTTGCCGTATTAATGGTTTTTGCCTCCCTGTCTATGATTCGAAAATCAACAGCAGCTGCAGTAGCAAAACAAAATCTACCGAAGCTTGTTTTTATAGGCCTAATGGTAGGAATGGTGACAGGTTTTCTTGGTGCTGGTGGTGGTTTTTTAATTATTCCAGCCTTGGTGATTTTTGCAGGATTATCTATGAAAAATGCTGTTGGCACCTCTCTGCTCATCATTTTTATTAATTCATGGATTGGCTTTTCGGGCGATATGATTCATGGTGTCGAGATGGATATTTATTTATTATTCAGTGTTAGCTTGGTAGCCATTATAGGCATGTTTATTGGTGTTCAATTGTCCAAAAAAATTGCAGGGGATAAGCTTAAGCCAGGATTTGGTTGGTTTGTACTTTTGATGGGTCTCTACATTATTGCCAAGGAATTGTTATTAAAATAAAAACCTATGGGCTGTGTAACTAATGTTGCCTTATTGACAACAAGGCATCCTTACTTTTGTTAACTCATTATTCAATCAGAAAATTTTTAAAATAGTCAATCATGCATATAGAACAAATTTATACCGGTTGTTTAGCCCAAGGGGCTTATTATATTACTTCTAATGGTGAGGCCGCCATTATTGACCCTCTTCGGGAAATCAAACCTTATTTAGAAAGAATTAATCGTGATGCTGTTGCTCTTAAATACATTTTTGAAACCCATTTTCATGCCGATTTTGTCAGTGGTCATCTTGATTTAAGCAGGGAAACCGCTGCACCAATTGTTTACGGACCTACTGCTCAACCCTCATTTGATGCAATCATCGCAAAAGATGATGAGCTTTTTAAAGTGGGCAATATCAGTATCAAAGTATTGCATACTCCAGGCCATACTATGGAAAGCACTACTTATCTTTTGATTGATGAAGAGGGTAAAGACCACGCCATTTTTTCAGGTGATACTTTGTTTCTAGGCGATGTGGGTCGCCCGGATCTTGCCCAAAAGGCAGCCAATATGACCCAAGAAGATTTAGCGGGTATGCTCTATGATAGCCTTAACCAAAAAATCATGCCTTTGGCTGATGACGTTATGGTGTATCCAGCACATGGTGCCGGTAGCGCTTGTGGTAAAAACATGATGAAGGAAACGGTTGATACTTTGGGTCATCAAAAACAAATGAATTATGCGCTCAATCAGCCCAATCGGGAGGCATTTATCAAAGCGGTTACAGATGGCTTGACGCCTCCTCCTGGATATTTTGGAATGAATGTAGCCATGAACAAACAAGGTTATGATAGTTTCGAAACTATATTGAATAAGGGGATGCGCGCTATAACACCTGCAGAGTTTGAAGCTGCCGCAGAAGAAACAACAGCCCTAATATTAGACACACGCAGTGCAGCTGATTTCTATAAAGGATTTATTCCACAGTCGATCAATATTGGATTAAATGGTGATTTTGCACCTTGGGTGGGTGCAATGATTGTGGATGTAAAACAGGCCATTTTATTGGTTACAGATGCTGGTAAAGAAGAGGAAACCGTAACCAGATTGAGTCGTGTAGGCTTTGATCATATTCTTGGTCATCTAAAAGGTGGTTTTGACAATTGGAAAAATGCTGGTCTTGAAGTGGATACTATTCATAGAATTTCGGCAGCAGAATTTGCGCAGCAAGTGAAGATTGGGGAGAGCAAAGTGGTGGATATACGAAAAGAAACGGAGTATGCCGCCGAGCATGTCGATGAGGCTTATAGCAGACCTTTGGCCTATATCAATGATTGGATAAAGGATCTGAATCCTAACGAGCATTTCTTTTTACACTGTGCCGGTGGATACCGCAGTATGATTGCTGCGTCTATTTTGCAGGCACGAGGTTATAGAAATTTTTCTGAAGTTGAAGGTGGGTTTTCGGCTATTGCGAAAACCAATGTAGCCAAGACAGATTTTGTTTGTCAAAGCAAAGTTCTTTAATAATCCCCTAGAGAGGAGCCTTAAATGCAGGAAAAGATATTAGATCAAAATTATTGGGATAACCAATATCAAGTAGGTAGAACGGCTTGGGATTTGGGGCTAGTGTCGCCTCCTATCAAAAAATATTTTGATCAGCTGGAAGATAAAAATCAAAGCATTTTGATTCCCGGTGGCGGTAATAGCTATGAGGCTGAATATCTTTTGCAGCAAGGATTTACCGATATTACAGTAGTAGACATTGCACCAAGTTTGGTCGAAAAATTAAAGGAAAAATTTCAGGGAAAATTAGGGATTAAAATTCTGCTTGGTGATTTTTTTGAGCACCAAGCTGCCTATGATATGATTGTTGAACAAACTTTTTTTTGTGCCTTAGCTCCTACAATGCGACAACAATATGTATGGAAGATGCACCAACTTTTAAAGCCGAATGCTTTGTTAGTAGGACTATTGTTTAATCGAACTTTTGAAGGTGGACCACCATTTGGCGGAAATATCAATGAATATAAAACCTTATTCAGCCCCTATTTTCATTTGCAACATATGGCCACTGCGCCTAATTCTGTTGCGCCAAGAGCCTTGTCAGAATTATGGATAGAATTGAAGAAGATCTGAAATCAAGTGCAATAGGTGATGAAATAATTATGTTTAGGATATTCTTACAAACATTCATTGTTCACTTTGCTTTTTAAAGAAATTTACCCCTTCAATACTGCCAATAAACTATATATCCATCCCAGTATAAAAAACACACCACCAATGGGGGTGATTATACCCACACCTTTCAGGCCAACAATACCATTCATTTGGAGTAAAGATAAAGCGTACAAGGAGCCACTAAAACAAAGTATACCCAAAGTGAAAAATAGGGTAGCAATGTTAATGTGGTTGTTGCTGAAATGAGCACTCAACAAGCCTATTGCAATCAAGGCAAAGCTGTGGTACATTTGATAACGAACCCCTGTTTCAAAGGTTTGTTGTTGGCTCAACTCCATCATAGGTTTGAGACCATGTGCCGCAAAAGCCCCAATAACAACACCCAATGCTGCGCAAATAAATCCAATAATTAAAGCTGGTTTGTACATTGTTTTTTTTGTAAATGGTAGATATATTTAGCTAATCTTCAAATTTTCAAATCAACCCATATTCAAATTAAAGAACCACCGTTCCCTCTAGATCAAAATCATAAGCTTTGTCAATCTTTACCTTGACAAATTCTCCAATTTTGATGGCCTTATCAGAGTTGACAATAACTTCGTTGTCTACATCCACACTATCATATTCGGTGCGACCAAGGTAACGCCCAGATTCTTTTTTATCGACCAAAACTTTAAAGGTACGACCTACCAATTCCTGATTTTTTTCGTAGGAAATTTCTTGTTGCACTTCCATTATTTCTTGTGCTCTCTTCTCCTTTTCTTCTGCCGAAACATTGTCTACCAAATCGTAGGCACTGGTATTTTCTTCGTGCGAATAAGTAAAAATACCAACGCGGTCAAAACGCTGCTGCTCTAGAAAGGCTTTTACTTCTTCCACATCATCTCTTGTTTCGCCAGGGAAACCAGCAATCAAAGTAGTGCGTAAAGCAATACCCGGAACTCTTTCGCGCACCGCATCCAAAAGGTCAAGCATTTCTTGCTTATCCATCTGGCGTTTCATTGCTTTGAGCATATTATCCGTAATGTGCTGCAGAGGCATATCTAGGTAATTGCAAATATTGTCACGTTCACGCATCACATCCAAAATATCTAAAGGAAATTTTGATGGATAAGCATAATGTAAACGTATCCAGTGCAGGCCAGGTATATCACTCAAATGTTTTAATAAATCAGATAGAGCACGCTTTTTATAAATATCTAATCCGTAATAGGTGAGTTCTTGTGCGATGAGCATGATTTCTTTCACACCCATCTGCACTAATTTTTTGGCCTCCGCAATTATTTCTTCGATGGTTTTACTGACGTGATTGCCACGCATCAAGGGAATAGCGCAAAATGAACAAGTTCGGTTGCAACCTTCCGAAATTTTGAGATAAGCATAGTGTTTTGGTGTGGCCAAAAGTCTTTCACCCACCAATTCTGTTTTGTAATCAGCTTCCAACTCTTTGAGCAACAGGGGCAATTCCATCGTGCCAAACCAAGCGTCTACATCAGCAATTTCCTTTGATAAGTCTCCTCTATACCGCTCGCTCAAGCAACCTGTTACATATACTTTATCCAATTTGCCTTGCTCTTTTAATTCTAATTGCTCTAGGATAGTATTGATGCTTTCTTCTTTTGCCTTATCAATAAATCCACAAGTATTGACCACAACAATGTTGTGGTCTTTTTTAGAATTTTCGTGCACCACAGCAATATCATTGGCTGCCAATTGACCACTCAATACTTCGCTATCCACAAGGTTTTTGGAACAACCAAGGGTGATGATGTTGACTTTGTTTTTTTTGAGGGTTCTACTTCTCACAATATGTTTATTTACTATTTTTTTCTAAAATATACTCTAAGCGGTACGCCTGAAAACTTGTAATGACCGCGCAATTTATTTTCTAAGAAATTACGATAAGCACTGCTCAAAGCTTCAGGGTAATTGGCATAAAAGGCAAATGAAGGTGTTTTGGTAGGCAATTGGCGTACAAACTTAATACTCACATTATGTCCGCGAGACATAGGCGGTGGGAAGCGCTGAATATCTTTCAATAAGGCCTCATTCAATTTCGATGTTTGAATTCTACGTTTTTGGTTTTCGTGTACTTCAATTGTTTTTTCCATGGCCTGGAAAATACGGGTTTTGTCCATTGCCGATATGAAGATGACCGGTACATCATTGAATGGCGCTATTTTCTCTTTGATTTTTTGTTCGTAATCGCGTGCCGTATTGGTTTCTTTTTCAAAGGCATCCCATTTATTAACGAGAATGACAATCCCTTTACCTTTTCGCGCAGCAAGACTAAAGATGTTGATGTCTTGCATGGTAATACCATTCAATGCGTCTATCACCAAAAGGCAAATATCTGCTTCATCCATCGCGCGGATGGCACGGATAACTGAATAGAATTCTAAGTCTTCGTGTACATTCTTTTTCTTGCGCAAACCTGCCGTATCAATCAATACAAATTCTTTTCCAAAAAGCTTGTAATGAGTATGAATACTATCTCTTGTTGTACCTGGTATATTGCTGACAATGGTTCTTTCTTCGCCTGTTAGAGCATTGAGCAGAGTGGATTTTCCTGCATTCGGTTGTCCAATAATGGCGATTTTAGGAACATATTCATCCAATTCAATCACTTTATTTTCTTCATCAATCTGCTCATAGTCTTCCGTGTAGAATTCTTCTTCGTCTTCTTCTGCTGCATCACCTTCTTCCCATTCCTTTTCTAAATCACTATCACTACGTTGTTTTTTTGCTTTTTTAATGCTACGCTTAACATTTGGCGTAGCCATTTCAGCATCATCGGGCATCAAAGCCGTTACCTCATCCAATAGTTCGCCAGTGCCGCTACCGGATATGGCCGATACAAAAAATAATTTATCGAAGCCCATGGAATAAAATTCACTAGCCTCTAGCATTCTTGTGTTATTATCTACTTTATTGACCACCAAAAGCACGGGTTTAGTGCTTCTGCGCAGCAAATCGGCCATGTCATCATCAAGATTGGTGATACCCGTTGCTGTGTCTACTACAAACATCAAAAGGTCTGCTTCGTCTAGTGCAATCAATACCTGTTTTCTGATTTCTCTTTCGAATACATCTTCACTGCGCGACACGAATCCGCCTGTATCGATAACGTTAAATGTTTTACCATTCCAGTCGGCTACACCGTACTGGCGGTCGCGGGTTACCCCACTTATATTATCAACGATTGCCTTGCGTTGCTCCAGTAATCTGTTGAAGAGTGTTGATTTTCCTACGTTTGGACGCCCTACTATCGCTACTGTAAATCCTGCCATTGTCTTAAAAATTAGGCTGCAAAAGTAGGGTATTTAAGGCGGAAAAAGCCTAGATACTTATTGGCAGCCCTTTTGCCTTAAGGAGTTTAGTAATCTTGTACCTTTTTTTTAAAATCAATCGTCTTATTGTATTAGGATATATCAGCACACTATTTATATTTTTAATAGTGTTTTTGGCTAGGCAATAAAGCCTTCAGTCCTCAAGATGGCTAATAAATCATGCGATGCTCTAGTCTATCGTCTACTGGTTTTAAATATTTAATATATTTGTTTTAGGCTTAATAAGCATGATGCCTTTGCATCAAAAGCTATGTCTTTGGTTAAAATCTGCCTCTTGCGTCTGGTGTTTTTATGCACATTTACGAGTACATTTGTAACCCTATTTAAAAATTATTTAATTCTATTTTTTATGACATTAAAACCAATAGTGCTTGCCTTAACAGCTCTTTGCGCTTTTGCCTCCTGTGGTGGTGGCGCTAAAGATGCCAATGCCCAAAAATCACTGTCTGATGTGAAGTTGCTTGATCCTGCCAATATGGATACCTCTATTAATCCGGCCGACAACTTTTTTATGTATGCCAATGGTACATGGTTCAAAAAAAATCCGATACCTGCTAGTGAGACTCGTTGGGGAAGTTTCAATACCCTAGAAGACAATAACTATAAAGTTCTCCATGAATTACTAGATGCTGCCGCAGCAAAAAAGGATGCCCCAGTTGGTAGTGCCGACCAAAAGGTAGGCGACTTTTACCGCAGTGGTATGGATACTGCCGCTATTGAAAAAGCAGGTATTAGTCCCTTGAAACCATGGTTAGATCGCATTGATGCGCTCAAAACATCAGAAGATGTGCTTAATGAAATAATCAAACAACACACAGAAGGTATTGGTGGTGTTTTTGCATTTTATGTATCACCTGATGATAAAAATGTAACCAAACAAATTTGTCAAATCTTTCAAGGTGGTTTAGGCATGCCCGATCGAGATTATTATTTTAATTTAGATGCCCGTACGGTTAAAATAAGGGAAGAATATAAATTGTATATCAACAAAATTTTTAAACTTCAAGGTCAAGATTTTGAAGCTGTTGCCCAAAATACTGCCGCTATTTTGAACCTCGAAACAGCTTTGGCTCGTGCCTCTATGACCCGTGTAGAAATGCGCGATCCCTATAAATTGTATAACAAGTTTAGTCTAGCATCTTTAAGCCAAAAAACACCCAATATGAATTGGTCCAAAATTTTTGGTCAAATGAATATTAAAGGTCAAGATAGTTTAATTGTTGGTCAGCCTCAGTTTTTAGCTGCAGTAAGTACACAGTTAAAAGCAACATCTGTTGATGCTTGGAAAGCTTACCTTAAATTTCATTTAATCAATGGCATGGCTGCATTCCTCAGCAAAGATTTTGACAATGCTAGATTTGATTTTTATGGCAAAACTGTTCGTGGACAAAAAGAACAAAAGGTTCGTTGGAAGCGTATCTTAAATGTGGTTGATGGTTCAGTTGGTGAGCTATTAGGACAAATGTATGTCGATAAAACCTTTAAGCCAGAAGCAAAACAAAGAATGCTTGAATTGGTAAATAATCTTCAGAAAACCTATGGCGAGCGCATCATGCGCCTCGATTGGATGAGTGAGGCCACCAAGAAAAAAGCAATGGGTAAGCTCAATACCTTTATTAAAAAAATTGGTTATCCTGACAAATGGAAAGACTATTCTAAGCTTAATGTAGTGGGCAATGATTTTGTAAAAAATGTTATTTCTGCCTCTGCATTTGAATACAATCACAATATTAGCCGCTTAGGTAAGCCTGTTGACCGTACAGAGTGGGGTATGACACCGCCAACTGTTAATGCTTATTATAATCCTGCCTTCAATGAGATTGTTTTCCCAGCAGGTATTTTGCAATATCCTTTCTTTTCTGACGCAGCAGATGATGCCCTCAACTATGGTGGTATTGGTGGTGTCATTGGACATGAAATGACCCACGGATTCGATGATCAAGGTAGTCAATATGATGAAGAGGGAAATTTAAAAAATTGGTGGACGCCAGAAGACGCTCAGAAATTTGCACAAAAAACAGGAATGGTTGTGAAACAGTTCAACGAATATACTGTGTTGGATACCGTTCACGTGAATGGAATGCTTACCCTGGGTGAGAATCTTGCAGATTTGGGTGGTTTGGCAATTGCTTATGAGGCTTTCAAAAAAACCAAACAAGGACAAAGCAATGAAAAAATTGATGGCTTTACACCTGACCAGCGCTTTTTCTTAAGCTGGGCTCAAGTTTGGCGCGCTGCTACCCGCGATGAGGAAATGTTTAACCGAATCAAAACGGACCCACATTCTCCGAATCTTTGGCGTTGTAATGGGCCTTTGAGTAATATGCCCGAATTTTATAAGGCTTTCAATGTAAAAGAAGGAAATAAAATGTACCGTCCCGATAGCCTAAGAGCAAAGGTTTGGTAAGGTTCTTTCTTTAAATAAAAATCTTAATAGAGGCTAACTGAACACAGTTAGTCTCTGTTTTTTTACCTTGTCTAGAATATTAAATTCTTAGCTCTTTGGCTATTGCGTTTCAAAAGAATAAATTCTATCTTTGGAAAAATTTTTTGTATGAAAAAAATACTTTTGGGTTTAATCCTATCCACTTCCATATTTACTGCTTGTAAGAAAGAAGAACCACCAAAGCCAACACCTACTCCAGCACCAAAACCTGCAGGCAGCAAAAGTTATGTTAGGGTTACTATTAAAGGTAAAACCTTAGAAGCAAGAGATACGATTGTTATCCCATTTTCTTCCACTAATTTTTACCCTATGCTTCAGAAGTTTGAAATGGTACAAAATAGTTTCAGTTCAGACTTATATGATAAAACTTTTGGTTTTAATTCATTGTCTGGTGGTCGGTATTACAATGGGAATATGAAAATTGTCGTTAGTGGTGCAAGCTATGCTACCAAGAATGTAAGTCAAGTAGATTCTTTCAAAACACTAACCAATTCAAACAAAGCTTTTACCATTGAAGATATGAGTGGTGAGAAGAAAGTTATTTATTCTATCAATCAAGCATCAACCATCTACATTACCAAATGGGCTGATGATGTAACCGAGGGTAAATTAAACCTCATGTTAACAAGTGTTGATGGTGCACAAGATACTGTGAAAGGAGAATTTAAAATTTACAAATAACACAATCACATTAATATTTTACTTTTTTCAAAGCCCCATCATTTTTTGTTGGGGCTTTGTTGTTTTTACTACTTACCTTCATTGGCTTGCGCATATTTTTGGGTAGGTTTAATCCTTTCTATTTGCAAGTCATCTTTGATCAGCTTATCAATACATTTATAGAAAACAAAGTTGGGCTAAGTACCCAATTCTTAAGTGAAGAGCTTGTGGCACAGCTGCAAAATAATGTTGTACAATTAGCCCTTAACCATAATCTAAAAGTAGCTGGAACCAGTAATAGTACTATTGTTATCAATAAAGAGGTACGTGGCGATCAGATTTTTTGGCTCGACAAAATGCATAACAACCCCTTTGAAACAGAATTTCTCAATTTAATAGATGATTTTGTCCTTCACCTAAATTCAAGTTGCTATACTGGCATTACCGATTATGAGTTTCATTACGCATTATACGGTGCTGGGAGCTTCTATAGTAAGCATCTGGATCAGTTTAAAAATAATGATAGCAGACAGTATTCAATGATTTTTTACCTGAATCATCAGTGGAAAACAGGAGATGGTGGTGAATTGTGTATACACCACGAAGATGATAGTTTGCAGTGTATTGCTCCTATGGCAGGCACCAGTGTGTTTTTTAAGAGTAGCGAATTATTGCACGAGGTATTGCTTACCCACAAACCAAGAATGAGTATTACAGGATGGCTAAAGGTTTAGTTTGATAGGGTATAGGTTGATCATTATTTTTTGTCTTCGGTGCTGCTGTAAGCCAATCAAGTCATTTGCTTGGACAATATTGAGGATACCCTAGAACATACAATGCCTCGAGAAATTTATCGCCATAAAAAATCGTCACGGTCGCTTAAAAAAGGAAAGCGTTGTCTACTTTCTTCAATATCTGAATATTGAAAAGTATGGGTGATGACTGCTTCTTTCTCAGTTTCTTTTGCAATCAATTCCCCCAAAGGGCTGTAGATACTGCTATTGCCTATATATTGATGTCCGTTACCATCTAGGCCTATACGGTTAACACCTATCACAAAACTCATGTTTTCGATAGCCCTTGCCATCAATAAATTTTCCCAAACATAATTTCGCTTTTCTGGCCAATTGGCAATATATAACAACATATCATAGTCGTCTGTATTGCGTGCCCAAACTGGAAAACGTAAGTCGTAACAAATTTGAACACAAATCTTCCAACCATTTACCTGCATAATAATCCTCTTTTGTCCTGCACTAAAGGCCGCATCTTCCCCAGCGCAAGAAAATAAATGTCGCTTATCATATTGAGCTATATCACCATTAGGCATCACCCAAAGCATTCTGTTGAAATACTGCCCATGCTCTTCAATAATCAGGCTTCCTGCAATGATGCAACGGTTTTTGATGGCCTCTTCCTTCATCCATATCGCAGTTTGCCCATCCATCTTTTCTGCCAGTTTTTCTGCCTGCATACTAAAGCCTGTAGTAAAGGTTTCGGGCAAAATGATGATCTGCTGTTTCCCTTTTAGGCTTGCAAATTTTTCGCTTAATAACTTTCTATTTGCCGCAGCATTTTCCCATACAATATCTGTTTGGACAAGACTAATTTGTAAATCGCTTTTTGCCATAGTGTAAAGATAGTCTGCTTCCTTATTTTTGTATTATGACCAATTCAGAAATTTCAGATTTTTTTACCGCTTTATCCAAATTGATGGACCTGCACGCTGAAGACAGTTTTAAATCAAAATCTTACAGTATTGCTGCCTATAATATCGACCAATTAGAAGAAAAGCTTGCTGATATGGATGATGCGAGCATACGCGTTGCCAAAGGAATCGGGGCCTCTACAGCCACTAAAATTCGTGAAATTTTAGATACAGGAAAATTATCTCAATTGGATGAGATATTGAGCCGTACCCCGCAAGGCGTTTTGGGTATAATGCAAATTAAAGGTCTTGGCCCAAAGAAAGTTCGAACCATTTGGCAAGAAATGGGCATTGAAAGTGTGGGTGAATTGGAATATGCTTGCAACGAAAACAGACTTACATTGTACAAGGGTTTTGGTCAGAAAACACAAGAAGCGGTCCTGCAAAATATTGCCTTTATCCGCAATAGTCAAGGTTTTCAGCTATGGGCTAGTGTAGAACAAATTGCCCAAAATTGGATGAGCCGCCTGAAACAATCTTTCGCTCAATACCAATTTTTATTTACGGGTGCATTTTATCGGCAATTAGAAACAGTTGCCGAAATCGAAATAGTAAGTAATATGCCTGCCGATACCTTACCCAAATTATGGGCAAATGTTCCGGGTATCCTGATGCAGCAGGAGGCTGATTCTTTGTTGCTTAAAATGCCCGATACTATTCCCATTAAATTTTATTTTGTAAGTAACGAGAAGCTTGCCTCCACACAATTTTCAAAGGCATGCTCGGAAGAGTTTTTAAATGCCTTTAATCAAACATTTACTATACCCACAAATGCTTCAACCGAACAAGATATTTTTGAGGCTAATCAACTTCAATTCATATCGGCCCCTTTGCGTGAGAAGGCCAATATCTTGCAGAAGGCAAAGGATAATAGCATTACTCAATCAATAGAGCTATCTGACATTAAAGGGATAATCCATGCACATTCTAAATGGAGTGATGGCCAAGAGACTTTGGAAATAATGGTGCAACACGCCATCAGTAAGGGTTTGCAGTATTTGGTAATTAGTGATCACTCCCAAGCAGCCTATTATGCTGGTGGATTAACAGCAGATAGAGTAGCAGCACAACATAGGGAAATTGAGGTACTCAATGAACAATATAAACCGTTTAAAATTTTTAAAAGTATCGAAGCCGATATCCTTAATGATGGTGCCTTGGATTATGACCAATCTGTTTTATCCACTTTCGATTTGGTCATTGCCTCGGTGCATAGTAACCTCAAGATGAGTCAAGATAAGGCAATGCAGCGATTATTGAGTGCTATTCAAAATCCTCATACCACCATTTTAGGTCACCCAACTGGCCGGCTCTTATTATCGAGGGCGGGCTATCCGATTGACCATAAAATGATTATTGATGCCTGTGCCGATTATGATGTGGCAATTGAAATTAATGCACATCCGCGCCGCTTGGATTTGGATTGGCGTTGGGTGGAATATGCCTTGGAGAAAGGGGTTTTACTCTCTATCAATCCTGATGCGCATTCGCTGGCCGGTTTTGACGATGTTTATTATGGATGTATCATTGCTCAGAAAGCAGGATTGACGCCTGACAAAAATTTAAGCAGTTTTTCTTTGGCAGAAATGGAGCAATTTGTTGAATTGAAAAAGAGAAAACGTAATTTGCAGCCCTTATGAGCAAAGAGATTGTAGTGAGCGGCATTCGCTCTACGGGATATTTACATTTAGGAAATTATTTTGGCGCTATGCGCAATTATGTCAAAATGCAAGACGACTATAATTGCTATTTTTTTGTGGCCGATTATCATTCCCTCACCACTCATCCCGATCCAAAAGACCTTCGCGCCAACGTTTACCGTGTAGTAGCGGAGAATGTTGCTTGCGGACTGGACCCGAATAAAGTAGCGCTGTATGCACAAAGCGATATTCCTGAAATTCCTGAACTTTATTTGATGCTCAATATGCTTGCCTACAAGGGTGAGTTGGAAAAAGTGCCCACCTTCAAAGATAAAGTGCGCCTTAACCCTGATAATGTCAATGCTGGTTTGCTGACCTATCCCGTATTGATGACGGCTGATATTTTAATCCATAAAGCTGCTCATGTTCCTGTGGGTAAAGACCAGGAGCAGCATATTGAAATGGCCCGCAATTTTGCACAGCGATTCAATCATCGTTATGGCGATTTATTTCCCGAACCTTTTCCCTTTAATTTTGGTGATACTTTGGTGAAAGTGCCTAGCCTGGATGGTAATGGTAAAATGAGCAAAAGTGAAAACCTCAATGCCACTTTATTTTTGGCCGATGATGATGACACCATCCGCAAAAAGGTAATGAAAGCCAAGACAGATAGTGGACCCACAGAAATGAACAGCGAAATGCCCGAATATATCCAAAATGTATTTCAGCTATTGAATTTGGTTTCAAGCAAAGAAACGATTGATACCTTTACCAACACTTACAATGATTGTACGATTCGCTATGGCGATCTCAAAAAGCAATTAGCCGAAGATATGGTGGCTTTTATAGCACCCATTCGTGAGCGAGCACAAGCTTTGCAGGCCGATGAGTCGCAAATCCAAAAAATACTGAAAGAAGGTGCTGAAAAGGCCCGCGAAAGTGCTGCTAAAACTATTGCTGAAGCGAGAAAAGCAATTGGTATTAGTTATTATGGATGATTTTAATAAGTTGTAGAGCATTGCTATGCCTTATAAGCATCCAAACAATTGCACACATTCTACAGCCTCTTTTACATCATGCACCCGCAAGATATTGGCTCCTTGTTGTAAAGCCACCATATGTAATGCTGTAGTGCCATTCAAGGCTTTTGAGGCATCTGTTTTTAGGCTTTTGTAAATCATCGATTTGCGGGAAATACCCGCCAAAATAGGTTTACCCAGAATGCGCAATTGCGCCATTTGATTCAACAATTCAAAATTGTGTTCAATATTTTTAGCGAAACCAAAGCCTGGATCTAGAATCACATCAACAATTCCAGCATGGTGACTGCGAACAACCAGCGCCTGCAATTCACTGATGACTTCTTCTGTTATATTGGTGTAACTCGGGTTTTGGTGCATCGTTTGGGCTGTGCCTCGGTTATGCATGGCTATGTAAGGCACTTTTAGGGACGCAACCGTTTCCATCATTTGAAGGTCAAATAGTCCAGCACTAATATCATTCACTATTCTTGCCCCAGCTTCAATAGCGGCCTTTGCCACTCCACTTCTATAGGTATCAACAGAAATCCAAAGTTTAGGCAAATGCTTGCTGATAGCTTCAATCGCTGGTATGACCCTATCCATTTCTTCCTGTTCCGTAACCTCAGTGGCTTGTGGTCGGGTAGAGGCACCGCCAATATCTACAATAGCAGCACCTTCCTCCATCATTTTTTCGGATTGGGCCACAATTTCATCTATTTCTTGCTTACGGCTTTCTTGGTAAAAACTATCTGGCGTGCAATTGATGATGCCCATCACAAGAGGTTGCGAAAGGTCGAGTAAGTTTCCTTTACTTTGCAGCAAATTGGCAACAGCTAAATGCGTATTTTTGAAACTCATCGGTGAAAAGTATTTTTGTAGAAAATACAAATGTAACCGCAAATAAAAAGCAAAATGGATTCAACTCAAATAACCTTGCATCAATACAATGCCGTGGTAGCGCGTTGTAAAGATTTATATGTCAAAAAAGCTGCTGATTATGGCACTTCTTGGCGCGTTTTGCGCTCCATATCCATTGTTGATCAAATTTATATCAAAGCCTGGCGCATACGCCAAATTCAAGAAACAGAATCTCAATTAGTGGATGATTCTATCGAAAGTGAATTTGTGGGTATAGTCAATTATGGCATTATTGCGCTTATTCAGTATTTCTTGCCCCAAGATGCTCCAGTTGATTTAAGCGCAGATATGGCTAAAGAATATTATGAGCAAAGGGCCGAAGAAGTAAAGCAATTGATGCTCAAGAAAAATCATGATTATGGCGAAGCTTGGCGAGCCATGTCGCAGGCATCTTTTGTCGATTTGATATTGGTAAAATTGTTGCGCATACGCCAAATTATTGCCAATGATGGGGCCGTAAAAGTATCTGAAGGTGCTGATGCTAACTTTGCGGATATTATCAATTATGCCATTTTCGCCCTCATCATGATGGGAGAGGAAAATTAGTTTTTTGTCGCTTTTTATAAGTGCATTTACAATCTGAAAACAATTTGACATTGAACTTTTAATATTTTTGAAGCAACTTAAAATCACGATACACAATGAAATACATCCTTTGGTTAATACGCATTATTGTTGGGGCCTTATTTATTTTTTCTGGCCTAATTAAAGCCAATGACCCATTAGGTTTGAGCTATAAAATGAATGAGTTTTTTGATGTTTGGAATATGGGCTTTATGGTTCCTTATTCACTTACATTATCAGTACTCATGATTGGTTTCGAAATTATAGCGGGTATAGGATTATTATTGGGCGCGGCCTTTCGGGCTTTTTCGTTTTTGTTGTTATTACTTACTTTGTTTTTTACCTTTCTTACCGCTTACGTTTACCTCACTGATAAAATTAAAGAATGTGGTTGCTTTGGCGATTGTATTAAAATATCTAATGCCGAAACTTTTTGGAAAGATGTGGTGCTTACTATCTTGGTGATCATCCTCTTTGCTTATCGCAAAAAAGTACAGCCCCTTTTTAGTGGTAAAATAACTTTTGCCTTGATGACCCTTACTGTTGTATTTGCCTTCGGCACACAATGGTACACACTGAATTACTTGCCTTATTATGATTGCCTTGCCTATAAAAAAGGCGCCAATATTTGGGAGAAAATGCAAGCTCCTCCAGGCTCTACACCAGATGTTTATAAAACAATGATGGTTTATGAAAAGGATGGCAAACAGCAAGAATTTGACGAAACAAATTATCCTTGGCAAGATACTACTTGGAAATTTGTTGATAGTAAAAGTACTTTGGTGCAAAAAGGGAATGCCGATCCTGCCATTAAAGATTTCGTGCTGAATGATTATGCAGGTAACGACCTTACCGAAGGCATTTTGAAACAACCCGGTTATACTTTTTTATTGTACATTAAGGATGTCAAAAAAGCTAGTCGCGAAAATATTGAACGCTTGCAAATTCTTGTTACATCAGCCAATCAGCTTAATATCCCTTTTTATGTGTTGAGTTCTTCGGCCAAATCGGATGCCGATAAATTTGCTGCCGAATACAAATTGCAGGGTGCTCAATGGCTCATCATTGATGGTACAGTGAGCAAAACAGCTATGCGTAGCAATCCCGGTTTGATGTTACTCAAAGAAGGTACTATACAAGATAAATGGTCCTTTAAGTCTTACCCAAAAGGAATGACATTAAACGGTTCTTCACTCACACTTCAACAATAAATAAAATTGCTTCATTTCTTACTGCGCAAAATAGGCTATAGTATTGTCGTGCTTTGGGGCGTGGTGAGTTTGGTGTTTTTTTTATTTAATATTTTACCAGCCGACCCTGCACGCTTAACCCTAGGGCAACGTAGCGATTTAAGTTCTTTAGAAAATGTGCGCAAAGAATTAAACTTGGATAAAAGCATGGCTATGCGCTATGTGCTTTATCTCAATGACCTTTCGCCTATTGCGATTGTTGCAAATGATCAGGATACCAAAGCCAAATACGCTTGTGTTTCCCTTATTTCCTTTACTGAAAAGGATTTGGTGATTAAGAAGCCCTATCTCGGTAGATCTTACCGCACCAAACGATTGGTGAGTTCGGTCATTGCAGAAGCATTACCTGGAACAGCATTATTAGCGCTATCGGCCATGTTGTTGGCCACTATTGTAGGCTTGTTTTTAGGTATTTTAGCGGCCTTTTATAAAGGGACATGGATCGATTCGGGCTCTATTGCGGCTAGTGTAGCGGGTATATCAATGCCTAGTTTTTTTGCTGGTTTAATCATTGCTTATGTATTTGGTTATTTGTTGCATGATTATACAGGCCTTGATATGACGGGGAGCCTTTGGGAATATGATGCGCTGAGCGGGCAGAGGCATCTAGCTCTGCGTAATTTAATGTTACCGGCATTTGCATTGGGTATTCGACCATTGGCCATTATTACACAACTGACCCGCAGCTCTATGTTGGACGTTTTATCTCAAGATTATATTCGTACCGCCTATGCAAAGGGCTTAAGCAGCCAACAGGTCATTTGGCGTCACGCATTGCCCAATGCCTTAAATCCCGTTGTAACGGCTATCTCTGGCTGGATGGCCGAATTACTGGCTGGCTCCTTCTTTGTAGAATTTATTTTTGGTTGGAAAGGACTAGGAAAATTAACGGTTGATGCACTCGAAAAATTTGACTTTCCGTTGGTAATGGGTGCCGTATTAGTTTCGGCTCTAATTTTTGTTGTAGTGAGTTTAGTGGCCGATCTAGTGTATGCTCGACTTGATCCCCGAGTTCGATTGTAGTTTTTAATGTTGATTTCTAATGAGCTCTACACATAAATTTTTTACCCAACAATTAATGAATTGGCATCGTACAGTCAATGTGCGCTCTTTGCCTTGGAAAGAAGAAAAAGACCCTTACAAAATTTGGCTTTCCGAAATTATTTTACAACAAACTCGTGCCGAGCAAGGACTAAAATATTACCTCAGTTTTACAGAAAGCTACCCCAGTATTGCTGATTTGGCAGCAGCAAAGGACGAAGACGTTTTTCGACTATGGCAAGGCCTTGGGTATTACAATCGTTGTAAAAACATGTTGGCTACTGCGCGCTTTATTCATTCGGAATTGAATGGGCAATTTCCCCATGATTATGAAAATATAGTATCACTAAAGGGGATAGGTAATTATACAGCCTCAGCCATTGCCTCCTTTGCATTTGGATTACCCTATGCTGTTGTTGATGGTAATGTCTATCGTGTTTTGTCGCGTTTTTTGGGGATTGAAATGGCTATTGACAGTAGCGAGGGCAAGAAATTTATTGCACATTTGGCCCAACAACTCCTAGATAGACAGCATCCTGCCGCCTACAACCAAGCTATTATGGATTTAGGGGCAACAATTTGCACACCTAAAAAAGCACTTTGTGATGAATGTCCTTTGATCAAAAAATGTGTGGCCCGTAAAGATGGCTTAGTGGCTATTTTGCCTTTCAAGGAGAAGAAGTTAAAAGTTCAAAACCGTTATTTTAATTTTTTGCTTTTGAGGTATAAAGACGAATTATGGATTGAACGCCGCAATGAAAAAGGGATTTGGCAAAACCTGCATCAATTTTATTTAATCGAATCGCCTGAACGTATTGATCAGGATAGTCTGTGGCAAAATGATTTTTTTATTGTCCATAAACTGAAAATCAAACACTTTGCCTTCATTTCCCAATCCAAACAGCGCTTAACGCATCAACTCATCGAAAGTAAATTCTTCGAAATAGAACTTAGCGACAAAAAACTTTCTTTAGCTCCAGATGGTTTTTGGATAAAGGCGGCTCAACTGAACGACTATGCCTTTCCCAAAACATTAGTCGACTTTATCAATGCCTATGTTTAATCAATTTTTATTGAAAAAGCTAGATCGTTTAGTACAATTTTTATTCTTCACAAGTATATTTTCTGCAGCCTGTGCTCTTGTGCTTTGTTGGGCAAGCGAGTGCTTATTTGTAGGAAAAAAAACTCAACTTTTTTCAGTACTTCATGTCTTTGTTGTTGCTGGTACATTGGTAGTTTATAATGTTCATTATTTAATCAAGAAATTTACCGCTCCATTATCTGATCAAAATGCCTGGGTGCAAGACAACAAGCATTTTAACTACATCTTTTTAGGTTTGGGCTTATTGCTTTCTGGCATTTTTGCATTTCAATTGCCCAGCATAATGTGGCCAATTTGCTTAGTCTTGGCGCTCCTTTCCTTTGCATACTCTTTGCCCTTTTTACCCTTTAAAAATAAGCATCGATTAAAGGATTATGGGTGGCTCAAAATTTTTTTGTTGAGTGTGGTTTGGACTTGTGTTACGGCTCTTTTGCCCCTTCTATATCATCAACAAATCTTGTCGCATTATCCTTTTGATATCCTGTTGCGATTTGTGTTTTTGTTTATTCTATGCCTAGCATTTGATATTCGAGATAGGGCTGTAGATCTAGAGGCCGGGATATTGACCATCCCGAATAGAATGGGCTTGGCGAAAACGTATAGGCTCATTGCTATACTATGCATACTGTACATTTTATTGGCTTTTGTTCAGTATTTCCGCTTTGGTTTTGAAGATCGATTAGTTATTCATTTACTTACAGCTATAAGTACTTTTGGGGCTATTCATTTTGTAGGTCGTCATCCTTCCGACAAGAATTATATCCTGTTTATAGATGGTCAAATGTTGCTGAATGGCCTGTTAATACTAATGTTTTATAGTTAATCCTGAAAAGAAAAGCCCCTGCAAGCTGCTGCTTACAAGGGCTTTTGATCGATTTCAATTTTAAGAAATCAATAAATTATTGTTTGATAAAACTAACTGTTTGTTGTCCTTCTTCGCTTTGGAGGCGAAGTATATACAAGCCATTGCTTAATGAGGATACATCAATACTGTTTTGATGGCTTGGCGCCATTACTTGACGGCCAGCAACATCATATACAGTAGCCATAAATTTGGTAGCCGAAGCTGTTTCAATATTCAAAACATTGCTACAAGGGTTGGGGTAAATACTACTTGCTTTAATAGTTCTATTAGGTTGGATTTTTAAGTCTATTTTTTCTTTGAGCATTAGGGATACAATTTCACTTGGCTGGTCACCAGATGCGCTTTCATCCATATTTACAGCATTCAGAATACTAGCAAAATTAATCTCACCAACCCCAGGGTTTGGTGCTATCCATTCAAAATTTATTTTGAAGAGTCCTTTTTTTACTCCCTCAATTACTGTGTTGTGCGCTATTGTGGGATTTGCACCAATTAATGTTGTATTTGTTTTGGGTGATGAAGCGATCAGCGTCCCTCCCGTTGCTCCAGTGCCCGTACTTATCATTGTTTGAAATCCAAAATGCTCTAGACTATCTTTATTCGTTCCATTTATTTCAATGATATATTCCGTATTCGGTTTATAGAATCCATCATGAACGTTTAAACCACTCCATTTTTCTACCAATTTGATATTAATACTTGTTTTATCGGGTATAAAATGATGGCAACTACTGCGCGAACAGGATAAAACTGTACCAGCTGGACCACTTGAATAAGACGAAACCGTATAACCAAACAGCAATAGAAAAGAACTAATTATGAAAATTTCTTTTTTAAAGAATTGAACTGTTGAAGGCATGATGTCTGGAATTAAAAAGCCCTTGCAAGCTACTGCTTACAAGGGCTTTTGATCGATTTCAATTTTAAGAAATCAATAAATTATTGTTTGATAAAACTAACTGTTTGTTGTCCTTCTTCGTTTTGTAGACGAAGTATATACAAGCCATTGTTTAATGTGGATACATCAATACTGTTTTGATGGCTTGGCGCCATTACTTGACGGCCAGCAACATCATATACAGTAGCCATAAATTTGGTAGCCGAAGCTGTTTCAATATTCAAAACATTGCTGCAAGGGTTTGGGTAAACTGTACTCGCTATGTTGTTGATTTTTTCATTGATAGAAGCAGGTGTTTCATTAAATATTGTTGCTCTAGATGGTGAAGGTATATCGCCAGAGCTAGCATTATTTCCATTTACACCCATAACAACATAGTTAAAGGAGATTGCTCCTGCACCTGCTGCCGGTGCTTTCCATTTAAAGGTTACAGAATATGCACCAGGCAATGTACCTTGGTTTAGGGCTAATGAATGTTCGAGAATGGAAATTCCTGAAACGGTTCTGATGGCAGTACCTGTTGGTGCTGCACTTATTGTGCCCGCCTGTGTTCCATCAGATTTTGTTGCCGCTATTTGAAATCCAAACTTTGATAATGTGGAGCTACTTGTATTAAATCCAGATAGTACAACAGTATAAGTTGTATTGGGTGTGTATCTACCATTCGAAATGGGCAATCCACTACCCTCTGGAGTAATTACTATGCCTGTTGTAATGGACGGACTTCCTGCGGCATGACAACCACTACCACCACAGCTCGTTTTTGTTAAATTTGCTGATAAAGCATTTGCTGGTCCAGATACTTTACTGGTTAAAGAAAGGTAAGCAATGCCTAAACTTAAAGAAGTGAGTAGAATTTTTTTGTTCATTGTTTTATTGTTTTTGATGCGATAAAAATAATTTCCAATTAGAGTATTTACCTTTGCTGCCTTATGGGACACAAAAAACTAATCCGATTCAGAGCAGTTGATACTTTTGCTAATGTATTACAATATCCTAAGAATATGCCCAATAATTGGCATGTTTTTTTTAAAAATAATCATCCTATTACCCTAGAATTGGCATGTGGAAAAGGGGAATATAGTGTCGGACTTGGACGGGTAAACCAAACCAATAATTATATAGGTGTTGATATAAAAGGTAACCGAATCTATAATGGGGCCAAAATTAGTCTGGAAGAAGGGCTTACCAATGTGGGTTTTGTTCGCGGGCAAATTGATCATTTAGCCGAATATTTTGGCGAGGGAGAGGTCAATGATATTTGGATTATTTTCTCTGATCCCTTTTTGCGGAAACCCAAAAATCGACTAACGCATCCTCGATTCTTGTATATTTATCAGCAGGTGATGAAAAAGGGTGGTGTCATCAAGCTGAAAACCGACTCGAAAGAATTATACGATTTTACACTCGAAACTATTGAAGAGCAAGGTTGTAGCATTGTAGAAAATATTGCGGATATTTATGGAAAAGGTATGGCTGTAGGGCCTTTGGCGATTCAGACATTTTACGAAAAAATGCATTTGGCCGATGGGCGCACTATTTATTATTTGTCTTTCACATTGCCCGAAACGACTATAGTAGTGCCCCAACGCAAAGCAAAAATGGAAATCGAGGATGCCACAGAACAGTAGTGATGAGGACTATTATTTCTTGCCCGATGGGCGATTGGTTTTTAGCGAACAATATCATCTTCAAAGAGGCTATTGTTGCGGTTCAGGATGCCGGCACTGTCCCTATGATTTTATAAATGTTCCCGAACCCAAGCGTAGCGTATTGCTAGCCGAAAAAAATAATAATGAATCCAATAGACAAGGATAAATCAGATCTATACGAGCTCATTTATGAAATTGTAAGACTAGTGCCCAAGGGGCGTGTTACTTCCTATGGTGCTATTGCTGAGGCTTTGGGTTTGCGCTCCGGTGCTCGCCTAGTGGGTTATGCGATGAATTTGTCTCATTCTGTTTTTCCAGAAGTACCGGCCCATCGGGTGGTCAATAGTGCAGGATTGCTTACGGGTAAATTTCATTTTGGTAGCCCCGAAAAAATGCAGCAACTCCTCGAAAAAGAAGGAGTTGCTGTACGAAATGATAAGGTATTGTCTTTTAGTGAGCTCTTTTGGAATCCCCGAACAGAGCTGTAGATTTTACAAAAAGTTCATGTACTTCTTTAAAAGCTCCTTTTGAAGTGGCGACCATTTTTGGGATTGGTAATAATTCAAAAAATTATTTTTCTGTGCCCTTTGCTGACAAAAATATTCAGTCAGTTGCGCTGCAGGTGCTGCTAATCTTCCATTGGTACTCAACATGGCATCAAATAAATGTTTGACCAATTGTGCATCGCAATGACCTAAAGATTTTAAGGCGCTGAAAGCATTGTTGCGTGTGCGGAATTCCCAAGCATCGGATGCATAAAATACCAATCTATTCAAACTCTCTTCTTTGTTATGGTCATTACTGGCCGCTAATTCATGCCATTTGATGTTTACGCTATTATTCATACCCATCACATCTTTTGTCTTGCTTAAAAAAGTCATTGATTCGCTAGGATAATGGGTGCATAAATGCTCCAATGCCGCTGATACAACATCATAGCTTGAATCTTCTAAAGCTGCTACAAATAGCTTTTTCCAAGAACTGCTTTTGCCTTTATAACCCTTAATGGCCGCTAGTTTAGTGGATGATTTATGACTATTAAATCCATTTTGTAGGCTATTCGCTACTGTCTCATCATTAATCAATTGGTTGATTACCTCGGTTTTCATTTGATGGAATTCTTCCTTTTTGAACAGCTCCATCAACAAGTCTCTCTTTTTTTCTATCGAAAATGTTTTTAGTGCTAATAAGGCATCATAGCGATCCAGCATATGTGGGGCATCTAAAACTTGTGCACTCAATTCTTCAAAGTCTTTTTCAAACACAACACTTTTTAAAACCATAGAGTTGGGGTCGAATAAGACATAGGCAATCCTTTTGGCTGCCTGATTGGGTACTTTAACTGTGGTATTGGCTTCGCTTATCCATTCTGTTTTTTTGCTCATTGAGCCATCTGTATAATGCACTTCAAAATCGATGGGCATTTGAAATAAACCCACTACTTCATCACGAACATGTGTTTGTGCCACATAAATATTGGTTTGTCTTTGGCCATTGCTTATGCTTACATCTTCATACTTGATGTTGTATTGTGGCTCACCACCATGCTGCAACCACTCCTCGATAAACCAACTCATATCTAATCCTAGCTTATCTTGTATGGCTTGTTGTAGGTCATTGGTTTCAACATTGGCATAAGCATGATTTTTTAGATAATGATTTAATGCTCTTTTCCACTGTTCTTCGCCCAAAACATAACTAAACATACTGATAACGCTAGATCCTTTTTGGTAAACGCGAGCGGTGCCTCCTTGGCTGCGGATGGGGTTCCTATCTTTTTTACTGGCCTCCAGTGCTGTATTATGCTCCATTCGGCGTTGCCAATTGTATTCATCTTCGCCATATAATTTACGCGTGAGCATTTTGGGGTAATAGGTAGCATAGCTTTCTTGTAACCATGTATCGCGTCCGTCGCGGGCAGTAATGTAATCGCCAAACCATTGATGGGTAAGTTCGTGGCAGTTTACACCTACATAATTGCGGTCGATATAGGCCCGTTTGTCTACATTAAAGAAGTCGCCAAAAATTGTAGCGGTGGTATTTTCCATAGCACCATACAAAAAATCTTGTACCATGATTTGGGAATAGCTTTCCCAAGGATAAGCAATGCCTGTTTCCTTTTCCAGAAAATCTACCATCATTTCTGAATACCGGTAAGTAGGTTCGGCTCTGTCGGCAAATTCTGGATAGTAGTACAAATTCATAGGTACACCATTCCCACTTTTAGTCTTTTTGATGCCATATTTACCAATACCCAACATCAATAAATAGCCAGCATGCGGTTTACTCATGGCATAATGCCAGGTATAGGTATTATCGCTATTGAGTGTTTTGCTTTGTAATACTCCATTCGATAATACTTCATAGTCTTTGTCAAAAGTGATAACCGTTTCGGTGATGAATTTATCATTCATATCATCATACATGGGTATCCATGCACGATTATCAATGCCTTGCCCTTGGGTCCATATTTGTTTGCGCACGGCAAATGGATTGGGCTCTTTGTTTTCGGGTACATTCCAACCAATAAAATAGATACCCCTGCGAGGTGTGGCTTCGTATTCAAAAACGATTTTGCCCGTTTCGTCCCAATGCAGGGTTTTATTGGGCTTTATCCAAATCCCTGTTTTTACCTTTTTGAAGTCAACAGGTTGATTATTGATACTGGCTTTCAATATTTTTATATCTGGAGCGTCGAAAAATATAGAGTCTACATTTTTTTGTAGCACGGTATAGCTATGACTTACTTTTCCTTTCACCAAACCTTTTTCTGGTACAAATTGTAGCTCTACTTTCATCTTGGTGATGTCCAAAGAATGTTCACGATAACTCGTATTGTCTTTGAGATAAGAGCGATAACTATTTTGTGCATTTGTGGCAAAACCGTAAAGGCAAGCCAATAGAAGCAATGATTTTTTCATTTATTAAATTTTTATAAAAGGGCTTTAAAATTGGTCAAAACTATTGGTAAAAGCAAATTTGTTCTCCACAATTGGTCCTTTTTATAAAGGAAAATAGAATAATTGCGAAAGTACATTTGCGAGGCTATATCCTTCCTTTTCTGCTATATTTGCACGAGATTCACAATGGAAAAAAATCATAGCTATACACAGGATCAATGGACTGAGGTGATTCAGCCCCAAAGTAGTCTTTTCGATTTGCAACTAAAAGAAGTATGGCGCTACCGCGACTTGTTAACTTTGCTTGTGAGAAGAGATTTTGTGGCTACCTACAAGCAAACTATTTTAGGTCCTATTTGGTTTTTTCTGCAGCCCTTAATTACCGCCTATACCTTTCAGTTTGTTTTCAATAATATAGCAGGTATCCAAACTGGCACTGTGCCTGCAATTTTGTTTTATATGGCGGGCACAACACTTTGGGCCTATTTTGCCGATTGTCTCAACAAAACCTCAACTGTTTTCAGGGATAATGCCTCCGTTTTTGGCAAAGTTTATTTTCCTCGATTAATAATGCCTTTGTCCATTGTTGTTAGCAATTTGATCAAGTTGGGTATACAATTTGTTTTGTTTTTTATCTATTGGCTTTATTATTTAACTACTTCTGATCTAATTCATCCCAATGCAACTATTGCCCTTTTACCCTTTTTGGTATTGATCATGGGCGGGCTAGGTTTGGGCTTTGGGCTCATTGTTACCGCAATGACCAATAAGTATCGCGACCTTGTTTTTTTGCTCAGCTTCGCTGTTCAATTGCTCATGTATGCTACTCCTGTTATCTATCCCATTAGTTCTTTAAGTATGAAGCCCGGTATTAAGGCTGTGCTTATGCTCAATCCAATGACCCCTGTTATTGAAACCTTCCGTTATGCATTTTTGGGTGCAGGTGGGGGCTCCTTTTCATGGGGGGGCTTGGTTTATGCGGGTGTTTTTACCCTGATAGTGGTCCTTTTGGGTACGGTTATTTTTAATAAGGTAGAAAAGAGCTTTATGGATACGGTTTAGACTTATCAGTCATTTTGTCCTTATTTCATTATTTCAAATTTCTAAATCGTTTGAAAAAAAGCACCAACAAAATAGCCCTTTGCATTGCCCTTTGTTTAGGCATTTTGTATTTGTGTTTTCCTTTGTATTATTTGCTGCAGAGTAGAGTTGCTCTGCTCAATGATTATAGCAATACCACTCCTGCCTTTTATCGTAAAACAATGTTTACGAGTACTGTTTTTACAGATGTATTAAAACAGCAAGGCAATGTTTTATGCCTATTGTCTTTCTTATTCCTTTTTGTTGCTGGCTTTTTAATGCGTCCCTTTGTTAGGGTAGATTTAAGACAAATATTAGTTGAGCAAAAGCACAAAATGCTTGCTTCTGCCTTTTGGATAGGCTTGCTTATATTGTGGACTTCGGGCCTTTTTCTTTATGGAAATGCACTTCAACCATTATGTACCGATGAGGCATTTTCCATTGTCAATTTTGCACAGCAACCCTTAACCCATTTACTCACTTATTACCCCTTACCCAATAATCATATTTTCTTCAATTTACTCAATCATTTTGCGGGTAAAATATCGGGGAATTATTTGCTATCGGGTAGAGTGCTTTCAGGTATATTTTATGTTTTACTCATGTGCAGTAATTATCTTTTTATTCAAAAAATTATCCAAAATAAATTCATTTCTTTTCTGTGTAGTGCCTTATTGGCGCAGCAATTGATGATTTGGGGATTTGGTTCACAAGCCCGAGGCTATTCACTTTATTATTTATTGCAATGGTTTTCTTTCGTTTGTTTTTATGAATATTTTTTCGGTAAAAAGGAGATAAGAAAGCATTGGCTATTGGTCTTTATCATTTGTAATGTTTTGGGCTTGTATACTATCCCTTCTTTTCTTTATTGGCTGCTTTTTGAGGTTATGGCCTCCCTTGTTGTCATGCTTCATTTTCGCCAATTATATGTTGATTTTTGGAAGGCAATCTTGTTGATTATTTTGCTATCTTTTTTGCTGTATTTACCTGTCTTTTGCTATTCTGGTATAGACGCTGTTTTGGCTAACAAGTATGTAGCAGGAGGTGGCCTAGATCGAATACAAGTCTTACAACAATTGGCTAAGTATTACTCCAAGGATATTGCTGATATTACTTTTGGATTTGCTGCTTTTCATGATTTTTTTGCCTTTAGTTGTTTTTTTATACCCCTTATTCTATTGGTTTTTTTCAAGAAAAAAACCAATGTCCTAGCGCCCTTTTTTTTGTTTGGACTATTGTCATGGGCCTCCGTTTTTATAATTGTATGGGCAACAAAGCAAGTGCCCATTTTTAGAGCTATTGGATTTCAAATGCAGCTATCATTGCTTTTATTTTTGCTCTTTACTGTTGCGGTTGTTCAACAGTTTGTAAGCAATAAAATGGGGCAGCAAGCCATTTTTGTTGCTTTAGTGTTGGCAGCATCCATTAAGGTTTTTGCAGAGAATAGATCTTTAAGCAACACTGTTTTGTATGGACAGAATACAGCGGCCTTTATGCAAGACTTAAGCCAAGATAGAATAGAGATTGCCCCCCATCAAAGTGTTTGGTTATCTGACGAGTCTTTTATGTTTAATTTTCTGTTGGATAAAAAAATATCTAAAGGCAATTTTGATTGTACCTTTCACAATCAAGATTTGATTGTGCTTTCCGAGGATGATCAACCCAATCCTTTAATTGACCTTAATCAGTATTTGGTAAAACAAAAAATATCTTGGTTTACTATTTACCAAAGGAAATAATGGCGCTTACATCTTCATGACTTTTTCTAATAGTTGTTTCATGTATTCGATGCCTTTTTTATTGGTAAATTCAATATTTGTTTGGGGTATACCTTCTGGCTTTGGATGAAAAGAAATAGCCTTGCTCAGGCTTTCTTCGCGTAGTAAATGAAGCATGGGGTATGGTGAACGGTTCGTATAATGGGAGGCCTCATGTTCGGGTGCATCACCAAAAATATATTCTGGATGAAAACTTGCAATCTGAAATATTCCTTCATATCCTTTCCGAATACTGAGTTTTTCTGTTTGTTGCACCAATTGCAAATAAGCGCTAAATTGTTGGTAGGCCTCCGAAAAAATAATTAAGGTCGTTTCAATGGTTGTGTCTTTTTCTAAAAGTTGCATTTCCGATAAAGCAAGACTAGGATGCTCGTGCAGGGATGTCCCCTCGATCACTACATATCGAATAGTATTTTCAATAAATACCTTATGGGCAAAGGGGCAAAAGCCACAGCCAATCACTATTTCTTTTACCCAGTTTTTTGTTTGTGCAATAATCTGCTCTGTACTCAATACCATAAAATATAATCTCGACACAAATATAGCTTTTCCGATGCGTTTTGTTTTTAGACAAATGGTAACCCGAATGGATTATCGGCTTAACTTCGCTCCTTGAAATTATGGTTAAAATTGCCAATATAGAATTACCAGATTTTCCGCTTTTGCTTGCGCCCATGGAGGATGTAAGCGATCCGCCTTTTCGTGCTGTTTGTAAAGATTATGGTGCTGACCTTATGTATACCGAATTTATCTCTACCGAAGGGCTCATTCGCGATGCCATTAAAAGTCGGCAGAAGTTGGATATTTTCGATTATGAACGCCCAGTAGGCATTCAAATTTTTGGTGGCGATGAAGAGGCCATGGCACTTTCTGCCAAAATTGTAGATGCTACGCAACCTGATTTATTGGATATCAATTTTGGTTGCCCTGTAAAAAAGGTTGTCTGTAAAGGAGCGGGTGCTGCTGTACTTAAAGATGTGGATTTGATGGTGCGCCTTACCAAAGCCTGTGTCAACAACACTACTTTGCCCGTTACGGTGAAAACCCGTCTAGGATGGGATGATAATTCCAAAAATATTGAAGAAGTTGCAGAGCGATTACAGGATGTGGGTATTGCTGCCTTAAGTATTCACGGACGTACACGCGCTCAATTGTATAAAGGCGAGGCCGATTGGACGCTTATCGCTAAAGTGAAGAACAATCCACGCATCAAAATTCCCATCTTTGGAAATGGAGATATTGATAGCCCTCAAAAAGCCAAAGAATATAAAGAGCGCTATGGTGTAGATGGCATTATGATTGGTAGAGCTGCGATAGGTTATCCTTGGATATTTAGAGAGGTAAAACATTACCTTGCTACGGGCGAAACCCTTGACGCGCCCACTATTCAAGAGCGTTTGGCTGCTTGTCGCAAGCATTTGGATGGTTCTATTCAGTGGAAAGGTGAAGGCTTGGGTATTTTAGAAATGCGTCGCCATTATGCCAATTATCTTAGAGGTTTATCGCACGTAAAAGATTTTCGGAATCGCTTGGTTAATACCATGGATGTACAAGAATTATATGGCATTTTACAAGAAGTAGAAGAGAAATATAGTGAAATTGAAAGGTGATAATGGCAAATTGAAAATTCTTTTTATTCAAACCAGATAAACATTAAACAGTCAACATTGAAAAAAATTCCTCCCTTTTTAAAGCCCGGCGCCACAATTGGTATTACATGCCCTTCGGGTTATGTGTCTGCCGAAAGAGTACAATATGCTACTATCGTGTTAGAAAAATGGGGTTTTAAAACGCGTTTGGGCAAAACTGTGGGCAATGAATTTCATTATTTTTCTGGTGATGATGCTACACGTTTGGCGGATTTACAAGAAATGCTTGATGATCCGAGCCTTGATGCCATTCTTATGGGGCGAGGTGGTTATGGGCTTAGCCGTATTATAGATCAAATTGACTTTACCCAATTTGTACAATATCCAAAATGGATTTGTGGATTCAGTGATATTACGGTCTTACATAGTCATATTCAAGCTCAGTTTGGTATTCCTACAATGCACTCTGTGATGTGCGGAGCATTCAAGCCCGAAACGGAAGAAAAAGATTATATCCTTAGCTTGCGCAAAGCTTTATTGGGTGAGGCTTTGAGTTATCATTTTCCATCATCTGAATATAATAGAGTAGGGCAGGCAACTGCAACAATTGTAGGTGGAAATTTGGCTATGCTGGCGCATTTAACAGGTTCAAATGCCCAGATAGATACCGACGATAAAATTCTTTTTATAGAAGATATAGGCGAGCATTTATATCATATCGATAGGATGTTGCTCAATCTTAAACGCTCAGGGCAACTCAGTAAATTGAAAGGTCTACTTGTGGGTAGTTTTACAGATATCGAGGATACCGACCGGCCATTTGGTCAAACATTGGAACAAATTATCAGCGATAAAGTCAAAGAATACAATTTTCCTCTGGCTTTTAATTTTGCTTGTGGTCATGATGAGGTGAATCATACTCTAGTGTTGGGTATGCCCTACATATTGGTAGTCGAACCAGAAGGAACGCGCCTAGCGACGATTTAGTTTAGCTTTTCTATTAACCCCGAAAGCTCCACACTTTATAGCTTAAACCTTGATTAGGCCTACATTTAGGCTCCTATCCAAAATGCACCGCCAACACTATCCTTAGAAGCGCCCGTTTGGCTAGCAATCGTATTTGTTTCTTCTCGCCAACGTAAAGTGCCGATTAAGGCCATTACCAAAGCTTCTTTATACGAAACAATTTGAGCTTCGGGTATGGTCAATTCTATATCCAATGTGGCCAATTTATTGGATAAAACCTGCATTAAATAACTATTAAAGGCTCCACCACCAGTGGCTAACAATTTTCTGTGGGCTAAATTTTCAATGGGTAAGTTCTGTATAATCGAACGGCAAATTTGTTCTGCTATAAATTGAACGATTGTATTCATTCTGTCGGCTAGGCCGTATTCTTCATTGTCTACAAAAGCCTTTACCATGTCCATAGCGCCTTCGTTGCTCAAAGATTTTGGCGCAGTCTTCTCCAAAAAATCATTGTTAAATAGTTTGGCTAATTCCTCTTCAAGAACTTTGCCAGAGGAAGCTATTGTGCCACCCTCATCATAGGCTTTACCCATTTTTTGCGCCAGAAAGTTAAGTGCTTGATTGGCTACGCAAATATCAAAACCTATGTACTGGTTATCTTCTTTTCGGATGCTTATATTGGCAATACCGCCGATATTGAGCAGTAAATCATAATCACCAAATAACAACTTATCGCCAATAGGCACAATGGGAGCACCTTGGCCACCTAATGCAACATCTAATGCGCGTAAATCGTTAATGACGGGCAAGCCTAATACCGCGGCAATACTTGCCCCATCACCTAGCTGAAAGCTTGTATGGGCATCGGGTTCGTGTAGTATGGTATGACCGTGAGAGGCAACAAAATGTACTTTATGTTGCAACTCATTTGCGGCAATAAAACGATGCACCAATTCGCCGGTATAACGCCCATATTCGGTATGTAATTTTAAAAAATCCGGAACTGATAATTGCCTTGCATGTTGCAGTTTTTGCGTCCAATTCTCTTCATAGGCATAGCAATCTGCATTTAATATTTGAGCGGTCCATTTACCCCTCGTTTCTTCTATTTGCGCAAAACAAATATCCAATCCATCTAAGGAACTGCCCGACATTAAACCAATCACATTGTATACCATTGTTGAATAGAATTTGAACGTAAAACTCAAAAAAATTGGTAATTGAACCGAAGCCCAATTACCAAAATATTTATTACACTTTGTGCTTATTATTTTCCAATAACTGAAGCCATTGTTTTTCCAATATCAGCAGGACTAGCTACAACGTGGATGCCACACTCAGCCATGATTTTCATTTTAGCTGCAGCTGTATCATCAGCACCACCTACGATCGCGCCCGCATGACCCATACGACGACCAGCAGGAGCTGTTTGACCCGCAATAAAACCAACTACAGGTTTACGCATATTGTCTTTCAACCATTTTGCTGCTTCTGCTTCCATACCACCACCAATTTCACCAATCATAATGATACCATCCGTTTCGGGATCGTTCATTAATAATTCCACTGCTTCTTTGGTTGTTGTACCAATGATGGGGTCACCACCAATACCAATGGCAGTAGAAATACCCATTCCAGATTTTACAGTTTGGTCAGCTGCTTCATAAGTTAAAGTTCCAGATTTAGAAACAATACCAATGCGACCTTTTTTAAACACAAAACCAGGCATAATGCCTACTTTGGCCTCTTCCGCTGTAATAACACCAGGGCAGTTTGGACCGATTAAGGTGCAATTTTTAGTAGCAGCAAATGCTTTTGCTTTGACCATATCCTGAACAGGAATTCCTTCTGTAATACAAATGATCACTTTGATACCTGCATCAGCAGCTTCCATGATAGCATCAGCAGCAAATGCTGGTGGTACAAAAATGATAGAAGTGTCTGCACCAGCTTGGTTTACAGCATCTTTTACCGTGTTAAAAACGGGTCTGTCCAAATGTGTAGTGCCCCCTTTATTGGGCGTAACGCCACCAACAACATTAGTACCGTATTCAATCATTTGTGTAGCATGGAAGGTACCTTCTGTACCAGTAAATCCTTGTACAATTACTTTAGAATCTTTATTGACTAAAACGCCCATAGTTTGAATTTGTGTTTTTTAAAAAGCGAGCAAAAATAGACTTTTATATTCAAATTCAAAAGCCGTATCAAAAAACCCCTATTTAGCGCAGCTAATGTGAGATTTATCTTAAAATTATAGAATTGGATTTATGTTAGCAATGTGTATCCTACCTTCGTTTTATTGAATCAACGCATAAAATTTTAAACTATGGCAAAGGCAGGAAAAACAGTAGCAACTTTAATTGTAGGCGCAGCTATTGGCGCAGCTTTGGGTTACATATTAGCTACCGATAAGGATAAGCGTCAAGAAGATTTGGCAAACCTTAAAGATAAATTTAGTGATCTCAAAGATAAGTTGAGCAAAAAAAGCAAAGAATTAGAAGAAGATATTTTTAACGCCTAATACCCTCATATTTTGCTGGATATAATACAGAAATGGAAAGATAAAATAATCACACTCGTAGAGACCAAGCTACGTTTGATGCAGCTTGATTTTATCGAGCGTGTTTCAAGTGTCATGAGCAATTTTATCTTTTTAATGGTTTGTATACTATTAGGTTTTGGAATATTCCTTTTTGTAGGTCTGGGCATAGCAGAATTCTTTTCGGAGCTTTTGGGTAGTAATGGCTTAGGGTATTTAATTGTCGCTTCCTTTTACCTTTTAATTGGGGTGCTTTTGTATCTCTTGCGTAAGCAAATCCTAACCAAACTTTCCAATATGTTCATATCTGTTCTCACCGAAAAGTATGATGATGAAGAAGAGGCGGATGGGGATGCGCGGATTTCAACAACAGATAAAAAGTAAGCATAATGCTCTACAATAAACAATTAAGTAGCATTGAAGAATTGCGTGCAGAACGTTTATTCTTAAAGAAAAATGTACAGCTTAAGCGGCAATTAATAGAAGAAAAGGATAAGGATCAAAATACTGATGCATTCTTGGCTAAAAAGATCAGTTCGTTTACTGCTAGCTTAATGGGTAATTCTGCATATGCCGAACTAGCGAATACAGTTGTCGAGATCGCAATGCCTTTTTTGATCAAGCAAGTACTTGCCAAAAAGACAAGGCAATTCGTTGGGAAAGCTTCATCCGAGTTATTGTTGGGTTATGCTAAATGGAAGGCAATTAGTTTGGTGACTAATTTAATTGTAAAAAAAATGAAGGAAAAGAAAGAGGCTTAGGGTCTCTTTTTTTATGCGTTTAAGGTAAATATTAGGGATAGAAAAAGTTTAGGGCTTCATGCAATTAAGGGTGTTCTAATGTTTTCTTTAGCTTTGTTGGTCTCTGATTTGTTTCAGCTTTATATTTGAATATAATCCATAGCCATGAATCTCAATTCTAAAGTCTATTGCCTCTTAATTTGTCTTTTCCTTTTGTTCGGTAAGCTGAGGCTAATAGCTGCCCCATTGAAAGGAGCCGACTTGTGTTTTATTGAAAATAAAGGCCAAATTAACAATCAATATCATCAGATACGTGAGGACATTGATTTTAAAATAGCTTCTGCGAAGGGATTGAGTGTATTTATAGGGTCCAACAAAATAATTTATCAGTTTTCGAAGGTAAATACCTCCAATCAAGCATCAACTATACTTGCTGATATTGGGGTTGATTGGTCAAGAATGGAAGTTACCCTGGAAGGAGCCAACCCTAATGTGACGCCGATTAAAGAAGTGAGCAGCCCATACTATGAGTATTACCATCTACAAGGGTTCAATAACATCAAGGCTAGTTCATATTCGAGAATCAGGTATAAAAACATTTATCCCCATATCGATTGGGTACTTTTTGTCGAAGGACAACAATTAAAACATGAATTTCATTTGTCGCCTGGCGCTAAAGTTTCGGATATCAAATTGAATTATACTGGTGCGGATACACTCTTTATAGATCAAAGGGGTAATTTAATTGCACGGTGTAGTTTGGGAGAAATAAAAGAATCTGCCCCCGTATCCTTTCAAAAAAAGGGAAAGCACATTTCATCCAAATTTGTATTAAATCAACAACAACTATCCTATCAAATGGCCGCTTTTCAGGGCGAATTAATCATCGATCCTAGCTTGGTTTGGGCTACTTATTATGGTGGTACTGGTTCAGATAATATCAATATGATTAAAACAAATGGTAACGCTATTTATGCGGCAGGTACAACGATGAGTACTAGTAATATAGCCACTGTGGGGTCCTATAAAGCGACTAATCCTAGCGCAAGTCAAGATGCTTTTATTTTCAGGATGACGCAGGACGGTTTAAGGGAATGGGCCACTTATTATGGCGGTTTTAGTGGAGATATTGGTGCAGCCTTAGCCTTGGGTAAATCTGCACTATTTTTATCGGGAAGCACTACCAGTGCTTCAGGTATTGCAACAACTGGGTCTCATCAAGCTGTTTTTTCGCATGTTGGTTTTGGGCAGGATGCCTTCTTGGCAAAATTTACTTTGGAAGGGGCCTTGGAATGGGGCACTTATTATGGTGGCGAAAATCAAGAAGCCGATGCTTATGTAGCTACTGATGATATGGGTAATGTGTATCTTGGTGGGCATACAAACAGCATTTCTGGTATAGCTACTCTTAGTAGTCATCAGCCAACAATAGCCAGTACAGATTGGAACGATGCCTATTTAGCAAAGTTTAATAGTTCAGGTGTGCGACAATGGGCAACTTATTACGGGGGTGTATTGGCTGAGAGGATATATAAATTAAGCACGGATAGGCTGGGCAATGTTTATATCAGTGGACAAACTCCTAGCCCTGCAGGTATTGCTACATCAGGCACCCATCAGCCGGCCTATAGTGGTAGTGTTGGCAGTACGAGTACAGATGGCTTTGTAGCAAAGTTTAATTCAAACGGAATAAGACAATGGGCCACTTATTATGGCGGTTCAGCTTCCGATATTTGTTATGCTACCGCTGTAGATGATTCTTTAAACGTATACCTGGCTGGCGCTACTTTTAGTACCGATAAAATTGCTAGCCCTGGTGCATACCAAAGCGCTTGGGCTGGTGGCCCTTATGATATCTTTTTAGCTAAGCTCAATAAAAATGGTATCCGACAATGGGGTACCTATTATGGTTTTTTGGGTGAGGAGGTGGCTTATGATGTGCAAATTAGGGGGATGAAGGATGTCTTTGTTGCCGGAATGAGCAATAGTATTTTCAACATTGCTTCAGACTCTGCATACCAAAAGACATTGGGTGGCGAATATGATGCGATACTTTTGCATTTTAATGATAGCGGCCAAAGGCAATGGGCTAGCTATTATGGCGGTCTTTTGTCCGATTACGGTTCGCATATTTCAATTTCAGGAGAACAGCTTTTTCTTTGTGGATTAACTAAAAGTACTAGTGGTATTGCTACAGCTTCATCACACCAAAATACCCATGCAGGCCTTGATGATGGATTTTTAGCCAAATTTATATTTCCATTTCCTAAAGTGCCTTCAGTCATCAGCGAAAAGGCTAGGGTAGAATACAAAATATACCCCAATCCCCTTTATGATAGGCTTAATCTTGAATCGCAAGGTACTTTAGAAACAATCACTATTCACAATACCATGGGTCAAAAAGTTTATGCTAAGGAGGGTATTGCTGCAAAAGAAATAAGCATCGATTTAGAACATTTGCTTCCAGGTTTCTATTATGTTTCGATTAATGGTCTTTATCAACAGCAAATTTTTAAGCAATAAAAAAAAGGGGCCATATCAAATATTGCCCCTTTTTTTTATGATTTCGCTTCTTTTTTCCATTCATCTCTGTGCTTGCGTAAGGGATGATCTTTAGATTTACTAAAAATCATTTGTCCATTGTCTTTTCCTTTGCGTAATTCAGCACGTTCTTCGGCGCTGAGTTTTAAGGTTTCTTGGCATGGCTCTGAACAACAACCTTCATGTTTGGTAGCACATTCCGAACATTGAATAAACAGTAGATGACAGCCTTCGTTTTTACAATTGGTATGGGTATCTGCTTTGGCGCCACATTGATGGCATTCGGCTATGACATCATCCGTGATGCGTTCGCCAAGTCGTTCATCAAAGACAAAGTTTTTGCCTTTAAACAATAAGGGTAATCCTTCTTCTTTGGCTTTGTTGGTATATTCAATAATCCCCCCTTCTATGTGGTATACATTTTGAAAGCCTTGGTGTAACATGTAGGCGCTCGCTTTTTCGCAGCGGATGCCACCTGTGCAATACATCACAATATTCTTATCTTTTTTATCAGATAACATCTCAGCGGCCATAGGCAATTGTTGTCGGAATGTATCCGAAGGTACTTCAATCGCTTTCTCAAAATGTCCCACTTCAAATTCATAATGGTTGCGCATATCCACGATTATTGTATCGGGCTTGGCCATCATTTCATTGGCTTCGGCAGCTTTTAAATACTTGCCCTTGTTAGCCATATTAAATGTAGGATCTTCAATACCATCGGCTACTATTTTTTCTCTTACTTTCATGCGCAAAACCCAGAAAGATTTACCATCATCATCCACTGCAATATTAAGGCGAACGCCATTTAGCGCAGGGTCTGCCGCATACAAGGATTCTTTAAAGGCTTCAAAATTGCTTGAAGGCACACTCATCTGTGCATTAATTCCCTCGCTAGCAATGTAGATTCTTCCAAAAACCTTAAGGGCTTCAAATTGTATAAAGAGATTGTCGCGGAATGCCTGTGGCTCGGCGATAAAAAAATACTGATAGAACGATACTGTGGTACGAGGCTCTGTTTCTTCGTAGAGGCGACGTTTCAGTTCTTCGTTCGAAATTCGGTTGTGTAACACGCGCATAGTGAACCTTCCTTTTTTTCGTTATTAAGATGCCGCAAAGGTACCCAAATGGACTAAAAATCATGGGTCTTTATGCAAAAAAACTTCAAGCTTATCAGGGCAATCCAGTAAAAGTTGCCCAATTGCTTTGTTTAAAATAGGATGCACTATATCTGCTGCAATGGCTGATAAAGGAATTAAAGCAAATCGGCGATTATGCAGTTCTGGATGCGGAACCACCAATCTTGTGTTCTGAACAACTTGCTCTTCATACAACAAAATGTCGATATCAATTGTTCGTTGCCCCCAATGTTCTGTTCGCTTTCGCCCCAAAATATCCTCGATCTGATGGATGATGTTTAAAGATTCCATTGGGCTGTAAGGAGTATCGATATGGATGGCTTGATTCAAGAAATCAGCTTGGTCGGTTTTGCCCCAAGCAGCTGTTTGGTATAGAGGAGAGTAGGCCATGATAGGGCCCAATTCCTCCTCGAGCTTTGCTTTGGCTTGGGATAATATTTGGGCACGATTACCTTGGTTGCCCCCTAAAAGTAGGTAAATAGAACTCACCGATTTATGACCGATTTAATTTGCGGTGAAGATATAAACATTGATACCTTTGTGCCAACAAAAAAATTAAGTAGTTTATATGAAGCAGTTTTTTAAAATGTTTTTTGCCTCTTTATTGGGTGTAATTGTAGCCAGTGTAATCGCCATCGGTTTATTTATTGGTGCAATTGTTGGATTAGCCACTAGTGCTATGAATAGTACTGATGAAAACAAGCTTAGCGTTAAAGAAAATAGCTTGTTGCAACTAGATCTTAGTGAATCTTTTCACGAGCAAGGCGAGGAAAATTCTTTTTCCTTTATGGGAAGTGGTGGTGGATCAGAATCGGGTGTTTATGAAATCGCCAAAGCAATGCAGGCTGCAGCCAAAGATGATAAGATTAAGGGTTTATACATCAAGCTAGCACCCAGTCCCAATAGCTTTGCCACCTTACAACAAATAAGAGAATCTGTATTGAAATTTAAACAATCAGGTAAATTTGTATATGCCTATGGCGAAAGCATTACCCAAGGTGCCTTGTATGTTGCCTCTGCGGCAGACAGTATTTTTGTCAATCCTGCTGGAGATGTTGAATTGAAGGGATTGCATACCGAATTGACATTTTTCAAAAATGCCTTGGACAAGTTAGAGGTTGAACCTCAAATTTTTTATGCAGGCAAATTTAAGAGCGCTACTGAGCCTTTTCGTGCCGACAAAATGAGTGAACCCAACCGTCAGCAAGTAGCTGCCATTCAAACCGATATTTGGAATGAGTTTACTGCCGCTATTGCTGCACACAACCATACTGATGCCGCTGCTGTAAATGCTTTAGCCCAATCAGGTGCCATTCAGTTTCCTCAGGATGCCTTAAAATATAAAATCGTCGATGCTGTTCGGTATTGGGATGAAGTAGAGTCAATGATGAAGGCAAAATTAAAAGTACAAACGGACAAGGAAATCAGCTTTGCTAGTCTTAGTGATTTTTCTGATATAGATAGCGATAATGATGAAAAAGATAGTGACAAGCGCATTGCAGTCATTTTTGCGGAGGGGCAAATCAGTGATGGTGAAGCTAATGGTGATTATGAAATTACCGATGTGGATATGGCCAAAACCATCCGTTCCGTGCGCAATAATGATAAAATTAAAGCCGTCGTATTGCGTATCAACTCCCCGGGCGGTAGCGCTAGAGCCTCAGAAATCATCTTGCGCGAATTGCAATTATTGCATCAAAAGAAACCGATTGTGGTTTCTATGGGTGATGTAGCTGCCAGTGGTGGTTATTATATTGCTTGCGCTGCAGATAGTATTTTTGCTATGCCTACTACTATTACGGGCAGTATTGGTGTCTTCTCGATGATGTTTAATACCGAAAAATTAATGAATAATAAGTTAGGTATTACTTTCGATCAGGTGAAAAACGCGCCTTATGCCGACTTTCCCAATGCTACACGTAGCATGTCTCTTGAGGAAAGTGCTATGATGCAGAGGGGCGTTGATTCGATTTACGCCCTATTTAAGCGCAGAGTGGCTAATGGTCGAAAAATGACCGAAGCAGCAGTAGATTCTATCGCCCAAGGTCGCGTGTGGACAGGTATTGCTGGGAAGCAAAATGGCTTAGTTGATGCCTTAGGTAATTTGGATCGCGCTATTGCTAGTGCTGCTGTTTTAGCTAAAATCAAAGATTATGAAATACGCACTTATCCTGAAAAAGTGGATAAGTTCAAATCTTTTTTGAAAATGTTTAAAGGTAGCTCAGCCCAAGATGCAGTCTCTGCTGCAGTGGTTAATCAATTAGGTAATGAAGCAAAGGAATTGGTGCGTCTCAAAAAATTAAGCAATATGAATGGTCAGTCGATGATGCTATTGCCATTCGAAATGAAAACGAATTAATAAGTCTATTCAAAAAAAACCTGCAAACAATTTGTTTGCAGGTTTTTTTTGTTTTGGATCATTTTATTTAGCTTTTTTCGATTTTCCCCTCTTACACAAATATCCACTAATAGTTTTCGTACCAACTGAAGTTATTATGGACTATCGCTTCTTTTTCTTTTTGTAAATGCTCCAGAAAGGAAAGGCATACAGGTGAGTGTTTTTTGCCTTTTAACCAGATTAAACTCCAGGTAGTTTTGATAGGCAGACCTGCTACTGGTATAATTTGTAATTCGTTATTTTGTAATTCACTTTTAATACCTATCAAGGGCATAATTGAATAACCAAGTTTCGCTAAAATGGCCTGTTTTACAGCCTCATTCGTTGTAAGCTCTAATTTCTTGAGCGTTTTGATCTTGTTTTTTTCAATAAAATGTTCCATTGTTTGTCGTGTACCCGATCCGCTTTCTCTGTAAATCAAGGGCAGATCATTAAATATGGCTTTTGATTTGTTTTTTTTCTTAAAAGTTGCTTGGGCATTTCCTACTAAGTACAACTTATTGTGCAATAGATCCAGTTTCTCAATCTTCATTTTGGTAGGCAGTACGGAGACCAAAGCAAAGTCTACCTCATTATGCTCCAAGCTTTCAATAACCTTATTTTTATTGGTTACGTCCATTAGTAATTCTACACCCGCATTTTGTTGTATGAAATCTGAAAGGAAATAGGGCATTACATATTTTCCCGTTGATACCACTGATATTTTTAAGCGACCTGATAGTTGGCCTTTAAAAGCAAGTGTTTTATAGTTAATGGCATATACTTGATTGAGAATTTGCTCCGCAGCTATGGCGATTTCCTTTCCGAAATCGGTTATGAAAATTTTTCTGCCAATTACTTCTGTAAGGGGTATTTCGAATTGTTCTTGAAAATTTTTAAGTTGAATAGAAACAGCAGGTTGGGTTAAATGTAATTCTTCTGAGGCTTTTGTAACGCTTTGGCTTTTTACAACGCTCAAAAATATTTGGAGTTGATTCAAGGTATAATTCATAAAAATAATTTATGGAATTTATTACAAAGATAAATGAATTTAAATGAATATTAAACTACAAATTTGCATTCCAAACTTAAGTACACAATAATCTGAGGGAATAAAAGCCAAGATGTTTTGGAACAGTATTCCTTTCTGCATAAAATAGCCTTATGAATTATAATCTACTTCTCGAAAATTTAACCAATCCAGCTTTGTTGTTTTTTGTTTTGGGTATTGTGGCTGTTTATCTCAAAAGTGATTTAGAAATTCCACCCAATTCTTCTAAATTTATCTCACTTTACTTGCTATTTTCTATTGGTTTTAAAGGGGGGCAAGAATTATCACATGAAAGTTTTACGAGCGAAATTGCTTGGTCCATGTTGTTTGGTATCTTCATATCTGCCATCATACCTTTTTATACTTTTTTTATTCTTAAAAGAAAATTAAGTGTTTATGATGCAGGAGCTATAGCTGCTGCCTATGGTTCTGTTAGTGCCGTTACCTTTGTAACCGCCGTTTCTTACCTCGATTCACAACAGTTAGCACTGCATGGTCATATGGTTGCGATTATGGCCTTGATGGAATCACCTGCTATTATTGTAGGTTTGGTATTGATTTCCCTATTTCAAAAGGAGGATCCAACGAATAGGATTAAAATTCCTCAAGTAGTGAAGCATTCATTGACCAATGGAAGTGTTTTATTAATACTAGGTAGTTTGGCGATCGGTTTTCTGGCCGATGCAAAGCAAGCGGAAGGCATTAAGCCTTTTACGAATGATTTGTTCAAAGGTTTTTTGGCCATATTTCTTTTAGATATGGGTATTACTAGTGGCAAAAAACTCAAGTCCTTTTTTGCTTTTGGTTTTTTCCCTTTTGCCTTTGCAGTATTCATCCCCTTATTTAATGGATGTTTATTTGCCGTTTTAAGTTCGTTTGTTACTGATGATATTACCAATAGATTTATTTTTGCCGTGTTAGCAGCTAGCGCTTCTTATATAGCTGTTCCTGCAGCGATGAAGATTACGGTGCCAAAGTCTAATCCAGGACTTTATCTGCCCATGGCTTTGGCGGTAACTTTTCCGATTAACATTACTATTGGATTGCCCTTATATTTTTTAATTGTGCAGCATGTTTAATCGTTTGGATCACTAAGCTTTTTTAGCCTTCAAAAGGTTCTATTATCCAACAAACGAATGCAGCCGAAAACATGGATGTTTTCGGCTGCAGCTACATGTAATTGTTCAGTTATTTTAGAGCCAGTAATTCTTCTTCAAGGTCTTTTTCTACCACCAAATTATTGATGATGAAAACCTGTCGATCTGGAGTGTTTTTACCCATAAAATATTCTAATAATTTTTGAATTTGTGTATCTTGGCTTAACATTACGGGTACTTTACGCATATCCTCACCAATGAATTTGCCAAATTCTTCGGGTGATATTTCTCCCAAACCTTTAAATCGGGTAATCTCTGGCTTATTACCCAATTCATGAATGGCTCTTTGACGTTCTTCGTCACTATAGCAATAAATTGTTTTCTGTTTATTTCGAACCCTAAATAAAGGTGTTTCCAAAATATACACATGCCCGTTACGCACCAAATCGGGGAAGAATTGGAGGAAAAAAGTCATGATCAACAAGCGAATATGCATGCCATCCACATCGGCATCAGTAGCGATAACAATATTATTGTAGCGCAAGCCCTCAAGTCCTTCTTCTATATTCAAAGCATGTTGTAGCAAATTGAACTCTTCGTTTTCGTAGACGATTTTTTTGGTCAGCCCATAGCAGTTTAATGGTTTACCACGAAGACTAAAAACTGCTTGACTTTCTACATTTCTACTTTTGGTAATAGAGCCACTAGCCGAGTCTCCTTCGGTGATGAATACAGTAGATTCATTTTGTTTTAAAACATATTCTTCTTTGTTTTTGGCAGGAGCTTCGCCATTGTAATGAATACGGCAATCACGCAATTTTTTATTGTGTAAATTAGCTTTTTTAGCCCTTTCATTGGCTAGTTTCCTGATGCCCGACAATTCTTTACGCTCGCGTTCGCTTTGTTCGATGCGCTTTTTTATTGCATCTGCGGTGGACTGATTTTTATGTAAATAATTGTCTAATTCTTTAGCTAAGAAATCGAGTACAAATGCTTTCATGCTTTGTCCTCCTTCAGAAACGGATTGCGAACCCAATTTTGTTTTGGTTTGGCTCTCAAACACAGGTTCTTGAACCCTTACGGCGATGGCTGCACAAATACTTTGGCGCACGTCTGCCGCATCATAATCCTTCTTAAAGAAGTCGCGAACGACTTTTACAAATGCTTCTCGAAAAGCACCTTGATGTGTCCCGCCTTGTGTGGTATGTTGTCCATTCACAAATGAGTACAAATCCTCTCCATAATCACCTGTATGGGTTATGGCTACCTCAATATCATTTCCCTTGAGGTGAATAATAGGATAACGCATGGACTCGGGATTTGCTTTGCGCTGCAATAAGTCCAGTAAGCCATTTTTTGAAATAAAGTTCCGACCATTGAAATTGATTTGTAGGCCTGCATTCAAGAAACAATAGTTCCAAATTTGGTTTTCAACGTATTCGAAAATGTATTTATAATGTTTGAAAATAGTATCGTCTGGCGTAAAGCTTACAAAAGTTCCATTCGGTTCTGTTGTAGCAACCTCTTTATGTTCTTTGAGTAAAACACCGCGTTCAAATTCGGCTGTTTTCATTTTACCCTCTCTAAAAGAGCTTACTAAAAACTTATTGCTGAGGGCATTCACTGCTTTGGTACCCACGCCATTCAGTCCTACAGATTTTTGAAATGCCTTGCTATCATATTTGGCCCCTGTATTTATTTTACTTACCACATCGACAACTTTACCCAATGGAATCCCTCGCCCGTAGTCGCGAATGCTAGCTACTCCGTTATCAAGTTTAATTTCAATGCGTTTGCCATGGCCCATCATGTATTCGTCGATACAGTTGTCTAATACCTCTTTGAGCAAGACGTAAATCCCATCATCCATACTGCTCCCATCTCCTAATTTGCCAATGTACATACCCGGACGAAGCCGAATATGTTCCCGCCAATCTAGGGATTTAATACTGTCTTCGTTATAAATTACTTCTTGTTCTGCCATTTTTTTGTTCCGTTCTTTTAAGAATGGCAAATGTATATTTGATTTCTGATTTTCGTAGAGCTATGTTTTCTTTTCACTTTTTTAAGAAAATGTTTATTGACTTTTGAGAAATATAATATCTTTAGGCCTTATAAAAATACTGAGTACGTTAAATTGATTTTTTTTCAGTATCCAAAAGAATAAGACAACTAACATTTTTTATCAACATCACATTTTTTATGAAAAGTAAAATTTTACTATTTACCGCAACTTCAGTACTCCTAATGGGCTCTTGTAAAAAAACGGAAACGGATACAAAGCCTAAAGATTTTGGTGAATTGAAGACGCGCGTCATTTATAATTTCGCCGAAGATGTAGCTCTCCCTGCCTATAGCGATTTAAATAATTCAATGTTACAATTGAAAGCCGCATCTGAAAATTACTATATCTCAGGATTTTCGTCTGATTTGGTTCTGCTAAAAGCCGCTTGGAAAAATGCTAGAGTAGCTTGGGAACGCACCGAAAGTTTTCATTTTGGACCTGTTAAAAATGGCAAATACAACAGCAGAATGCAGACTTGGCCTGCCAAAGCAGCAGATTTTGACGCATTATTGGCTAGTTCTAATCCATTAGATATGCCCGATGTTGAAAAGCTAAGTGAGAATTTTCGTGGATTTCATGCAATGGAGTATGTTATGTATGGTTCCAATGGCAATAGACCTGCTAATGATATAGATTTCAGACAAAGAAAATATCTATTTAACCTTGCTAAGGATCTTCTCAATAATAGCGTTGCGCTATTTAATGAATGGTCTGCCGGATCTAAAAATTATGGTTCTGAAATTATTTTTGCGGGTAATGGTGGTACCACTTTTAAGAAAAAACAAGACTTGTTTACGGTAATGGTTGGTGGTATGAATGATTTATGCTCTCGTCTTGTAACAGATAATTTAGGAGCACCATTTTATGCTGTAGATTCTACTATTGTAGAGTCACCCTACGCTAATCTTTCTATTGTTGATATCAAAAATAATATATCCTCTTTGAAAAGCGTGTATACGGGACGCTACAAGGGTTCAATGGGTTATGGCATTAAAGACCTCGTTTTGGATAAAAAAGCTAGTTTGGATACCAAACTAACAGCGAGAATGAATGCAGTGGATTCAGCTGTGAGTGCTATTAAAATGCCTTTAGATTCTGCTATTTACTTCAAAAAGATGGAAGTTAAAATCGCTATCGATGCGGTAGATTCTTTGCGTTCTACCATTTCTACAGAATTGATTCCTTTTATAAAAGACAATATTACAGACTAATTTTTGGAGCTTGCCTTATTTTCAAAGCCCAGTCCAGTATGGATTGGGCTTTTTGTTATTGCAGTCAATTCAATTCAATTCAATTCAATTCAATAAGTCACTATTGACTATTAGCCTTACATTTTTTGCTTATCATTTTTTTCCATTTTGGGGGCATTTCCTTCCAGCTCAAAAAGCTTGTAAAAAATCATTTACAAATCAATTTTAGCTAGCCTTTCTATGGCTGCTTTCAATGTCTCTTCTTTTTTGGCAAAGCAAAAACGTAAGATTTTATCGTCATGTTTATCGCTATAAAAAGCACTAATAGGTATGGTGGCAACACCATATTTTTCAGTCAATAATCTTGCAAAGGCTGTATCGGGCAAATCGGACATATGGGCATAAGATGCGAGTTGAAAATAGCTACCTGCAGCTGGCGCCAACAGTGTAAAAGGGGTTTCTTTCATCAATTCTAAAAAATAATCCCGTTTGCTTTGCAATAATGTGTTGGGCGCTTCCCGCTTGTCGAGGCTTAGATACTGAGCTAGGGCAAATTGTGCTGGTGTGTTTACACTAAAACCCAAAAATTGATGCAGTCTGCGAAAGGCTTGTGTTAGCATAGGTGCTGCGATACAATAGCCCATTTTCCAACCTGTATTGTGAAATGCCTTGCCAAAGGAAAAAACAGCAAAACTACGTTCCCTTAATTCAGGGTGTTGTACTATACTGTAATGGCTTTGTTCATCAAATATCAATTGCTCATATACTTCATCCGACAAGATAAAGATAGAGGTATCCCGCACTAAATCGGCTAGTTGATTCCAATCCTTATGGGCCCAAATACTGCCTGTAGGGTTGTGAGGGGTATTGATGATTATGGCTTTGGTTTTGGTTGAAATGGCGTCTTTTATGGCTTGCCAATCGGGTGCAAAAGTATGCGGTACTAGTTTTACGGGTACGGCCTTAGCGCCATTCATTTCTATATTGGGGATATAACTATCGTAGGCTGGTTCCAATACAATCACCTCGTCTCCTGGACCCAATATGGCCGAAAAAGCGCTGTAAATTGCGTATGTGGCTCCTGGTGTAATGCTTATTTCTGTGTCAGGATTGAGGTTGACAGCATATCTTCTCTTAAAATCGGCAGCAATAGCTTCTCGCAATTGGGGCAATCCAGTCATCGGGGCATATTGATTCCAGCCTTTGACAGTGGCCTCATGCAAGAGAGCACCTAGTTCGGGATCTATCGGAAAATCAGGAAATCCTTGAGAAAGGTTGATGGCATCATGTTGTGAGGCTAAGGCACTCATGACACTGAATATACTGATATCTGCAGACCTATGTTTTTGGGGCAAATTTTGAAACATTTTCATTGATTGATAACTGATATGTAATGATAAGGTTAAAAATACAAAACTGGGGAAAACTTGGTGGAAAATAGCTAAAACCAAAGCAAAAAATAATCTATATTTACCATCTGAAACAAAATTAGAGTATGAAAAAGTCGCATCAAATCACCCTCACTCCTTTATCCAAAGAGAGTGTTCCCGAGCCAGATTTTTTAGTGTGTAAAAAATGCAACGTTAATAAGCCTAAAGAAGCATTCCGAAAGGCTAATTTATGGCGCGCCAAGGTGTGTATGGAATGTGATTATGCCAATAAAAAAGCAAAGATTGCCGAAAGTAAAAAGGAAAAGGACATGTATGGCTTTTTTTAATGAATATTAATGAGCTAATTTATTCATCATTATAGCACAAAAGGGACCATCTGGTCCCTTTTGTGCTTTTATATTGGATTTGTCCATGAATTTTAATTTGCCCATTCCAACAGTACCACATTTTCGATATGGTGTGTATGTGGAAACATATCTACAGGGCGCATTCTTGTAATTGTATAATCAACTGTAAGTAAAGCCAAATCTCGGGCCTGGGTAGCTGGGTTACAACTTACATACACGATTTTAGGTGCACGCATTTTCAATAACTGTTGCACCAATTTTTCGCTCATCCCAGCACGTGGAGGGTCGGTGATGATTACATCGGGTTTACCATGCTCAGCAAAAAAAGAATCGGTACAAATAGCCGAAACGTCACCGGCATAAAAGAGTGCGTGGTTAATATTATTTTGAGCAGCATTGAGTTTGGCATCTTCAATAGCCTGTTCCACCACTTCGATACCAATTATTTTTCGAGCATTTTTAGAACAGAAAATGCCAATACTACCGGTGCCACAATACAAATCGTACAAAACTTCCTTACCCGTCAACCCTGCAAAATCTCTCGTGATGCGGTAAAGATTTTCTGCCTGGGTAGTATTGGTTTGAAAGAAGGATTTCGGAGAAATATTAAAGGTGTATTCTTCTAATTTTTCGGTAATAAAACCTTTGCCCGAGAAAGTATGCACCTCTAGGTCGTAAATGCTATCATTCCATTTGGTATTGATGGTGTAACAAAGTGTAGATATCTCGGGTACTTCTTTCAATAAGTATTCTAGCATGGGTCTTCTGGTTGCCTCATCATCTTCGTTCAATACCAGATTGACTAAAACTTCGCCAGTTGTACTCACTCGAATCATTAGGTTGCGCATGTAACCTGTATGCGCTCTGAAATCATAATAAGGCAGATTATGTACTGTGGTGTATTCGCGCAACAAATTCCTGATTTTATTCGTTGGTTCGTTTTGCAAATGACAAAAGTCAATTGGTACTACTTTGTCGAAAAGGCCTGGAGCATGAAAACCTAAACCTTGCTCGTGGGGTACTTCGGCATCGCCCAAAATATTGATTTCATCAATGGTGCGGTAGCGTTTATTCGAAAAGGTAAATTCTAGTTTGTTTCTATAAAAAGTTTGTAAAGCACTTCCTGCAATAGGTTCCATTTCGGGTAAAGCAATATGCCCAATGCGCTGCATTTGGTCGGCTACCTGTTGCTGTTTGTATTCGAGCTGTTTGTTATAAGGTAGCATTTGCCATTTACAGCCACCACAGACACCAAAATGACTACAAAAGGGCGTTACACGTAAAGGAGAGGGTGATATAAGTCGGGTCATTTTTCCTTCGGCATAGCTTTTTTTGTTTTTGGTGATGCGCACATCTACTATATCGCCTGGAATCACATTTTCTACAAATACTACTTTGCCATCGGCCATGTTGCCTATGCTTTTACCTTCTGCAGCATAAGTGTTAATGGCCAAATCTTGAAGGGTTATTCGTTTTTTCTTTGCCAAAAAAGAGTGTTTGAGTGGTTAATAAAATGCAAATTAAGGGTATAAAATTGGTTAGTGGTCAGGAACAAAAGTATTTTTGGCAACCAACTTAAAAATCTAAAGCCCTGAAAACAAAGTTTTGATGCTGGTAATTGCAAATCAACTATTTTCACCAAACTATTAACAAAACAACAATACACCCCTATGAAAAAACTTTTTTCACTTAGTTTTTTGCTTGGCGCATTATGCTTGCAGTCCTTTGCAAAAGATGGGTACAAAATTCAGTTAAAATTCAAGGACATAAAGGATTCGTCTTATTTTTTGGCCCATTATTTTGCCAAGCCCTTGCCCACTATTTACAAAACCGATTCGGGGAAACTCGATAAAATGGGTGCTTCGGTATTAAAGAGTGATAAAAAAATCACTGGAGGCATGTATCTTATCATGTTATCCGACCGCAAAACTTATTTTGAATTTTTATTGAACAACGGCGATGACCTTGTCATCACCATTGATAACAGTAAAGAATTGCCCAGTAAAGGATTGAAGATTCAAAATTCTCCCGATAATGAATCATTTGTCAAGTACGAAGAATTTGTTCGATCAGTAGGAGATGAGCATCAGCAATTGATGACCCAATTGAGTTTTGCCAAAAACAGTGTCGATAGTGCTGCCATTAAAGAAAAAATGGGTGTTAAAATGAAATCCCTTATAAGCTATAGGAATGATTTCGTCGCCAAAAATCCTAATAGCCTTTTAGCTAAAATTTTTAAAGGATTAGAGTTACCTAAAGTGCCTGAAGGAAAACATTATACTGCAGATGGAAAAGAAGATAAAGACTATGCCTATAATTTTTACAAAAGTCATTATTGGGATAATTATGATTTAAAAGAAGCTCGTCTAATCAATACACCCATTTTTGATGCTCGTATTACTGAATATTTTGAGAAATTAGTGATTCCAGTTCCAGACTCCGTAATCAAAGAAGCTGATTGGATATTGGCCCAAACACGCGGTACAGGCGATATGTTTAACTACACTCTATCTTGGTTGGCTAATTTTAGCCAAGACAGTAAAGTAATGGGTATGGACAAGGTGTATGTGCATCTCGTAGATAATTATTATGAAAAAGGTGATGCTAGCTGGTTGAGCAACGAATTACTTGAAAAGCACAGGCAACACGCCAATGATGTTCGTCCAAATCTTATTGGTAAAGTAGGTTATGATATTACCATGAAAGACACTTCAGGTAAAGAGGTAACCATTTCCAAAATACAAGCTAAATATAAGCTGATTGTTATTTGGGATCCTACCTGTGGCCATTGTATGAAGGAAATCCCCGCTCTAGACTCAACCTATAAAGCCGAAAAATTAAAGGCTCGTGGTGTAAAAATGATTGGTATTTGCGCGGAGCAACT
>JAIXWS010000140.1 GCA_027491165.1 Sphingobacteriales bacterium | reverse complement strand
GTTCAAACCAGAGGAAGCAGACAAGTAGTGAAAGTGTATATTGATTATAACAATGACGGCGATTTTGTGGATGCGGGAGAAAATGTTTTTAGTAACACAGGAGCTACCTCAGGTACAATTGCTCATACAGGTAGTATTACTATTCCTACAACAGCTACTACTTGTACATGGTTGCGCATGCGTGTCGTTGCTCACAATTTTGGAGCATCTATTGCCGATATTCCTTGCGGACCATATGCTAATAATGCACAAGCTGAAGATTATGGTGTTTATGTTAAAGATAGAACAAGTGCAGACTCTGTTAGTATTGCAATTACAGCAGGTTCAAATCCATCTTGTACGGGAAGTTCGGTTACCTTTACCGCAACCCCAAAAGGAGGAACGCCTACCTACCGTTGGTATGTTAATGGTGTAAGAAATGGTGTTACCACGAGTACTTTTACTTCTTCAACTATTGCCAATAACGATATCATTTCTTGTAAAATATTCTACACAGGATCTTGTGGTAGTGATAGTTCAGAGTCTAATCTTATTCAGTTAAAAGTTTCGAGTACAGCACCTGCCTCTGCAAAAAACACACTTATAGCAGGTACTAATCCTGGATGTTCTGGTTTGGCCCTGGTGTTCAAGGTAAATGCATCAGGCGGTGGTGCTGCACCTACTTATTCATGGAGAAGAAATGGTGTAGTAGTAGGTAGCTCCGTAGATACATTTGCAACTAGTACCCTTGTTGCTGGCGATAGAATATGGTGCAGGGTAACACCTGGAGGCGCAGGAACTTGTTCTGTTACACCGGTGAATTCTGATACCATCACTATCTCATTTGCACCAATTGTTCCGACAACTGCAATTGCTGTTACAGCAGGTTCAATTCCTTCTTGCGATAGCAGCTCTATTACATTTACCGCTACACCCCTAAATGGTGGTCCTGCACCTACATACCAATGGTACCGCAATAACACCGCTGTTGCTGCTGCTACTATGGTTGATTATACCGAATCTTTGTTGAACAATAATGATACAATTCAATGTAGAGTGATTTCTAATCACCCTTGTATTGTAGCTGGTGTTGGTGACACCTCTTGGTCTAATAAAATAGTAGTAAAACGTAATGTTCGCTTTAAGCCTAGCTTGTCTGTTGCAATAACAAGAGGAACCAATCCTGGTTGTTTAGACTCTCTATTAGAGTTTACCGCAACAGCTATTGATGGTGGTGGAAGTCCTCTAATTTCTTGGTATAAAAACGGTAGTCTTGCTGCATTTGGCTCAGTTTACGCTAGTGCTGCTTTTGCTGACAAAGATACCATTGTATGTAAAATGAATGTTACGCCAGCATCTTGTAATAGTGTTGATTCTATTTTATGGGGACCAACAGTGCTTACACTTTCAGCCACTCCTCCAGCTCCAGTAATTTCACTGATTGGAACATTATTGGTATCGAGCATCTCTGGTAGCATTCAATGGTATGGTCCTGATGGTTTAATCCCTGGCGCAACTAGTCCTACATTCCATCCTACTAAGCAAGGTAATTATTATGCGGTGGTTGTAAATAGTGGATGTGCTGGTTCTAAATCAAATGTGCTCAATGTTTCCTTGTTAACGATTCGCCCTTACAACATGAGTGAAATGACTATTTACCCTAATCCTACTACGGGTGTTTTGACTCTTGATTGGGGTACAGAGAAAATGAACGCTTCGGTAGATGTGTTTACCGTAACTGGTCAAAGAGTGATGAATGTTTTGGTAGAGAATGCAACTTCAAAAACAATGGATCTTACCAAACTGCCTAATGGTAATTACTTTGTTGTAATACACGATAACAAAGGTAAAACAGGTACAGTTTCCGTAACTGTAGCCCACTAGAATTTGCCTTTTAAAAAAAAGAAACGCCGCTGCATTTTGTAGCGGCGTTTCTTTTTGCAGTTAAATGAATTACTTTTTTTGAAGTGCCTTAAAGGCAATATTTTTACAATAATTTTATCAAGTGCAATTGTACAAACACTCCTCCCCGTTTATGCGTTTATTTTATTTTATAACAGTAGTCCTTTATTTGTTTTTTGCCCACCCAGTTAATGCACAGCAAGATAGTATTCAAAAAGGTATTCAAATTAGTTTGCTAACCTGTGGTACTGGGGATGAAATCTATACTGTATTTGGGCACTCTGGTGTGCGTATTATTGATAGTAATGAAGGTACCGATATGGTATACAATTACGGCACATTTGACGGTTATGATAAGGATTTTGAAATAAAATTTATGCGCGGCAACTTGCTTTATTACCTTTCGGCTGGACCTTACGAAGATTTTATTCAAGAATACAATATGGAGGGCCGCTGGGTGGATGAGCAAATTGTACTTACTAGCGAGCCAGAAAAAAGACAAATACAGCAGTATTTGCTTAGGAATATGTTGCCTGAAAACAGAGCGTATCGGTATGATTTTTTCTTTGATAATTGTGCTACCCGTATACGTGATATTTTCACGCAAACACATGGTGCTGCATTTAAGTATCCTAATGTATTGCCCGATAAAAAAAGTTTGACTTTCAGAGATATTATCAATCAATACCTGCAGTATAATGTTTGGGAAAGGTTTGGTATCAATATATTATTGGGTAGTACAATTGATGTCAAGATGAGCAATGAGCAAATTATGTTTTTGCCCGATTATTTAAAAGATGCCTTTACAAAGGCAACACTTAATGGTAAAGCGTTTACGCAGCCCTCTAAAAGAATAATTGACGAGGCTAAGCCTGTGCGCCAGGCAGATTATTCCGTATTGATTGTGCTCTATGGATTGTTGGTCCTTTTTATTGTTTCATTGGCTATTCCGAAGCTCCGAGTAATGGCAAAGATTTTATCGAACGCAATACTTGTTATTACGGGTCTTTTAGGCTTGCTGATATTAATCATGTGGTACGCCACAAGTCATCAAACTTGCCAGAATAACTTTAATCTACTTTGGGTTTTGCCTACTAATTTGCTATTTGTTTTTAGACAACAACAATACAAATATGCCCTTGTTGCTATGTGCTGTATTGTGTTGTCTTTCATCTTGCACATTAGTGCAGTACAGTGTTTATTATTGCCTGAAATGCTCCCAGTAATGCTCTTACTATTGCTTGTTTTTGGCAACATCTACACCCTTCAAAAAAGAAAAATGGCACATGCTTAAAATACAATTAAACAATAAGACCTTTGATCAAATCACCTATTACAAAACGGGCGCTGGTCCTGTATTGTTTTTGGTGCACGGCTTTCCCGCTAATGTGCAACTTTGGCGTTTTTTAATTCCAGAACTTTCCCAATACTATACCCTTATATTGCCTAATTTTTTTGAAGAAGAAGGTGATTGGTTGTGCGATAACGAAACATCAATGGCCTTATTGGCCAGTGCTTTTAACGATATCCTTGAAAACGAAAAAGTTGATAAAGTACTATATGCTGGACACTCCATGGGTGGCTATATGGGTCTTGCCTTTGCAAGTAAATACCCTGAAAAATTAGTAGGACTTTCGCTTATTCATTCTTCTTCTTTACCCGATGAAGAAGCAAGGGCTGAGGGAAGGCGAAAAACGGTTTCTATTTTAGAAAATGGGGGGAAGAGCATGTTTTTAAAAAAAATGGTGCGCGCACTTTTTCCTGAAGAGTTTAACCAACAAAATCCTGAAATGCTTCAAAGGCAAATTTCAGAAGCATTAGCAGTTAATGACAGGAGTCTAATAGCCTTCTATAAAGCTATAATGGAACGAAAGGATACAACAGAAATCATCAAAAAAGCACATTATCCCGTGCAAAATATCTTAGGATTTAAAGATCCCTTGGCAAATATTAGCAAAGAATTAGATGTTGCTCAACTTGCTTGTGTTAACTTTGTCAGTGTTTACGAAAAAGAAGCTCACATGGCTATGCTCGAAACACCTAAAAAACTCATGAAAGATTTGATGGATTTTGCCGCTTATTGCTGGCAAAGACATGACTAAATTGTGGAATGAAAAGGCATCATCACATACTGTTTTTTGTTCAGCTCATTATTTTATTAATGGCTTTTAGCACAAAGCTTCGTGCTACACATATCGTGGGCGGTGATGCCACTTATGTTTGTCTTGGTGCCAATCGATATCAAATCAAATTGTCTATTTATAGAGATTGTATTGGGGGGACGATTGGCGCTATTAGTGGTGATAATCCTGCCTATATAAGGGTTTTTACAGGTAATAATTTAATCGTTGATGAGCGAGAATTAAATGCAGTGAATGGAGCTGGTTTTGTAATTCCTCCTGGTTTCCAAAATGACTGTGTGACCAATCCTCCAAAGACTTGTCTCAATAGATTAGATTTTGAATTTACTCTGACGCTAAATGCAAGCCCTGTTGGATACAAAGTAATCTACCAAGATTGTTGTCGCAACAGAAGTGTGCTCAATATAGTCAATCCATTTAATACCGGTGCAACCTACACTTGTACCATACCTCCAAATTCAGTAGCTTCTTGCAACAGTAGTGCTGTTTTCAAAAATTTTCCACCACAAATAATCTGTGTAAACAACCCCTTGGTTTATGACCATAGTGCAACAGATATTGATGGTGATTCACTGAGTTATGAATTTTGTCAATCTTACGATTCTCCAGAAAAGCAAAAAAAAGGCTATCCCAATTATTTTTACGATCCCGTAATTTACCGAAGTCCCTTTAGCGCTAGCATTCCAATGGCTGGTAACCCCCGAATACAAATAGATCCCAAAACAGGGCTTATTTCAGGGACGCCCAATTTACAAGGTCGTTTTGTAGTGGCCGTTTGTTGCCATGAATGGCGAAATGGGAAAATCATCAATACTGTTACCCGAGAATTTCAATTTGTGGTTACTAATTGTTCCAAAGCGGTTATTGCTAATATTCCTCAATACTCATCCGAGTTCAACACTTATATTGTCAACTGTAGCGATCTAACAGTGAAATTTGATAATTTAAGTATAGGTGCTATGACCTATCATTGGGATTTTGGTGTTGAAGAACTTAGCGGCGATACGTCTAATGCATTTATGCCCACATTTACTTATCCCGATTCTGGCACTTATGTCGTTACACTCTATGTCAATAAAGGAACAACCTGTTCAGATAGTATTTCAAGATTTGTAAAAGTTTATCCCAAACTCATATCTAACTTCAGCGCGCCCAGCATCGCCTGCCCTGGTGATACCATTAATTTTACTGATTTATCCACCTCTACTTATCCGATTAAGCAATGGATTTGGAATTTTGATGACAATACCGAACTGGATTATAATCAAAATGCCCAACACGTTTTTCCCTATAGCGGATTGTACAATGTAGGGCTTATTACGAGCAACAACCAGGGCTGTTTGGATACGGTCTTCAAGAAAATTTTAATTGACCCCACAAAACCCAATGTGGGTAATGATACTGTTATTGTAGTTGGGGAGCGCATTGATTTTAAAGGGCAACTTAATGGTAATTATCGATGGATGCCAAGTACTTTTTTATCCGACCCTAATGTCTATAACCCCACAGGTACTTTTACCGATACAGGGACCTTTACCTATATTGTTGCCGTAGAAAGTGATGGCGGATGTTTGGGTTATGATACTATTCAAATTCAAGTATTAGCTAATCCTTATCTGGCTATTCCCAATATTTTTTCGCCTAATGGAGATGGCACCAATGATCGATTCAGGCCCTTGTTGGTAGGTTATCAAAGCCTTAGGTATTTTAGGATTTACAATCGCTATGGCGAAGAAATTTTTAGTACTCAGAATATTTCAGACTCTTGGGATGGCACCTATAAAGGGCAAGACCAAGTAGTAGGGGTCTATTATTGGATGATTGGACTAAAGGATCGGTTCGGTAAGGACTATGATCAAAAGGGTGATATTACCCTTATTCGTTAGCGAATAGCGTTTTCTACAATTAGTTCTTTTTTACTCTTTATAGCCACTATGCATTTACAAAAAGTATTTCTGATGTTGTCGTTTAAATTGTGGCTTACATTTGCTAAAAGCTGAAGCACGCAAATGACTATAAAAAAAGTGCAACAAATACTGCCACCAGCGCCGGCACATATGGTCGGCGATGGGTTTAAAGTCCATAATTTTTTTCCGAGTGGATATAATATCAGTAATCGAAGAATGAGTCCGTTTTTCATGCTCGATTATAATGCTCTAATGGAATTAAGTCCCAGTGAAACTCCTCGGGGGGTGGGTGTTCATCCGCATCGGGGTTTTGAGACGGTTACGATTGCTTATCAAGGCAAAATTGCCCATGGCGATAGCTTTGGTAACAAGGGTATTATTGCGGAAGGGGAAGTGCAATGGATGACAGCAGCTTCAGGCATTCTGCATAAGGAATATCACGAAGAAGCATTTAGTAAAAAAGGGGGTTTATTTCAAATGGTACAGTTGTGGGTCAACTTGCCTGCAAAAGATAAAATGAGCGAGCCCAAATACCAGGCACTTACTCGAGCAATAATTCAAAGGAGCACCCATCATTCGCCCCTGGTTCGTGTGGAAGTTATTGCTGGAAATTACCAAGATACCCCAGGCGCTGCAAGTACATTTTCTCCGATAGAATTATACAATATTCAATTAAGTAGTGGAGGAAAAGTAGACCTCCATTTTCCTGCCGAGTATAATACAGGCTTGTTGGTAATAGAAGGATCTGTTTTGATCAACCAAACAGATAAGGCAGCGCAAGACCATTTTGCTTTATTTGAAAATGTGGGCACTGATATAAGTCTAGAGGCCAGCGCAGATGCTAGAGTACTTGTACTTAGTGGTGCGCCTATCCACGAGCCTATTGCTAGTTATGGACCTTTTTTAATGAACAGCCAAGAGGAAATAAGGCAAGCTGTAATTGATTTTAATAGCGGTAAATTTGGCTATTTAGAAGATTAATGATTCTGAATGCAATAGTTGAAAACTAAAGGTTGTTCTTGCTATCTAAAGTAAAGCCGAAAGAAGAACCAACCCCTAATTTGCTGCGCACATTTATGGTTTGGCCATGGGCATCAATAATATGCTTCACTATGGCTAATCCCAAGCCTGTGCCACCGATTGTGCGGTTTCGGCTTCTGTCGGCTCGGTAGAAACGCTCAAATATTCGGGGTAAATGTTCTTCTGCAATTCCAGGGCCGTCATCAGATACCTCTATATAAACGCGCTTATTATCCATCTGGTAAAAACTCAGGATGATTGTGCCATTCTCACTACCATATTTCAGGGCATTTTCAATGAGGTTTACGAGAGCTTGTTTTATTTTTCCTTTATCGGCATACACTTTTAAGCCTCCCTCAGTGCCTTTTTTAAACTCTAAATTGATGTTTTTTTCTTCGGCCTTTAAAGTGAATTCTTCAAAAATATCTTTCACTAATTCTTGAATAATAAAAGACTCAAAAGCCAAAGGCGTTCTGCCCGATTCTAATTTTGAAATTTCATCCACATCATCTACCAAGCGCACCAATCGATCTATACTTTTTGAGGCATTTGACAGAAATTTTTTGTTCACCTCTGCATCGTCCATAGCCCCACCCAATAAGGTTTCTACATATCCTTGTACCGTAAAAATGGGTGTACGCAATTCGTGCGAAAGGTTCATCAAAAATTCTTTTCGAAACTGTTCATTGAGTTGCAGCAACTCTACCTCCTCGCGCTTTTCTTTTGCCCATTCTTGCACATCGGCATTAACCTCTTCAATTGATTTTTGGGGTAAAATATTTTTATGAAAAAACTCTTCTCTCTTGGTTGCCTTTGTTTGGTAGATAAACTTATAAATGAGTTTTATTTTTCGGTAGATAAAGCGCTCTACCGTATAATAGTACATGCCAAAAGTGCTGAAGAAAGTAACGCCAAAAATAATGCCCGAAGTAGCAACATCGGGCACAAACAATAAACTGATTATAGACACTATAAGTGCCACCACTAAGGCGCTAAGAAATGCAAGTAGGCGAGGAGAGCTGTTTTTACTAAAAGACAAATCGGGCATGGAGTAAAATTATTCCATTTCAAACTTATATCCTACACCTTTTACGGTAGTGATAAAATCAACCCCTGATTTTTGACGAATTTTACGAATGTGCACGTCAATGGTGCGGTCACCCACAATCACTTCAGAACCCCACACGCGTTGCAAAATCTCGTTACGCAAAAATACACGGCCAGGTTTTGAGGCCAAGAGGGACAGTAATTCGAATTCTTTTTTAGCCAAAATAATCTCCACACCTTTATAGGTAACAGAATATTTGGTTTTGTTGATTTCTAAATCGCCCAATATCATTTTCTCTTCTTGCTCACGGTCTTTCTTCATTCGGCGCAGCACTGCGTTTACACGAGTAGCAAGCAATTCTGGCTTGATAGGCTTGGTGATGTAATCATCGGCACCTGTTTGCAGGCCAGTAATTTCTGATTTTTCATCCCGCATGGCAGTAAGAAAAATAACAGGTGTTTTTTCAAAATCCGGCATTACACGCAGCTCACGCAAGGTTTGTAAACCATCTTTTTCAGGCATCATCATGTCTAGCAAGATGAGGTCTGGTTGAAATGTTTTTGCCTTGCGAATGGCTTCAACACCATTGCTTGCCGTTTCGGTAAGGTAGCCTTTACTTTTGAGGTTGTAGTTTAGAAACTCGATAATATCGGGTTCGTCATCTACAATCAAAATTTTTTCTGGTAGTTCTTGCATCATATCCGAATGCAATGTTAGCGCACTATCTATTTCCATAAAGCAAATACCCTATTATGTAATTGTTAAGTAAAAATTACCTAATTATAACCAATTTTGCTTACTGTACATACTCCACTAAAGCATCCAATTCCTTGTCCGTTAAGTTCGGGAATGCAGGCATATTGGAGCGATTCCATTTTTCGTAAAGCTTTGTAGCATAAGGGTCTCCCGTATTAATATATGCTTGCGAGTTTTTAATAAAGGCTTTTAGTTTTTCAGCATCTTTTCCCCAACGCAGCCAAGTACCGGCCAGTGCCGGACCAATTTTATCTTCATTGATATTATGGCACATCGAGCATTTTTCTTTAAAGATATTTTCGGCCGCTGATGCTGTTGTTGCATCTCCCGTTTTGAAATCACCTATAGTTTTTTCACCGCTATTGCCACATGCTCCAAATACAATTATCGCAAAGTAGCTGATTACCCAAAATTTCTTACTCATCCTCGTATGATATTTGATTGTTGTAAAGTTCGGACAAAAAAATGGCGCTTCAAACAAATAGTGAAGCGCCATTTTTTATAATAATATTTGGTAGATTTAATGGCTCAATGCTTTTACACTGCGTAGTAATCTACTCCAGCGAAGGTTGAATAAACTGCCCTCGAAGCTCAACCACACAAAAGAGGCTTTACCCACCACATGGTCTTCGGGTACAAAGCCCCAATAGCGCGAATCGGCAGAGTCATGGCGGTTATCACCCATCATCCAATAATAATCCATTTTAAAAGTATAGCAATTGCTTTCTTTTCCGTTGATGATAAATTTCCCATCCTGTTCTACCAAAGTATTGCCTTCGTAATTGGCAATGATACGGCGATACATAGCTATGTTTTGAGGAGTAATCTTAACAGTTACCCCTTTTTTGGGCACTACAAAAGGGCCATAATTATCTCTATTCCATTGAAAATTTGCTGGGTCTTGCGGAAAGGCCATATCAGCGGTAGATTTACTAGGGAGTTGTTCGAGTTTTATATTAGCTACATTAGATGAGCTGCGCAGAATATCCAATTTGTCATTGGGTACATTAAGGCGATACATATTGCCCGAAGCTTCGAGAAGTTGAATTTTATTTTCTTCTAAAAACTCTTCTGAAAAGCCAGTGCCTTTCGTTTCTACAATGTAGTGCAATTGCGAATGAGGGAAAATTTCCCCTTTTTGATTATTGAGATACACGATACCATCCACAATTTGAATTTTGTCACCAGGTATTCCAATACAGCGTTTGATGTAATTCTCTTTTTTGTCTACAGGTCGTGTAATGATGGTGTACATATTATGAACAGCCTCTCTGCCACCTTCATTGCGGCATATTTCGTAATAGTCTCTATCCGCTTTTTCGGCCACTACAGTATCCCCATTCGGGAAGTTGAATACCACCACATCATTGCGCTCTACTTTGCCAAATCCAGGAAGGCGTTTATAGCCCCATTGAACAGCCTCAGTGTATGATTTTCCACCGGTGATAGGCATCGTATTGTGCACTAAAGGAAAGGCTATGGGGGTGTTGGGAATGCGCGGTCCGTAGGCAGTTTTGCTGACAAACAAAAAGTCATTGACCAGCATGCTTCCTTCCATAGATGGTGTAGGGATGGTGTAGGCCTCTATAAAAAAGGTGCGAATAATAGTGGCTGCAACAATCGCAAATACAGCTGCATCCAACCACTCTCTCCAAACGGGTTTTTTCTTTTTAGCAGTATTGTCTTTTCCTTTTTTCCAAAAAGCTAATTGCATAGAGATAATTTTCTTGTGAAGCATCAAAAGTAATTAAGAATAGGGTATTAGTTATGCTTTTCAATAATAGTTCGGTGAAAAGTCGGTAATTCAAAAGAGCCTTTTTAATTTTAATTAACATCATGTTCATTTTGTGCTCTATTCGATTCCCGTCTTTATCGCTTAACTTGCGCCTTCGATTGTATCCAAGGTTCAAATTGTTGTAGGATAACTATTTTTAAGAATCTTATAAGTTGTTGAAATGTGGATATGATTTTTGTGAAACCCAAGCTGCTTAGGATCCAAACGTATAGAATGAGTTTTAATTTTAAGAATCCAGTTCAATCCTTTTTACAACATCCGCTATTGCAAAAATATTTGGTGCGGCTTATTTTTCCCAAGTCTCTAGCTTTTTGGTTGCTTCTCCTTGCTTCTATCCTTACACTTTCTTTTAATTTTTTGCCTGATAATTTTATCAATGCTTTTGGTGCTGATTTGCCTCGGGTCGCTCATCCTGTCTACGCCAACAAAAATTATAAAAAAGATCTAGAGTTTAATCCAAAATTGGCTCCTCGTTTTCAGTCAGTGGAATCGATTGTTTACTATGTGCAAAAGCATGCTCATGATATGCAAGATCAAAAGGAGCAATTGGAGATATTAACCAAGGTTTTGAGGCAGCGGTTTCACCATGCCTATGCGATATATGGTATGCATGATAATTGGATGGCAGTATTTGCTGGTAAATTTATTTGGAACGACCTTGTTGCTAAAGTAATTCCAGCTGATATTCTTCAAGATGATGTAGCAGCCTGCAGTCAAGTGTCTATTGTTACTATGGCTTGTTGTAAACAATTAGGGATTGATACCAGAAAGGTGGGTTTGAAGGGTCATTATGCATTAGAGGCCAAAGCAAATGGTGAGTGGTATTTTGTTGATGCAAATCTGAAACCGGATTTTAGTGCCATTGGAGGTCGTAAAAGCTTAGCGAAAATTATTGAAGCTGGCGAGCTGTATAAGCTTTATGCCAACACCTCTTTGGATTCAACCAATATTGCCATAAAGTTTTCGGAAGTGAATTATTCTAAACCCAATATTATCCCCGCTCCAAAGGCCTATGTTTTTCATTTTGTGACAAAAATATTGTCGCATTGGTTGTGGCTTATTTTATTGGTGATGGCTGCTTACAGTTACCGTAAAGAGCAAAATCTCGGCATTTATAAATAAAGGTAAGCGGCCCATTGCGCAGCAAATCCCACAGCCAGTCCCAACACTAGTTCTTTATTGCTATGCGCGCCTGTAGAACTTCTTGCCCATAATATGAGCCCCGTCATTATTAGGGCAACTATTAATGGGTACAGCAGTATTGATTTGCTCATGATCATTAATATCCCCACAAAACCCAGCAAGGAACCAATACCTGCACTGTGCAGGCTTATTTTAAAGAAAATAGTACACACAAATACAACAACTATTCCCCAAAAATTCCCCAGTAATAAAATCCGCGCGGCCTCTGGGGCAGCCACATTTTTAGCAACTAGATAGGGCCAAAAATAAAAAACCATTGTTCCAATTAAGGGGATTACTCTTTCTTTTACGTCCCGCAAATAAATGCTTTTGATAAATCCAAGCCCCTTGAGTAAGAGCATCAAAATGATAGGGAACATGATGGTGTTGATCAGCATCATGCCGAGCCAGCCTGTCAATACTTTGGGCTTAATGCCTACAAAGCTTTGGGGTAGGGCATAATACAGAAGCAGACAACTCATTAAGGGCATAAATACGGGGTGTAGCAACACCGATAACGTGTTGGCTAAAAATCGTAAACCCTTGTTGTATTCCCTTGTTTTTTCAGTCATTTCTTTATTGTTCTTCAAGATTTGGTGCAAGCCATTTGGCGGCTTCTTCAATGTTCATTCCTTTGCGTTTGGCGTAATCTTCTAGCTGGTCATTCAATATTTTCCCAATGCCAAAATAACCACTTTGTGGATGACTGAAATACCAGCCACATACTGACGCTGCTGGATACATAGCCAATGATTCTGTAAGTGTTATGCCTGCTTCTTCTGTAGCGTTTAACAGATCAAAAAGTTTTATTTTTTCGGTATGGTCTGGGCAAGCAGGGTAGCCTGGGGCAGGTCTAATCCCTCGGTATTGTTCTTTGATTAAATCGGGAATGGCAATGTCTTCGTCTTGAGCATATGCCCAAAACTCTTTTCGCGTGCGCAAGTGAAGTACTTCAGCAAAAGCCTCGGCAAGGCGGTCGGCCAATGCCTGCAACATGATTTTGTGATAATCATCATGCGCTTTATCATAAGCTTCGAGCTTAGATTCAATGCCATGAATCGAAACAGCGAAGCCTCCTATAAAATCGGGAATATTTTGTTCTTTAGGTGCTATAAAATCTGCTAAAGAAAATTGGGGTTGGCTAGCTGCCTTTTTTATTTGCTGGCGCAAAGACTCTAAACGCATTTCTTTGCCATCCCCTTTAGGGTTGGCTAATACAATGGTGTCTGGACTTATTTTTTCAGCTTCCCAAAAGCCAAGCACTCCTTTTGCGGTGAGCCATTTTTCTGCAATGATCTTATCCAACAGGTCATTGGCATCCTTAAATAATTTGGTAGCTTCAGCACCAGAATGCTCGTCGTTCAATATCTGTGGATAGCGCCCCTTCATTTCCCAAGTAATAAAAAAGGGCGTCCAATCAATATAGCGTCTAATTTCATTTAAGTCATAATCCGGAAAAACTTTGCTGCCCAAAAAAGTGGGTACAGGCGGAGTATATCCCTCCCAATCGATGGCTACAGGGTTTCTTTGAGCATCAGCAAAACTGATATACTCTTTTATCGTCTTTTTGTGAGCATAATCTACACGGATACGTTCATATTCTGCACTCGTTTCTTTCAGGAAATCTTTCTTTTGCTCTTCACTCAAAAGGCTACCTGCCACGGGTACAGAGCGGCTAGCATCCAACACATAAATCACGCCATGATCATATTGTTCGGCAATCTTAACAGCAGTATGAGTACGTGAAGTAGTGGCTCCTCCAATCAACAATGGTTGGGTCATACCCCGGCGTTTCATCTCTTTGGCCACATGCACCATTTCATCGAGCGAAGGGGTTATCAATCCACTTAAACCAATAATGTCTGCTCCGATTTCTTGTGCTTTGTCCAATATCTTATCTGCAGGGACCATCACGCCCATATCTACAATTTCATAACCATTACAAGCCAAAACAACTCCCACAATATTTTTGCCAATATCATGTACGTCACCTTTTACAGTGGCTAATAAAATTTTAGCAGCACCACCTTGCAATGCTAGGGGATTATCCAATTTCTCTTGTTCAATAAATGGGGTCAACCAAGCCACACTTTTCTTCATTACACGGGCACTTTTGACCACTTGTGGTAAAAACATTTTACCACTCCCAAAAAGATCTCCTACTACATTCATGCCATCCATGAGTGGCCCTTCGATAACATGCAAGGGGCGCGGATATTTTAAGCGTGCTTCTTCTGTATCTGCGTCGATATAATCTGTTATACCGTTTATTAAAGCATGTTTTAGCCTTTCTTCAACTGAAGTCTTTCTCCAGGTTTCGTCTTTGATGATTTCTTTGCCTGTAGCTTGAACTGTTTCGGCAAAAGCTACTAAACGCTCTGTAGCATCCGGCCTCTTATTGAGTACAATGTCTTCGCAGAGTTCGCGTAATTGAGGCTCAATTTGATCGTAAATTTGTAATTGTCCTGCATTCACAATGCCCATATCCATCCCTGCTTTTATAGCATGTAATAGAAACACACTATGGATTGCTTCACGCACGTGGTCGTTGCCACGAAAGGAAAAGGAAACATTGCTCACGCCGCCACTTACTTTGCAAAGGGGCATTTTTTGTTTCACAATTCTTGTCGCCTCGATAAAGTCAACAGCATAATGATTATGCTCTTCGATACCTGTTGCAATCGCAAAAATATTGAGGTCGAAAATGATGTCTTGTGGTGCAAATCCTACCTGCTCAGTCAAAATTTTATAGGCCCTTTCGCATATGCTTACCCGACGCTCTAAGGTGTCTGCTTGACCCAATTCATCAAATGCCATGACAATAATTGCAGCACCAAATGTTTTACAAATTCTGGCTTGCTCAATAAATTTGGCTTCGCCTTCCTTCATCGAAATGGAGTTGACAATGCACTTGCCCTGCACGCATTTCAATCCCGCCTCTATGATTTCGAATTTTGAAGAATCAATCATAATGGGAATGCGCGCAATATCTGGCTCGCTTTGCATTAGATTCAGAAAGGTGGTCATCGCCTGCACTCCATCTAACATCGCATCGTCCATGTTGACATCTATCACCTGTGCACCGCCTTCTACTTGTTGGCGTGCAACGGATAGGGCTTCTTCGTATTTATTTTCTTTAATAAGGCGTGCAAATTTCTTCGACCCTGTTACATTCGTTCTTTCGCCAACATTCACAAAGTTGGTTTCGGGTCGAAGGGTAAGGGGTTCAAGACCACTCAGGCGCAAATAGGGTTGGATGGTACTCATGGGGTAATAGGACTTTCAGAAAACAGGCTATGATAAACAGTTGTTTTACCTAGCCATAATTTGAAAAATGCGGTTTCTTCTTCGCCAAAATTCATGCATTTTGTCTCCTGTTAAGGTGGCAAGTATTTGATTAGACGAGTGTATTTTCTAAAATTTATTTTTCCACATCATGCTTTCTACGGGCTGTATGGTACGGCCTGTATATTTTGCATTGGCTTTGGTATTGTATTTATTGATGATCTCGCCTTCTACTGGAAAATAAATCAACTGTCCAATCGGCATTCCTGCATAAACACGCACCGGATGCACACAAGAAATTTCCAGTGTCCAGGTGTTACAAAAACCTACGTCTCCTTTGCCAGCAGTAGCATGAATATCTATTCCCAAACGACCTGTCGAGGACTTGCCTTCTAAGAAAGGTACATGAGCATGTGTCTCGGTATACTCTTCGGTAACACCCAAGTACAAGGTGCCCGGTTGCAATACAAATCCTTCTTCGGGTATTTCAAAATGCGTAATGGTGTTGTGCTTTTTGGCATCTAATTCTTTGTCGCTATAGGTTGCCAAATGTTTGCCCAAATGAACGTCGTAGGAATTCGTGCCCAAACAAGAACGGTCATAGGGTTCAATAATAATGGTTCCTTTTTCTATTTCTTCGAGGATGCGCGTATCAGAAAGTATCATAGTTGTATTTAAAAGTCTGCAAATATAAATAGGTAAATTGGCAAATGGCTTAATCCTATTACATATTAAGCAAAATACCTAGGGCAATGGTCATTATTGAATTTTGCCTGTAGCATGGCATGGTGCTTTTAAGAAAAGAGTAGTTTGGTTTTGAAAGTTGTAAAGTTTAGCGGATATCCCATTTTTTAATCATAAAATGCTTGAAGCTTCCTTGGCGTATTCAAAAAGGAAAGCGAAAAATGGCTGATGGGCTCTGTAAATTAATAAAGATATAAGATTCAGTAATTTAGAGCGGGCTATAGCTATTATTAATCGTGACTTCTATTACTTCAGCAACTTTTACCAGAACTATTTTGGGGATTTTTATGGCATAGTCTGCGCAACGAACACTAAATGTAGCGTTCATATTTATAATGCCCTTTTTGATGCTGATGCTGCCGGGTATTTTAACGTCTCTCGTAACATTGTGAATCGTTAATTTACCTTCGGCATTTACCTTGTAAGTGCCGTCTTTTGAGATATCTAATGTAGATGCTTCAATAATTTTTCCTTTAAAAATAGCCTTGGGATATTTGTCGCTTTCTAGGTAGTTTTCATTAAAATGTTCTTCCATTAGCGACTTGTCGAATTTGAAACTTTTGATAGGGATGGCTATAACTACTTCGCCTGTTTTGCTATCGTATATTGAGCTGAGTTCTTTGGTAAGGGCTTCAATATTTTCAACGGGTGTTTCAGAAAAAATAGAGGCATGCCCATTTTTACAGATATACTTTTGAGCGGCACAAAATTGCGCCGTGAAGAGTAATAAGGCAATAAAAGTTAGTTTTCTAAGCGTCATTTTATTTTTTGTTTCTGTTTTAAAAAAATGTTGAGCCTCAATTCATTCATTGATATTGGGTCGCCACGAGTTTTTTTCTTTAGTGCTGTATGATATTATAGACTACTAAGTTAATCAAATTCATGCTTAGTGTTCCCTTTTTGTGCTCAGAAATTTTGGCCCATGTTCATTATGAGCACTAGTTAAATGTCATTGTCGTTATTTTTAAAGGATATGCACGCATAAACATCCAATACAGCTAAAGCCTCATGCTTGCAAAGGTGCTGTTAATAGGGCTAGGGTTACAGGATATTTGTGGGTTTATCAAAATTGACTGCTAAGAGTGCATAAAGGCAACACGAATAAAACTTACCTTTGAGCAATTTTTTCAAAGACTATATATTGCAATAATGACATTTATACAAGAACTGCAAGCCCGTGGATTGGTGCAAGATATTATGCCTGGTACAGAGGAGCTCCTTGAGAAGGGCATGACCGCAGCCTATATTGGTTTCGACCCCACAGCAGAAAGCCTACATGTAGGTAGCCTTTTGCCCATTACTTTATTAATGCGCTTGCAGCGAGCCGGACACAAACCTTATGCATTGGTCGGTGGCGCAACAGGTATGATAGGTGACCCTTCGGGCAAATCGGCCGAGCGCAATTTACTGGACATGTCTACTATTGAAAAAAATTGTGCCGGTATCCGTGCGCAGTTGAGCAAATTTGTAGATTTTTCGGAAGGGAAAGCTAATGCAGCTGTGATGGTTAATAATTACGATTGGTTTAAAAATTTCTCCTTTCTCGATTTTATTCGCGACGCTGGAAAATTACTTACTGTAAATTATATGATGGCCAAAGATTCTGTAAAAAAGCGATTAGAAACAGGTCTTTCTTTTACGGAATTTTCCTACCAACTCATTCAGGGCTATGATTTTTTACACTTGTATCAAAACCACAATGTTCAGCTGCAAATGGGTGGTGCTGATCAATGGGGTAACATTACCACAGGTACAGAGCTTATTCGTAAAAAATGCAGTGGAGAAGCTTATGCCTTTACCAGTCCTTTGATCACCAAGGCAGATGGAAGTAAATTTGGCAAGTCGGAAGGGGGTAATATTTGGCTTGATCCTAAGCTTACCTCTCCTTATAAGTTTTATCAATTTTGGTTACATCTTAAAGATGAAGAAGCTGAGAAAATGTCTTTAATTTTTTCTTTTAAAGCCCTTGAAGACATAAAAGCACTCATTGAGGAACATCGCAAAGCCCCACATTTATATGTATTGCAAAAAGCCCTTGCCGAAGAGTTGACGATGATGGTGCATGGTACCGATGAATTGGCTTTTGCGATAAAAGCGTCTGAAATATTATTTAGTAAGTCGGCAGTTGAGGAGTTGAAGCAATTAAATGAAAGGCAATTGCTCGAAGTCATGGAGGGCGTTCCGCAAGTAATGGTCTCGAAAGCAATTTTCAATACCGATGGGGCTGATTTAATAACTTTTTTGGCCGAACATGCCATCTATAGTTCTAAGGGAGAGGCACGAAAAGCCTTGCAGGGAAATGCTGTGAGTATCAACAAAGAAAAAGTATCCGGTATCGATTTTATAATTCATAGCGAGCTTTTGCTCAACAATAAATACCTACTCATACAAAAAGGGAAAAAAGATTATTACCTCGCTATTTTTGAATAATCTTTACCAGTCATTTCGGATCCTTAACTGGCGAATTTGCTCGGCATGGTGTTTGCCATGCCATGCATAAGTATGTACAACTTGCCACAGGCTCACTGTTTTTTGATATTCTGGATGAAAATAAGTGCGCATCAATTGCTCTTCACGCAGCGAAGACAATAATTGTAACCAACGATGATGCAGGGCATGGATTAAGGTAATCGAATAATTCACCGGCACCTCCGATACGTCAGGGCTCAAAGCCCAGTCGTCTTGCTTGTAGGGTTTAATTGTGGGATTATCTTCTGTAAGCATCAGTTTCGTGCGTATAAAGGCATTCATGTGGCTATCGGCAATGTGGTGTATTATTTGATGGATACTCCAGCCACCTTGTCTGTAGCTAGCTTGCAAATGAACCGCATCTAAATTTTCAATGCAATAGTCTAAGATACGCGGTAGTACCGTTATTTCGTTTAGATTTTTAGTAAAGTCTTTGGCTGAAAAGGCTATAGGCAGCTCCATTCTTCCAATAGGGTATATATGTAGTTCCTCTTCCACGATATGGGCAATTATTTAAAGTGAAATTAATCGATTAAGTGCTATTTTTGGTACATAAAAATTATACAAAAAATGAAAAAGTACAGTTTGTTATTTGCTGCCAGCACTATGTTATGGCTTAGCTCATGTGAACATGCGAAAGAAGTAAAAACCGAAAGCCCTGAAATAGAGACGGTGGCCCCCGAAATGGGCGCTACTGAAGAAGCGGCTGAAGAGATGGATGCTGTTGCCGATACAGTCAAAGCTGCTGTTACTGAAGAGGCGGCCGAAGCCAAAACAGAAGTAAAGGAAGTGATGGCCGATGCTAAAAAAGAAATGAAAGAGGCTGCTAAGCTGGTCAAAGAAGAAGCCAACAAAGCTGCGCAAGCGACTAAAGAGGCTGCTAATACAGCTGCTGAAAAGTTAGAGAAAAAAGCAAAAGAGGCGAAAGAGGCTTTCAAGAGATAATGAGGGAGGAAATTCCTCTTGATGGAAGAGGTTGTTGGGTTTTTTACTCAGCAACCTTTTTTGTTATGTGCTTGATAAAAAGAATAGGCCTTAGGTTGAGCATGGAATATACCTAAAGGTAGTATGTTCAGAATTCGATATTGACAGGTCATATCCATCATATCCTTACCTTTACCTTTTTAAGATTTTTTAGAAATAGGAGTGGGCAAAAAAATATTCAAAGATTTATCTGCAAATGCATTGCAAACGGGCGTTTCCCAGTTGGCGGGTCTTTTGATTTTTTACTTTATGTCGCGCTTTATACCTAAATCTGACTTTGGGGAATATTCTTGGGCAACGGCGGTAGGCTCAACTATTGTAGCCATTGGCTCTTTAGGTTTAGATTTTGTTTTGGTAAAAAGAATAGCTGCAGGGCAAGATGCCAGATTAATGGCTGGATTGCACTTTTTTCATACGCTTTTTGTCGGTTTGCTTACAATATTGTTGCTGTTTGTCGTCCAATTTTGTTGGCCTCATTTTTTGGACTACCATCCACTTTTTCTGCTTGTTGTCATTCAACTGGTACTGTCAAGTTTTGCCAACTCCATTAAATTTTCACTTACAGGTTTAGAGCAGTTTAAAGCTTTGGCTACTGTGTCGGTAATTATAAATGGATTAAAATTAATGGCAGTTGTTTTTTTGTATCTATTTAAAACCTTCACGATTCAAAATATTGTGATTGGTTTTGTAGGTACCTCTTTTATAGAGCTGCTGATTAATTATTATTTTATCAATAAAAAGTTAAGTCCACAGTTTAAGCCTATTTTAGAAAAAAAAGCCTACAAAGATTTTGTTTTAGAGTCATTACCACAATTGGGTGTGGTGTTATTTGATTCGGCATTGGCGCGCGTTGATTGGATACTCTTGGGTATCTTTAGTACTGCCACCATCACTGCAGAGTATAGTTTTGCCTATAAATTTTTTGAACTTTCCAAATTGCCATTGCTCATTTTGGCTCCTGTTTTGCTCACCCGATTTTCCAAATTATTCCATTCCAATGAACCCATAACGGCTGAAAAGCAAAAGGCGATTCAAGATTTTTTTAACCTAGAAATTTTTATTTCGCTGCTCATTCCCATATTTATGATATGTGCTTGGACTGATTTAATTGATCTAATCACTGACGGAAAATATGGAGCTGTTAACCAACTTATCTTTACTATTCTAGCAATATGTGTTCCGTTACATTTTGTCATTAATTATCTTTGGACCATAGGTTTTGTGCAAGGGAAGTTGAAAGAGATAATGTGGATAACCATTACCGTTTCAATCCTTAATTTAGTGTCTAATATTATCTTGATACCATTATATGGAAGTGTCGGTGCTGCGGTCTCTTTTTTGTTGGTGACAACAATACAATTGTTATTCTATTTTTTGTTTATCAAACAAAACAAATTGGGCGTTCGATTTGTTCCTACAATGCTTTTTTTCCTGTATGCATTTTTATCAATATTAATTGCACAGTTGTTATTTTCAAATAATTATTTTGCTGCTATTGGCTCTTGCATATTCTACCTTAGTTTTGTGTTGTTAACCAAATCAGTTAGGTTAAGTAAAATAAGCTACTAAAATGAATATACTGTACATATGTGATGAGTATCCTCCAGGTCCTAATGGTGGGATAGGCAGTGTGGTTCAAAATTTGGCAAGAGAGTTGGTAAAGCAAGGACATAAAGTCTATGTAGTAGGGCTTTATCCTATCGGATATGGATTTGAAGATTATGAAGAAGATAATGGTGTAAAAGTGTGGCGATTACGATATGAGCAATACTTTTCAAACAATAAAATTTTAAAAGTTTTATTAAGAAGCTTGCCTAGTGTAGCACGGTCTATGCTGAAAACCCATAAGGCTTATGAGTCCTTTGTAATGTTTATTAAAACGCTTATTGCCAAGGAAAGTATTGATATAGTAGAAATGCCCGATTGGAATACTTTTATTTATGAAATTGGCATCAATAAAGTTTTTCCTAAATTAGATATTCCTTTAGTAGTAAAATTTCATTGCTCACGCTCCTATTTAAGCAGAGAATTGGGCTTTCCCTTGAAAAAAAAATGGTTCAAAATTGACAAGGCAATTTATGATCGTGGTGATGCCCTAGCTGCTGTAAGCTGTTATACAGCTGTTCAAACTAATAGCCTCTTTATGGCTAAAAAAGACATAAGGGTTTTGTATAATGGTGTATCTATTGACCATGATCATAAACAAGAAGAAAGGCTTTCCAGCTTAGTGTTTTATTCTGGCTCATTAGTAAAAAACAAAGGGGTATTTTCTTTGATGAAGGCTTGGAATTTAGTGATTGATAAATTCCCAACAGCAAAATTAATTATGTTCGGAAAAGGGGAAAATAAAGCGCTATTGGAGCATCTTAGCATTAAGGCTAAAGATAGTGTTCGCTTTGAAGGTCATCAACCCAAACAAACTTTATTGGAAACATTAGGCTTTGCAACCTTGGCTGTTTTCCCATCTTATAGTGAAACATTTGGGCTTGGTGCTGTTGAATCAATGAGTTGTGCATGCCCGACCATATTTACCAAAAGATCTTGTGGACCTGAAATCATTCAACACAATGTAAATGGTTTATTAATTGATCCGGATGATATTGAAGAAATCGCAAATAATATTCTTTTATTACTAAATGATGAGCTTAAAAGAAAAGAACTTGGGCAGAGGGGTATGGCCGAAGCAACAAAAAAATTCAATCTTTCTTTTATTGCTCAACAGCATATTACTTGGTACTCTGAAGTAATAGCCAATTTTGCTAATGGCTTTAAGCTTGGTAATTCTTAAATCCTAGTATTCTGCCTTTTAAGGATTGCCATCTTCTGGACACATTTTCTTTGTCCATTACAATCGAAAAGCGCATCATCATAAATATTTGGTAGAAAATCACTTTGAAAAATAATACTTGCAAATTGAAGCTGCTAAATTTCCTGCACATAGCACCAAAGCCTACGCCATATTCAAACAGTTTTTGCTTGCTCATATTTGCTGGGCTATAGGGTGGATGATTGCAGTCTATTAATGGTGAATATATTACCCTCTTGTCTTCTTTTACAAAGGATAAAATGAATACCCCATCCTCGTTAGAAGCATATTTAGTGCCAATTCCAAAGTTTTCATCAAAAAGTATTTCATTTTTTTTGAAGAAAATAGTAATGGAAGAGACTATGTTGTAAAAATTAGATTCGTTAACGAGCAAAGATTTGTTGGGCGTTTTTTTAAAAACGTATTTGTTCCTTTCTCTATCAAAGACTTTTCCAATTACCATATCGGGTTTATCTAATGCTTCAAGTTGCTTCAAAACCATATATAAAGTATCAGGATAATAAGTGCAATCATCATCTGGTACACACAAATATTCTCCTTTGCTTGCCTTTATGCCAATGTTGCGATTGTAAGACAAGCCTTTTTGAGCGGATTTAATATGATTAATATTAAGTTTATTTTCAAACGATTTAATAATTGGTTGAATTAAATCTGTAGTGTTTTGGTCAACTAAAATAACTTCGAATTGCGAAGAGGGTAACAATTGATTGGTTAAGGATTCAAGAAATAGAACTAATTCTTGTTTTCTATTAATTGTTGCTACTATGAGCGAAAATTTATAATCGCTCATTTTGTATTTTTTCTTTAATATTTAGAAACATAATGACTTCGAAAAATAATAACAAATTTAAACCTTCAAAAAAATAATTGAGATTTAAAGCAAATAATAAAGCAATTAGGACTGGAATGCTGTATGAACGTTTATCCACTTTCTTAATGAAAAATAAAATATATCCCAATAGGAAAAGAAAAAATCCGACAATTCCATATTCTCCAAATAATTGATTGTATGAGCTAAATGGCTTATTTGATTCACTATGAAAAATAACATGTGTAGTTTTCATGTAGGCGTAAATGGATTTGTGATTTTTTTCAAATAAAGCGCTTTGGAAAGTTGGGAAAAGCCTATTCATGGCAGAATTATCAACAATACCTGAAAAATTAAACGCAATGTTGGAGGAAAATCTGCCTATGCCAGCACCAAAAAACATGTATTTTGGATTACTTTTAAGGAAATTAATTGTTTGCTGATAAGATGTTATTTTACCCGAAACAGTATTAAAATCATAAAGGATAATTTCTTTTCTTTTCTCTAATCTCTCTATAGTTTCTTGCTGGCTTTTATCAAGTTGCTTGATGCTTTTAGTGCCAGTTTTATAACTTATTAATGTTGAATTATCAACATCTTGTTGATACTCTTCATCTACTGTCGGTTTTTTGTTGATAATGCTCTCTATTTTTGAAAAGGTGTGGTGGGCATTATAAGGAGTAATGATGACATAAAATGAAATCAAAATCAAGAAAATTAAAGATGATATTTTGAAGGCATAAATCTTTTGCTTACTCACTATAAAGTATATTACTAAGCAAAGCAATAATAGAATTGAACCAAAATTACTGCCGCAGAGTAAAAAGGGTATTAAGCTCAAAAAAACAAAAATTGTACTTCTTTTATGTAAGTAGAACAGAATCAATATTAAACTTACAAATACATTTGTTAAATGCACACCCCCAAACAATCCAGTTATCATATCGCCTGTAGAAACCCCATATGGGTGCTGATGTCCAGTATTAAAAGGGTTGATTACACCTTCAATAATGCAAATTTTTACAAATTGAAAAATGGAGACACAAAAATTAATTAGGGTAAATGCTTTTAAAGATTTAATGATAATTATTGAATCGCTTTTATTCACTTGTGCATAAATCAACATGCATAGAAACAATGATGACAACCAATAAATCAATCCAATTAAAAATTGTGCAATGTGACCGATAGAATAATCGGGATCTAAGATGAAAAATTTTAAAACCTCAATTAACAGTATCAGTATGTAAAAAGGAGGAATATTTTTAATGTCAATTTTTAAGATTGTTCGCCAGTTGAACAAAGCCAAAATAAAAATACCAGAAAATTTTATTAAAAAACTGTGTTGAGCAACAATAAGAACTAAAATAAAAATTGAAAAATTAATATTTAAATTTTCTTTTCTTTTTTTAGTGTAGAACTGGATCTGTTCTAAGAATTTGTTTATCACCATGGTTTTGTTTCAAACAATAAAAGGTATTTTATACTTTGATTTGCCCTCTTGCAAAAATAAGTAATTCCCTCCAATATGCTTAATCAAAACACCCACTTTTATGTTATTTTTAGAAAAGCCAAAATCACATAAAGTTTATAAAAACAAATTAAAAAATTAAATAATAATTTTTGTTTTTTCTAAAATAAAAAAACAACCTCATCATTATTGTTTATTTTTGTTCCAATTTAATGGTTCGGACCTTACAAAATTTCGCTGAAAAAGCTGCATTTTTTTTCTTAATCCTCTTTGGGGTACTGTTACCCTACGATATGCTTTTTGCCACTGTGGCTGTATATCCTTTCTTGTTTTTTAGTTTATTATCTTTTCGAAAAGAGAAAATAATAAACATCCCGAAATTTTGGTGGCTATTCACTATAATTTTTTTGCTAAATGTGGTAGGATATTTTTACACTTCGGACACTATAAAAGCGTCCTACTTGCTGGAGCGGCAGTTACTTATATTTGTATTTCCCTTAATCTTGCCTATTGCCAATCAGATAAATGACAGAAGAAACACCCTGGTATTAATTGCGTTTACAATAAGCTGTATCTGTTCTCTATTGTTTTTGCTTTATCCTCATTTTATTTTTTTACAACAAAATCATTGGGCTTTTAAGGAAATAATTCATTCTCAATATTTCAACCATTATTTTACTAAACCCCTTGGCATACACGCTACTTACCTGTCTTTATATGTGGCATTATGTGTTGTTTTTTTACTCGATTCAATTCCCAGAATATCATTTCTGAAAAGGATGCCGCTCCTTATTTCTTTGCTTGTTTTGATTATTGGCCTTTATTTTATGGCATCCCGAAATACGATGCTTGCCTTATTACTCGTCGGCCTAGTTGTTTACCCAATTTTTAGGCTAAGAAATAAAATCATTTATTTCTTAGCGACAATAGCTGTTTTGGCAGGTTTTGTGTTTATCAGTAAAAGCGATAACTATATTTTCAACCGCTTTTCTATTGACTTAGTTGATGATCTTAAGCTCGATAATAAATATACTATTGAAAATCCAGAACCGCGTATAATGCGATGGAAGTGTGCGTGGGACTTAATCAAACAAAAGCCTTTATTTGGCTATGGTGCTGGTGATGAAATACCTTTATTACTAGAAGCTTACAAGAAAAACAATATGATGGTTTCCGTCAAAGAAGAATTCAATACCCACAATCAATTTCTTTCCATTCTAATTAAAAATGGGATAATTGGTTTAATTGCTTTTCTGGCAATGCTCATTTATTTTTTTAGACTAGCCATTAATCAAAAAGATTTTATATATTTTTCTTTCCTAACTATAATTACCATTGGTTTATTTACAGAAAACATTATCGATGCAAACAAAGGAATTTTTTTCTTCGCTTTTTTTAATACACTTTTGGGTTACAATTGTTTGAATATTTTAAAACAAAAACAAAAGGCAGAAGCAGAAATGTAACAAATGAAAATAGCAATTTTAGGCACAAGAGGAATACCTAATCATTACGGTGGTTTCGAGCAATATGCCGAATTGCTCTCCGTTTATTTAGTTGCACAAGGCTGGGATGTTACTGTTTATAATTCGCACAACCATCCTTATCAGCGGCCCGAATATAAGGGTGTAAAAATCAAACATATTTACGACCCCGAAAAAAAAATGGGAACCATTGGTCAATTTTTTTATGATTTGGGCTGTATTTGGGATACCCGAAAACAAGATTTCGATATCGTTTATCAACTAGGCTACACAAGTAGTGCCGTATTTAACTTCTTATTCAAAAAAAATACCATTCTTGTTACCAATATGGATGGAATGGAGTGGAAGCGAAGCAAATACAACAAATATGTGCAACGATTCTTAATGTATTCAGAAAGAATAGCAGTTAAGCACAGCGATTTTTTAATAGCAGATTCCTTAGGTATCAAAGCCTATTTAGATGAGAAATACCAAACAGAATCTTTTTATTCTGCCTACACAGCAGATATTCCAGAAGTGTTTACTGCCAATGATTTACAAAACTATGGCTTAGAACCCTATCAATATCACCTAGTCATTGCAAGGCTTGAGCCAGAAAATAATATAGATACTATTTTAGAAGCACATACTCTTCAAGATATTAGCATTCCAGTAATCGTAATCGGTAATCATAAAACCGTCTATGGTAGCTTTCTCAAAAATAAATTTGAAAAGTATGCACATATAAAGTTCATTGGGGCTATCTACGATAAAAAAGTATTAGATAGTATTCGACATTTTTCAAAAAGATATTTTCACGGACATAGTGTAGGTGGTACCAATCCCTCGCTGCTAGAGGCAATGGCATGTAGCTGTAATATCATTGCTCATGATAATATTTTCAATAAAAGTGTGCTCGAAAATGAGGCTCTATTTTTCTCAAATGCCCAGCACTTGTCTGATACAATCTCAAATGGGCAAGCGCAGCAGCATTTTTTTGAAAAGGCCACATTTGTTAATTTAGAAAAGATTAAAACTTTTTTTTCTGAAGAACATATCTTTAGTGAGCTCAAAAATTTTTTCATATTGCTTAAAAATAGAAATGTAAAACGTCGGTAACAAAATTTATCCTTAACTTTGCTTAAATTTATTGATTTATTAATGATGCCCTAATTATTTAATTAAATACGCACAATATTCGAAGAGTTTTTTTTGATGCTACGATTCAAAAAAATACTATACTCTATGAACTACACTTCACCACATATTGCCCACAAAACACAACCCGCATTGCAAATTAAAATGACCAATTATAAATTTCACATGATGGCCAAGCGCACGTTTGACATTGTGTTTTCTATTTTGGTTATCCTTCTTATTTTTCCAATTATATTTCCTATTGTTTTTATTTTTATTAAACTGGAAGGAAAAGGATCTGTTTTTTTTATTCAGAAAAGAAATGGCTTGAACAATAAGGTTTTTGATTGTATTAAGTTTAGAACAATGGTTGCCAATAGGCAAGCAGATATTCAAGCGGCTGTTACCAATGATGATAGAATCACAAAGGTGGGTCATTTTTTGCGCAACTCTAGTATTGATGAATTGCCCCAGTTTATTAATGTACTCAAGGGCGAAATGAGCGTTGTGGGACCGCGTCCACACATGATTAGCGATAATCAAAAATTTGAAAAAATTGCTACGAATTATCAACAACGTCATCTGGTAAAGCCAGGTATTACTGGCCTTGCTCAAATTAATGGTTATAAGGGTCATATCAATACTGTTCAAGATGTAAAGGCTAGAACAATAATTGATTTAAAATACGTCAATAATCAAAGCCTTTGGCTTGATATCAATATTATAGGGGGTACCATCAAGTTGATTATTGAAGATACCATTGCCCATTTACGCAACAAAAGGATTGAGCGATTAGCCAACAAAATTGCGGAAGAAGAAAGCGAGTCCGAAGAAATAACCAATTGATTTTTATATCTAAAGCGTAACTATTCTGTTACGCTTTTTTTTCTTTTACACTAATAATTCAAAAAGCCTTTAGCTTTGGCTGCTAGAATAAAATAATTGACTAATTTACGGTGTCAAAAATTTGGCGCAACAAACATATCTAAAAGCGAATGAACCTTTTGAAAAGACAATCCATACTTCCTTTATGCACACTCAGCATCATTTTTCTTTTTTTTACTTGGTCTAGCAAGGCGCAAGTATACCTTGAAAAGTATGGACAAAACAAAATTCAATATCGAAAATTTGCTTGGAAAGTTTTCGAAACCGACCATTTTAGGGTATTTCATTATGATCGCTCTGGAAAAGATCTTGCCCGATATGTAGCCGAACAAGCCGAAAATGATATCGCTGCAGCCCAGAAAAAAACAGGACTTAAAATTGACGATAAATTCAACATCATTGTGTACAATGCCTATGATGATTATCGCCAATCTAACATAGGACGAAAGCATGATGTCCAGCAAATTCGTGCCACAGAAAGCGGCACTGTAGATTTACCCAACGATAAATTAGTTGTTTATTTTACCGGTATTCATACCGAGTTGCGTGCGCAAATTACCAATGGTATCTCCAATATTCTCCTTGATAAAAAACTTAAATCGGGTAGCCTCCAAAGCATGACAGTGAATTCTGTAAAATTGAATATACCCGATTGGGTGCAAGATGGCTATGCCCTTTACCTATCAGAAGGTTGGAACGAGCAAACAGATAAAGCTTGGAAGAGTCTTGTGGAAGCTAATCCTCGTAAGAAATTTTATGACTTTACAGAAATAAAAGGACCTTTAGCTGGACGAGCATTTTGGAAATTTATTTCCGAAAAATATGGCCAAAAGCAAACAAGGGACTTGATGAGTTTAATGAAAGAGAAGGGCAACATGAATAAAGCTTTGCGTAAGCAATTGAGCATGAATGTTGTGACGACTTTTGATTCTTGCTTATTGTTTTTTAAAAATGCATTTGCACGAGATGCTCAGAACAAAGAATTACGTGATACAAAAACAGCTAACCTAAAAGTAAAATTGCCTAAGGACAATAGTATCATCCGAAATGTGCGTGTATCGCCACGAGGCGCAGATGTATCTTATGTAAAATGGAAAGACGGCGAATTTAAGGTTTGTATCAAGCATACAATTGGCGAACAACAAGAATCAGTAATCTTGGAGGGAGGAGAAAAAAATTACAATGAAGAAGCTGACCCTAATTATCCCTTAATGGCTTGGAGCAATACCGGTTATAAATTGGCTATTCTGTATAAAAAGGGTCCAAACCTGCGTTTGCGCATTTATGATGCAACGAAAGGAAGAATGTTTACCTATGTTGTTCCTAATAACCGTTTCGATAGGGCATTAGGTATGGCCATTGACGAAGAGCAAAATGGAATTATTCTTTCTGCAATTCGTAAAAGTCAAACCGACTTGTATTATTTCAGTATCAAGGGTGC
>JAIXWS010000075.1 GCA_027491165.1 Sphingobacteriales bacterium | reverse complement strand
TGTTTTGAATTTCAAAATGCGGAAGACATCGTTTATCAGCTCACTGCAGCTTGTAATGAAATAGGCGTTGATGTCCATAGTTTTCCTTTGTATGCCAATACAACGAGTGTTGAACAGCATATCGTGCTTCAGAAATTTCGCGACTATTTGCCCCACACTGAATCTAAAAAGGCTGGTATTTCTGAAATTATCGCGCCAGAATGGTCCTCAACAATTCAATTATTTCAACAATTATATACATGCGTATAATAGGAGGTGAGCACGGAGGAAGAAAAATAAATCCGCCCAGCAAAATGCCTTATACGAGGCCTACAACTGATATTGCCAAGGAAGGATTATTTAATATGCTTCAAAACATGCTGGATTTTGAAACCCTCAAAACCCTCGATTTGTTTGGGGGTACTGGGGCGATAAGCTATGAATTGGCCTCGCGCGGTGCGGCAGCCTTGACTATTGTTGAAAAGGATGAGCAGATGTTTTCTTTTATCAAAAAGAATATTGAAATCCTGAAAATCGACAATATAAAAGCAGTGAAAATGGATGTGTTTAAATATATGCTCATGTGCAAAGAACAACACGATTTTATTTTTGCCGGCCCGCCTTATGCACTGACCAACATCGACGATTTACCCAAATGTGTTTTTGACCAAAAATTGCTCAAGTCCGATGGAATTTTTGTGCTGGAACACACGCCTCGCAACGATTATCAAGAGCATCCATATTTTTACAGAATTAAAAATTACGGTACTACAGTATTTACTTTTTTCATACAACCCTAATTGATATTTTTATTTATGTCTGCTCGTATTTGTTTATTCCCCGGCTCTTTCGACCCCATTACCTTGGGGCATGTAAATATTATTAACCGGGCAATGGGATTATTTGACAAATTAGTCATTGGTATTGGTACCAATTCTTCTAAACAAGCCATGTTTAGTTTGGAGCAACGTAAAGAATGGATCAGTGCAATTTTTATAAACGAACCCAAAATTGAAGTGCAAACGTATCAAGGATTGACCGTTGATTTTTGCCGAAAGATAGATGCACAATACATTTTGCGGGGTATTCGTTTTGTGAGCGACTTTGAATATGAGCGTGCAATTGCCGATATGAACCATAGTCTAGCCCCCGAAATCGAATCTATTTTTCTTACTTCTGCGGCCGAACACTCATCCATTTCCTCTTCACTGGTGCGCGATGTCATCCGTAATGCTGGTGATGCTCGGCAATTTTTGCCTAAAGAAGTTCAGTTTTAAATAACTTGGCTGCTTAATGAAGTAGAAATTTTATAGGAATTGAATAGAAGACTTTAACCAATCTCCCCTCTATTGTTCCTGGTTTCCATTTTGGCGAAAGGCTCAGTACTCTAATGGCTTCTTCATCTAAATAGGGGTTGCCGCGCTTTTTCACTTTGATGTCTGTCACGGAGCCATCTACATCAACAACAAAACGAACAATTACCTTTCCTTCTATTTTCGCTTTTCTTGCTGCTTTAGGATAGTGTACATTCTTTTCCAGAAATTTATATAAGGCTTCTACTCCCCCAATAAATTCTGGCATTTCTTGATAAGGATAAAATGCGGTATCTAAGCCTGTTGTGGCAAAGCATTTGCCCTCAATAAATTTTCCATTCTCATACTGTTCAATGCGTTTTATAGTGCCCGATGTGAAATAGGTTTTTAGTGCACCATTGTTTTGACCATGGCTCATTTCTTCCTCTAGCCAAAGCTTTCCTTTTGTTTTATAGCTTTTGTGGAGTCCTTCGCTTTTATTGTTGATATAATTACCCTCCGATTCTAAAAATCCATCTTCATCAAAACTTTTAAAATAGCCTTGCTTATTTTTTGGGCTATCTAGATCATAGGTTCCGGTCACCTTTATTTTTCCATTCGGATAATAATCAACAACAGCCAAACCTTTCAAGTCTTTTTTTAAAATTCGGGTATAATAGGCCTCGTTTTTGACACAAGTATCCCAATCTTTATTAAAGTAAATGGTATCGGTTTGTGCCTGCAATTGAGAGGTCAAAAAACAAAAGAAAATGGTCAAGAAAAGTAATTGTATTTTCATCCGGGGAAGCAATTTTATAAAAAAATCCCGCAAACACTTGGTTTACGGGATTTCAAAAGTATACAATAATGGTGATTAGTAACGGTACATATCGCTTTTAAATGGGCCTTCTTTAGGAACACCCAAATATGCAGATTGTGCATCGCTCAATACTTCTAATTGAACACCAATTTTACCCAAGTGCAAACGAGCTACTTTCTCATCAAGGTGCTTTGGTAATACATAAACTTCATTGTTGTAGTTACTTGCATTTTTCCAAAGTTCAATCTGAGCAAGTGTTTGGTTGGTGAAGCTAGCGCTCATTACAAAACTTGGATGGCCTGTAGCACAACCCAAATTTACCAAACGACCTTCGGCAAGGATGATGATATCTTTACCATCAACATTGTACAAGTCAACTTGAGGTTTGATGGTATCTTTTGTATGACCATAATTGTCGTTTAACCAAGCAATATCAATTTCGATATCGAAGTGACCGATGTTACAAACGATGGCTTTGTCTTTCATTAATTTGAAATGCTCACCCGTAATCAAATCGCGGCAGCCAGAAGCAGTAACAATAATATCGGCTTGTTTAACAGCCTCTTTCATGGGCATTACACTAAATCCGTCCATGGCAGCTTGTAAGGCACAGATTGGGTCAATTTCGGTAACGATAACGCGTGCACCAGCGCCACGAAGGCTTAATGCCGAACCTTTACCCACATCGCCATAACCACCCACAACAGCTATTTTACCAGCCATCATTACGTCTGTAGCTCTACGGATAGCATCTACTAAGCTTTCTTGGCAACCATATTTGTTGTCAAATTTAGATTTAGTAACACTGTCGTTGACATTGATTGCAGGTATGGGCAAAGTGCCATTCGCCATGCGCTCATATAATCGGTGAACACCTGTTGTTGTTTCTTCGCTAAGACCTTTAAGGCCAGCAATTAATTCAGGATATTGATCAAAAACCATGTTAGTCAAATCGCCACCATCGTCCAAAATCATATTCAAAGGGCGGTCTTCGCTACCAAAGAATAGGGTTTGTTCAATACACCAATCAGCTTCTTCTTGGCTTTGGCCTTTCCAAGCAAAAACACCAATACCCGCAGCGGCAATAGCTGCAGCAGCTTGGTCTTGGGTTGAAAATATGTTGCAAGAGCTCCATTTAACTTCGGCACCTAAATGAATCAAGGTTTCGATAAGTACAGCCGTTTGAATCGTCATGTGCAAGCAGCCTGCAATGCGGGCACCTTTTAAGGGCTGACTAGCACCATATTCTTCACGTATGGCCATTAGACCCGGCATTTCAGCTTCAGCAAGGCGTATTTCTTTACGGCCCCAAGCAGCAAGACTCATATCGGCTACTTTGTGCGCCAAAGAAAAGTCAATTGTAGATTTTGTCATTGTACTCATTTCCTATTGTTGTTTAAGTATTTTTTAAAAAAGTTAAGCAAAAGTAATTTTAAATTTCTTTTTAATAGAATAGAATTATAAAATGTTTCTATAAAATTAAAACTTAGAAGTGCGCTAATTCTTGAAATTGGGCTAAACGAGCGTCAATATCAGCTGCATTTATTTCTTTCATTCTTTCAGGTCCAAACTTTTCGACACAAAAAGAAGCCATTGCTGAACCCACAATCACTGCTTTTTTCATGGTTTCGAAAGATAGGTTGTCTTGCTGGGCAATGTAGCCCACAAATCCTCCTGCAAAGGTATCTCCTGCGCCTGTTGGGTCAAAAACTTCTTCTAAAGGTAATGCGGGTGCCGAAAAGATGTGCTCATTGTAAAATAGTAAAGCTCCATGCTCTCCTTTCTTGATGATTAAATATTTTGGCCCCATAGCACGAATCACTTTTGCAGCTTTTACCAAGGAAAATTCTCCGCTTAATTGGCGGGCTTCCCCATCGTTAACCACGAGGACATCCACCAGCTTTAAAACATCTTTCAATTCATCTAAAGCAATGTCCATCCAAAAGTTCATTGTATCAAGAACAATTAATTTGGGCCGATTTTTTAATTGATGGATAACGCTTTTTTGAACAGCAGGTGCAAGATTACCCAACATTAAATATTGGCAATCTTGGTAGGCATCTGGCAAGATAGGGTTGAATTGCTCGAGTACATTAAGGTCAGTAATCAGTGTATCACGGCTATTCATATCTGTATGGTATCGTCCACTCCAAAAGAAACTTTTGCCTTCTTTTACGACTTCAACACCTTCAAAAGCAACACCACGTGCAGCTAATTCCGTCATTTCTTTTTCCTCAAAATCGCCACCTACAATAGAAACTTGCTTGATAGGTTGATAAAAATTGGAAGCTGACCAAGCTACATAAGTTGCTGAACCACCAACGATTCGGTCTGTTTTTCCGAAAGGTGTTTCTATGGCATCGTATGCCATAGTGCCCACTACGATTAAAGACATATTGTTTGTAAAATTTTGGCGAAGATAAAGTCTTATGCAATAAAAGCCTGAGCTATCTTGCTTAGAATCAACTTTTGTTTATCTTTGGAATCATCTTATTCGTGCACTATGAAAAAAATATTTCTTTCTACTATTTTGCTTTCCATAGCATTTGTAGCCTGTAAGCCCAAAGAAAAGGCAAAGGATCTGATACTTAAAGAAGGTAAATGGAAAATAACAAAACTAGCATTGACTAATAGTGGTGGATCTCAAGACTTATATAAGGCCATGAGCGACTGTGATAAGGACAATTATTATTTTTTTAATGCAGATAATAGCTTTAGTCTTGATGAAAGTACTTTAAAATGTAATGCGAGTGATCCTCAAACAACTACAGATGGAAAATGGGCTTTGGAGCAAAACAATACTCAATTGGTATTGAGAGAAAGCACCATTTTTGGCGTGAAAAGTGATGAAAAATTAAATGTTGTTAGCATCACTTCTACTAGTATCGAATTTTCTAAAGACACAGTGATCACCTTACCTGATCCCTTTGGTACCGTAAGCGGTAAATTTCAAGGTACATTTTCAAACCTAAAATAATTTAAAACAAACAAAAATGCTCATGAAGAAAACGATTTTATTTGCTGCGATTCTTGCAACAGCTTTTATAGCTTGTAAAAAGCCTGAAACCAATACCACCCCAACCCCTACCTATACCAAAGCAGATACCTTACAGAATGGCAAATGGAAATTAACTAGTGCTACTATCGGTGGATTAATCGATCTGACACAATCAATGAAAGAATGTCAAAAAGATAATTTGTACACATTTAATGCCGATAAAACCATTACAGTAGATGAAGGTGCTACTAAATGTGCCCCATCAGATGTTTCACCCCGTAATGATGGAAACTGGTCCTTGATCACTAACAACACCCAATTAAATATTTCAGGTTCATCTATTACCACTCAATTGGGTATTCCTGGCCTAACGGGCGACTTAGTAAAGCTTGATGCTACAACCTTACAAATTAAAAAAGATACTATCATCTCCTCATTTCCTACTACAGCGGTTATTACGTTCACCAACATGAAGTAAAGATCGCTTTCTCCATTATTTTAGAGCGTATTCATCTCGAGTACGCTCTTTTTTTAGTCAAAATATTATCTTCGGTTAATGATAAAACAAATAGCCATACTGCTGGTGCTTTTGCCATTTAAGTCCCTTGCTCAAACAAATCATTACCCCCAAAATTATTTTCGCAATCCCTTAAATATACCCATTTTGCTCGCTGGTAATTTTGGCGAATGCAGGCCAGGGCATTTTCATAGCGGTATCGATATAAGAACTGAAGGCAAAGAAAATCTTCCTGTTTTTGCTGCGGCAGATGGCTATATCTCTAGGGTTAAAATGGAGCCAGGAGGATTTGGGCATGGCATTTATATCACACACCCCAATGGCTACACTACTTTATATGCGCACCTCAACGATTTTTTCCCGGCATTGCAAAAATTTGTGCGCCAGGAGCAATATGCTCAAAAAAGTTGGACGATCGATTTAAGTTTTGATGCCCAAAAATTTCCTATAAAAAAAGGACAACAAATAGCTTGGAGTGGCAATACTGGAGGCTCTTCAGCGCCTCACCTGCATTTTGAAATTCGGGATAGTAAATCAGAGCACCCTCTTAATCCGCAGTTATTTGGTTTTGTAATAGAAGATAGCATTAGTCCCTTGCCTACAGAAATTTCCATTTACAATGGGGACGAGAGTATCTATGTCCAAAATCCAACCCGGGTACCTCTAAAAAAAATACAGGATATTTTTGTTCCTAATAAAGACTCGGTATTCGTTTCTGCAGATCTAATAAGCTTAGGTGTTGCCGTGAATGACTATATGAATAACAGTACCAATACCCTGTCATTTTATACTGCGCAATGGTATGCCAATAATGTTCTGGTGGGCAGCCTAAGGTTAGATGATATTGGCTACAACGAAACACGCTATTTGAACGCTTGCGCCGATTATAAATTGCAAAAAGAGACAGGAATTTGGTTTAATAGTCTGTTCCTTTTGCCCAATAATCAACTCCATAAATTGTACCAATTCGAACAAAAGGGTAATGGTCAGATTGTTTTAAATAAACTTGGGCCAACACCCATTCGTATTGTATTGACAGATGTTTCGGGTAATACTTCAGAAATAAAATGCACAATCATTAGGGCTGAAAACAGTACTCCTGCTCTTTGCAGCCAAACATGGAAATCGAAGCAAGAGCACAACTTTGAAACACCCAATCTAAAATTTACTTTACCCGCTACCGCTTTGTACCATGATATTTGCTTTGAAACTTCAAAAAATACTGAAGCAAAGAGTATTTCCTCCAGCTTTTCGATAGGTACTCCAGTTATACCAATACATAATTATTTTGACTTGAGCATCAAGCCCGAAGTAGTTATCCCTTTTGCGTTGAATAGTAAAATAACCTTACAATATAGTGATGGCAAAAAGGTTTCTGGTAAAAAAGCCAGCTTGACAAATGGCTGGTACGGCGCATCTGTTAGGGCTTTTGGTGATTATTGGTTGGCAATAGATACTACAGCACCAGTGATCAAACCAGTATATAAAAATGGAGTAACAGTAAGTTTGGGAAAAGAAATTCGTTTTGTGGTGACAGATGATCTTAGTTCGGTAAAATCATTTACAGGTAGCATTAATGGTCAATGGATTTGTTTCGAGCAGCATGGCGATAATTGGTTTTATCGCGTTGATGAGCATTGCCCCAAGGGCAAAAATAAATTGCAACTAAGCGCAATTGATGAAAACGGTAACGAAAGGAAGATGCAGTTTGATTGTGCACGATTATAGACTCCCTTTTATTTACTATGTGAAGTCTAGAAATAACTTTTCTTATGCTTCCTACTCGCTTAGTATGACAAAATGATTATTTCAATCGCACTCTTTTCAAGTCAATTAAGTTCATAGGGTTGCTGCTAAAACCCTGTACATTATTCTGTGTAAAATGCAATAGCTGATCGTAGAATAAAGGCACCAAAGGTGCATCTGCTATGGCGATGCTATCCATTTGTCGATATACCCTATAGCGTTGCTCATCAGGCAAATTCATGCTTTCATTGTATAATTTATCAAAGACGGGATTATGATATCTTGTATAGTTGGGTGGTGCTGGGAAAGTACTATTAAAAAAGGCTAAATAGGTTTCGGCATCTGGGTAATCGGCTATCCATTGGGCTCTGAAAAATACAGCTTGCGAGCGGCTCATTTGTTGTTTTAGAATGTTGGGCTGCATTATTTCTATCTTGGCCGGAATGCCCACTTCTTGTAATTGTGTCGCCACAAAATTCACGATGTCGGCATAGTTTTCAGGGCTTAGGATGTTCAGCGCAGGAAGGTCTTTTCCTTTGGGATAACCCGCTTGACGCAACAGTTCTATCGCTTTTTCTGGATCATAATGATACCCATAGGTCGCAACTGTATCGAATCCTGCAAGCCCTGGTGCGGTAAAGCCACCGGTCGCCGGAATACCCACACCATTTTTAAAGTAAGTACTTATTTTTTTGCGGTCTATAGCATAGTTAATAGCCTGCCGTACCAGCTTATTTTTGAGTGGAGATTGGCGCAATAAAGGGCTGTTGGTATCGCTGAGGAATCCTAAATATTCGGTATTGAGGTAGCGGCTTTTTTTGAGTTGGAACTGGCTAGAATATTCAGGCTTTAGCTGCCCATCTTTGCGTAATATAAGATCTTTGAAAGAGCCGTCTAAGCTGTGTGTAAAGTGTAGTTTGCCTTGCAGAAACAAGAGAAATTCTGTTGCCTTACTGTCGTAAAAACTGATATGAATGGCCGCTAGGTAGGGGAGCCTTTTTTGATGGCCATCACGCTCCCAATAATCTTTGTTTTTGTGCAGTAAAAGTACATTGCCTTCATCCCAACTGTGGTATTGAAAAGGGCCAGTGCCACAGGGGTTGCTGCGAAAGTCTTTGCCATAATGGGTCGCTACTTCGCGCGGTACAATGCTGCAATAAGGCATGCTCAGCATCGCCAACATTGGTCTAAATGGAGCGATGAGATGAAGTACAAAGGTGCTATCGTCTTTGGCTTCGAAGGAGCTGGAGTCTTTTACATGGCCATTAAAAATCCATGCACCTGATGAGGCGATTTCGGGATTGATAATACGTGAAAAACTAAAAGCCACGTCAGCGGCGGTCATTTTTCGCTTGCCTTTAAATAAGGGGTTGGGATGGAAATAAACATCAGGCTGCAAATGAAAAGTATAAGTCAAGCCGTTGGCGCTAATTTCCCAAGATTTAGCCAATGAAGGCTTTAGGTAAAGGTTTGAATCTGTTTCTACCAATGTATTGTACAGCATATGGGTCGTCCACATCGTGTATAAATCTTTGGCGTAGGCAGGGTCAAGCGATTCGAGGCTGCCGCTCGAAAGGTTGAGATTAAATACTTGCTTTTCTTGTGACGCTTGGCGATGGCCACAAGAAGTAGCCATTAAAAGAGCAAGAATGAAAAGGAGCATATTGTTGCGCATACAAAAACGATGACGCAAAGATTAGTTTTTCTTTTTGTAAACGGGCACTGTAGAGCAAGGTTCACCATACATCAGCGATTTAACTAGGGGTTGTAGCAAAGCTGATACCGCTACATAACCTTGTGCAGGAATATGGATATCGCCACAGCCTTTAATCACTACCCGCTTGTCGATGTATTCGTTCGTGTCTATTTGTGCAATGTGTTGCAGCAGTAAATGATGTTCTAATGCTTCTTTGCTACCGAAAAAAACAGATTTTGCAATCGGTTGTAAATAGGTAACAGCCAACATATTGGCCCACATGGGTATGATAGCATCTACACTGCAATAGATATGCACATGCTTTTGTTCAAAGCTGCTCCAATCATGTTCCTTCAAGGCTTCTCGGTAATCTTTTTCGCGCAATATCATTTCTCTAAACAAGAAGGGCTTCAAATCGAAACTAGCTATATCCTGCTCTGTGGCCATGTATTTGGCTAAATCGAGGGTAAGAATGCCACTTTCGGCCACTTTATTGACGATGGTTTCCATAAAAATTGTTCTGTTGCAAAAGTAATTCAATTACCACGAATTGGCATGAAGAAGATTGATAAGTAGATGGTAAAATTGTTTTTCTAAGGATTTTTCGTCTTTATCATTGCTGCATGATTGGGTCATCTAGGGTGGATTACAAATCCACTTCATCTGTGCTTCGAGATGCCCTTCGGAACATCCAAAAGAGGAGGGACAAATTTTGGCCATAGTCCAATTGAATTTTGGGTATTTTTATGTTTTTACCGTAAAATATTCATGTTCTTCTCCATTAAAATAGCAAAATTTGTTTTGCCAGTATTGTCATCATTCTTTATTTTTAACGTACTAAAATTAAGTCATTAATTAACTGTAATCCTACATTAAGCCTATGAAAAAGTTTATTTCCATTGCTACAAAAAAAGTCAAGTTTGGATTTTTGTTTGTTTGTTGTGCACTTACATTTTATGCAAATGTGGCCTTATCCCAACCACCTGAATTATTTGAAGATAAGGTGCTGATAAAGGACATTGATGTTCCTTGGGGATTTACCTTTATCAATAGTAATGAAGTCCTTTTTACGGAGAGAAGAGGAAAAGTATTTCGTTTTAATATTTCTGCTAACACACTAACGGAAATAAGCGGATTGCCAACTATAGCTCAAGTAGGGCAGGGTGGTTTATTAGACATTGCTTTACATCCCAATTTCAGCAGCAACAATTTTGTTTATATTACTTATTCGATTGCTGTGGGTAGTGGTCAAACAACCGCTTTAGGTAGAGGAAGGCTTGTAGGCAACGAGCTGCAGGGCTTCACAGAATTATTCAGAGCATTGCCTATACGTAATTCTGGTCAACACTTTGGAAGTCGTATTGTTTTTGACAAAAATAATTTCCTTTACATGTCGGTTGGAGATAGAGGAGTTCAGGATAGTGCACAAAAAATGAACAACCATTTTGGTAAGGTATTGCGCTTTAACGATGATGGAACTGTACCCGCTACTAATCCTTTAGTAGGCGTGCCCAATACTTTACCCCAGATTTATTGTTGGGGCAATAGAAATATTCAAGGAATGGCGATGAACCCAGCAACGGGCGAAATTTATGCCCATGAGCATGGACCTAGAGGAGGAGACGAGCTCAACTTGATTAAGCCAAATACAAATTACGGTTGGCCTAAAGTTACCTTTGGTATTAACTATGACGGTACTCCTATTACGCCTGATACAACCTTGCCAGGTATGGAACTTCCCCTTACTTATTGGGTGCCTTCTATTGCGCCGAGCGGAATGACTTTCATTAGAAATGGTCAGCCTATTAATGAGGCTGATATTTTAATCGGAGCATTGGCAGGTACACATATACATTGGTTAAAAATGAAGGATAACAAGAGAGTTTCATCAACAAGAAGCATGAATGGCTATGCACGTTTTAGAGATGTGCGACAAGCGCCTGATGGCAAGCTGTATGCAATGACGGAAACACCCAATCGATTTGTATTGTTGCGATCTAATATCCCTATCAGTACTACTATCCAAGAGGAAAATAGCGAAACAGGTGAAGGAGATAACCTTTATCCTAACCCAAGTACTGGAAATGGCAAATTATCCTTTTATATGGCTAGCCAACAATTCGTGACTGTAAAAATCATCAACATAAATGGTGCCTTAATAAAAGAACTAAGCGCTCAGTCTTATGCTAAAGGTCAGCATACCCTATACATTGATGCTGATCATTTATCTCAAGGGATTTATTTTGTGGAAATAAATAAAGGCGGAGCTAAGAAAGTTTTAAAATGGGTGAGGTTGTAAGCAAATGAATAGACCCCAATTGCCTGCTCTTGCTTGTTTAGAATGTTCTATTTATTTTCAATTAAAAGAGCATCTCTATGCAAAAAACGGGATATAACTCCATCTACTTGCTCTTAATAATTTAAAGGGCTGAATATCTTTGTCTCTAATCAGTTTCGTTTATCCAATAGTGTAAATTTACTCCTAAGCTAGGCTTGTCTTTTTCTAATTTTAAGCCTACAATTCTTATATGAAATTTCAGCTCGATATCAATATCCCTTTGCTACCCAAGCCTATCCAATACAGCGATAAAATTTTGTTGATGGGCTCTTGCTTTACAGAGCATATTGCCGATCGCTTGGCGCAACATCGTTTTCGCATCTGTAGTAATCCCAATGGTATTTTGTTTAATCCGCTCAGTGTGGCCGATAGCCTCAATGGCTATTTGATGGGTCGGCGGTATGCAGCAGCAGATTTGTTTTACCTCAACGAATTATGGAACAGTTGGGACCATCACACACGTTTTTCAGATATGGACGCCGAGCAGGCTTTACAGAATATTAATGTAGAACAAGCAGCAGCTGCTGCTTGTATCCAAGAGGCCGATTGGTTAATGATTACACTTGGTTCAGCTTTTCAATATTACCTTAAAGAGGGCAATAAAGCGGTGGCTAATAATCATCGTGCACCCAGTCAATGGTTTGAGAAAAAACTATTGAGCATCGAAGAAATAGTTGCTGCATTATCCGAAACACTTCAATTATTGCAAGCAAAAAATCCCAAAGCTAAAGTCTTGTTTACCATTAGCCCTGTGCGGCATATCCGTGATGGGGTAGTGGATAATAATCGCAGTAAAGCAAGACTAATAGAAGCGGTGCACGAATTGTGTGCCCAATTTCCCTTCGCTCATTATTTCCCAGCTTACGAGTTGGTGATGGATGTCTTGCGCGATTATCGCTTTTATGATGTGGATATGGTGCATCCTAATTTTGCCGCTACTAGTTATGTTTGGGAGGCATTTACCGAATATTGTATTGCGCCCGAAACAAGTGAATGGATGAAGGATATTTTGGACATAAACATTGCTCAAAATCATCGGCCACGCTTTCCCCATACGCAAGCTCATCAAGATTTTTGTGCTAAATATGCCGCTAAGGCACGTGCTGCACAAAGCGTACATTCCTATTTAGATTTGTCTGACGCCATTGCCTTTTTCGAGGCGAAACTTTAAGGTACAATGACATAGCGCTCGCGCACTGTAATCGCACCAAAATAACCAATGGCACCATTAGAGATATTGGATAGTGGGTTGCCGGGTGTTTGTCCGTCGCCAGAAGCATTTTCTAAGGTGTAGAAGAAATCATACATCGCTTTTTCGGTCGAATTCATACGCACATACACAGTGTCATCACCATCTAAAAGTTCCTGCGCGTTGATGTTCAGTGGACGAGAGTTTACTTTTCCATTAGTGATTAAATCATCCCACGCTTCAAAATCGTTTTGTACACTATCATTTACTCTTAAAGAAAAACGATAATAATTTTCTTGAGCGACTGGATCTTTAAAAACGGGAATGACTTGTTTGAATTCTTGGCCAAAAAAAGGTAAAGTTTGGATATATAAACTGTCTAAGGATACGGCTTTCGGCATGGTACTACTCGCAGTATAGGCTATGCCATCTACTATGGCTCTTAATTTATAAGTATGTCCTTCTATGCCCGTAATGTTTTGTGTTGTATACTGACCTGGGTTGACTTCTTCCAGTGTATCAATGATATTGCTGGTAACATCTTCTACGATGACGAGCGCACCCGATACAGGGTTGTTTTTGCCATTAGAGCTAAAGCTGTTTGATTTGCTTACCAAAATGGTATGGCTTAAAGTAAATGGGTCATCTGTTATCGTTCCTTCAATAATCACCTTAGGCGCTGCATTTTTCAGATCAATGTTGATCACTTTTTCGCAAGCACTGAAAAGTGCTAATGCGATACATAAAATACTGAATGCTATGCCTGATTTCATATGGGTACAAATATAGATTTGCTATTGCAAAGGATGGCAACAAAGGTAGGGCAAAGCGAAATAGACTTCCTATAATTTACGGGGGTATAATTGCTAAACATTTCCAAAAGTTGCTTTTGCTTATTTTGCTTCAGCCAATTGCTACTTGCGCTCAAATTGTTACTTTTACACTACCAAATTTCATTCAAACAAAAACAGATTCAATGGCACATCAATTATTACAAGGAAAAAAAGGTATCATTTTTGGCGCATTAGATGAGCGTTCTATCGCTTGGAAAGTAGCCCTCAACGCTGTTGCCGAAGGCGCACAAATTGTATTGACCAATGCTCCAATCGCTATGCGCATGGGCAAGATTAACGAATTGGCTGCACTTTGTAATAATGCACCCGTAATAGCTGCCGATGCTACTTCTATACCCGATTTGGAAAATTTGATTACCAAAGGAATGGAACATGTAGGCGGTAAATTTGATTTTATTTTACACTCAATAGGGATGTCGCCTAATGTAAGAAAGGCTATTCCTTATACCGAAACCAATTACGATAACTTTCTTAAAACGCTAGACATTTCAGCTCTTTCCTTTCATAAAGTTTTACAGACTGCCATGAAATGTGATGCTATAAATGAGTGGGGTTCGGTAGTGGCACTTTCTTATATCGCTGCGCAGCGTACTTTCCCAGGATACAATGATATGGCTGATGCAAAGTCTGTATTAGAAAGTATTGCCCGTAGCTTTGGTTATCAATATGGTTTTGCTAAAAAGGTACGTGTTAATACCATTTCGCAATCGCCTACGGTAACAACTGCGGGTAGTGGCGTTTCGGGATTCAATGCCTTTATTGATTATGCCGAAAAATTATCGCCATTAGGTAATGCCGATGCCGACCAATGCGCACAATATTGTATTTCTTTGTTTAGCGATTATACCAAAATGGTAACGATGCAAAATCTATTCCATGATGGTGGTTTTTCTAACACAGGGGTGAGTCACTTATTAATAGAAGATTTGAATCGTTTAAACGGACAATAAATTGTACTGATTTTGTAACAATAATTGAAGCTTGTTTTCGTTTTTAAATCATGATTCCCAAAAACTTTTATGTTGCCCTTTTACTTGTGCTCATTTGTAGCACTGCAAAAGCACAAGTAAATGGTGCACAATTTGCTTTTGAATATTTGCGATTGCCCAATTCGCCTCACGTAACGGCATTGGGTGGTATCAATGTAGCCAATCCTACGCCCGATGTTAATCTCGCTTTGCAAAATCCTGCATTAATGCGGCCAGCATTGCACAACCAAGCATCCTTCAATTACAATAATTTTTATTCGGGCATCAGTAATACCAATGTGGCTTATGGCTATTATGCTCCCAAGCTCAATACAGCCTTTGCGCTTGGCGTGCAATACCTTAATTATGGTTCTTTTGCCCAAACAGATAATATGGGCAATCAGACGGGTACTTTCAAGGCAAATGATTATGCTATTTCACTAGCGGCCTCGAAACAATATAAAGAGCGTTGGCGTTATGGTGCCACTCTAAAAATGGCACAGAGCCGATTAGCCGATGTAAGCGCTCTAGCTATTTTGGCCGATGTGGGTATTGCTTACGAAGATACAGCCAATTTTTTGACGATTGGGATGGTGGCCAAGAATATGGGTTTTATGGCCAAGCAATACACTCCAGGAAAATTCAATAATGAACCTTTGCCATTCGATTTGCAATTGGGCATTTCAAAAAGGTTCAAGCATTTACCGCTTCGTTTGTTTAGCACTGTTCACCATTTGTATACTTGGGATGTACGCTACGATAATCCTGAAGACAAAAAGAATACTTCTGTTTTTGGTTCTGCCGATACTAGTTCGACAAAAAGTAATTTTACAGATAAGCTTTTTCGGCATTTTATTTTTGGGGGCGAAATAACTTTAGGTAAGCGGGTGGGTTTAACCCTAGCTTATAACCACATGCGACGCAAAGAAATGGCGCTTGATGATAAAAAGGGTGGCGCAGGATATTCTTTTGGTGCCAGCATTTATCTCCAAAAGTTTCAGGTGCATTATGCAAGGTCTTTTTACAGTATTGCCGGTGCTTACAACGAATTGGGGATCAATATTGCCCTCAATAAATTTGTAAGTGGTGGGCAAACCTGGAAAGCCGAATATCCTAATTGGGAGCCATAGAGGTTGTTTACCTTTTATGGCTTCTAACAAAAATCCCTTGACATACTTTGATGTCAAGGGATTTTTTTATTGAAATAACAAATTGATTAATCATTTGTAGAGGGGCTAGCGGCTTTGTCATTCCCTTCTGTTGTTTTGGTCGCAGCTTCTGGCCTTGGTTTTCTATTGTTTCTAATTCTATTGTTGCCAGATGCCTTGTTTGGATTATTGTTATGGATAGGTTTTGCCTCTGCGGTAGTATTTTGCACATTTGTATCGGTTCGTGCAGGATTAGGCCTGTTTTCCCTAGGTTTGGGATTATTGTTTTTAGGGGCTGTTTCAGTGCCTGACGCTTTGTTTTGTTTCTGCTCGGGTCTGTTGCCCAAGTTGCTTGCAGCAGTTTTGTTGGGCTTCTTGTTTTTACTTTTTGATTTTTTCTTCTCTAAATTTTTGAGGGTTATTTGGCCTACATCGTTTACGAAGCCCACATCAATTTTGAGTTTTTCTTTGGCAGTAGCTTCTAATTCTACTGCTTGTAGCTCTTCGGGGAAAATCCCTTGTTTGTTGAGATCGATAATTTCCTTTACGCGCTCAATAGTCATGGGATAATGTTTACTACTACCCGAAAAAGCATACCACATGAGGTTTCGGAAGATATCCTTTTTGATAAGGTTTGCTTTTCCTTGCGCTGTTTGGATGTGATCGGCATTGCTCGGGAAATGGCGCAGGGCGTCCATATAAGTGTCCAACTCGTAGTTGAGGCAGCATTTTAGGCGTCCGCATTGTCCTGATAATTTTGTTTGATTAATAGACAAAGACTGGTAACGTGCAGCGGTAGTGTTTACTGATTTGAAATCGGTAAGCCAAGTGCTGCAGCATAATTCGCGACCACAAGAACCAATTCCGCCTACTTTACCACTTTCTTGTCGTGCACCAATTTGGCGCATTTCTACTTTTATTTTAAAATCTGTGGCAAATACTTTTATCAATTCACGAAAGTCTACGCGATGTTCGGCAGTATAAAAGAATGTTGCTTTTTTGCCATCGGCCTGCAATTCTACCTCACCAATTTTCATATCTACTTTTAATTCTTTGGCTATAGCACGGCTGCGCACCATGATCTCTTTTTCGCGCAATTTGCTCTCATTGTATGCTTCTAAATCTTCGGTAGTGGATATGCGCATAACCCGCTTGAGTGCAGTTTGGTCTTGCACGCCATATTTTTTCATTTGCAATTTCACCAATTCTCCAGTCAGGCTTATTTGGCCCATATCATATCCGCCTACACCCTCAACAGTTACCCATTGACCTTTGCTTACTGTTATCGCAGAATTGTTTTTAAAATATTCTTTACGGCTACCATTGTTGAAGGAGATTTCAACTATCGAAAAGGGCTTGGCTCCGCCCGGTAAAGGGATTGTGCCTAACCAATCAAATACATTCATTTTATTGCATCCGCCACTGCTGCAACCGCCATTACTTTTGCATCCAGCGGGCTTACCATTGGCTCCAGAGCCACAGTTTCCACATCCCATTATAGTCTATTTATCTTAACAGTTTTTTCCCAATCATATGTTTGCCATGGTGCAATAAACAGCCAAAGCCCCCATAATTTGTTCTCAAACTGGATTGTTTTAAAAAAAATTATTGAACAAGCGAAGATACTTTTTTATTCTGAATAGCGTACATCATTTTGATGCTAAGCGCTTGCAATTGAATTTTACCATTCGCATTTCTTTGGATGCAATAGCTTGCTTTGTCTAGGTCTTCAATGAGGCTTTGTATGGCTTCGAAGGATAATGCAGTTGCGGAAAGTTTTTGCACAAAAGCCAGTTCTTCATTAGCAAGAATACTCCTATGGGTATAGCGATGGCGAATAGTAGCTTCTAATAAATGAATGACGTATTGTAAGAAGCTTTTTTGTTGTTCACGCCCTTTTTTGGCTAATTCTTCTACAAATTTGGATACACCAATGCCGTTTTGGGTAAAGAGCATATTAAACCATTGTTTGGCCATTGGGAAAAGATCATTTTCAATATGTTGCAACAAAGTCAAAGCCTCTGTGTAACTGCCATCGGCCATCATTGCTATTTGTTTGGCTTTAGATGCTTCGAGTTTATGCTGGCTAGCAAGCACTTTTTCTATTTCGGTCGCTTGAGTAGGGGGTAATTTTATGAGCTGCACCCGCGATAAAATGGTCGGTAAAATTTCTTCCACAGATTCTGACACCAATATGATTAGGGTATCAGCGGGTGGTTCCTCTATTAATTTCAATAGGATATTACCTGATTTGCCTAGGTATTCTGGCCGCCAGATGATCATTATTTTTAAACCACCTTCATAAGCTTTGAGGTTGAGTTTTTCGATAATGATGCGACATTCTTCGGCCGAGATATTACCCTGTTTGTTTTCGGCATTGATAAATTGCAGCCATTCGTAGGTAGTGCCATAAGTATGGCTGAGCGTAAATTTCCGGAATTCTTTTAGGTAATTATTACTAAGGGGTTCTATTTTCTTTTCAGTATTTCTAATCGTTGGAAACGAATAGTGTACATCGGCATGCTCCATTTTTGCAGCTTTCTGACAGTTGGGGCATTTACCGCAAGCATCTTCCTTGCTTTTGTCTTCGCACATTAGAAATTGTGTCAAAGCCAAGGCTAATGCCAAGCCTCCGGTGCCTTCTTTGCCATTAATTAAGAGGGCATGGGGCAAATGGTTTTGCTGCCACATACCCAATAAATGTGCTTTTGCTGCACTTTGTCCTACAACATCAGCAAATAACATAAAATGCGAATTCGACTAATTTTTAAAGAAAGATACTTAGGCGTTACCCACCATTTTGAGGTGCGCCACATGCGATGCAATAGCGTTTACCATTTTAGGGTATTCGATATAACCCACCCCAAATTCTTCACAGGTTTTTTTCACAATTTTGCTGATGGCAGGATAATGGACGTGCGAAATTTTTGGGAACAAATGATGCTCTACTTGGAAGTTCAGTCCACCTACATACCAATTGATGATTTTATTATTGGTTGCAAAATTTGCGGTCGTTTTCAATTGATGCACTGTCCATTCATCATCTAATTTTTGGGTTAAAGCATCGGGTACAGGAAAGCTTGCATCTTCGACGGTATGTGCCAATTGGAATACAATACTCAATACAAATCCGCCGGTAAGTGCCAAAGCTAGGAAGCCAGCTAACCAAGGGAAAAAGCCAAACTTAATAATCGGGAACACAATAATGTAGCTGTAGAAAAAGGCTTTCGATGCCCAAAAAATGATATGGTCTTGGGTGCTCATTTTTTTCAAGGCGATATCCCCTACTTTTTTGCGGAAGTATTTTTTGTAATCGGTAAAAAACACCCAGAACATATATAGGAGGCAATATAGAAACCAAAAGTAAATATGTTGGTATTTGTGCATCCCTAATTTAGGCTGTGTTGGAGCCATGCGCAAAAATGGCTTGGCATCAATATCGTCATCTAATCCATCAATGTTGGTGTACGCATGGTGTATCACATTGTGCTTCATATTCCACATAAAGGCACTACCCCCCAATAAGTTCAGCGAAAAGAAGGCTATTCTATTGAGCCAAGGTTTAGTACTAAAGCTTCCATGACCACCATCATGCATAATATTAAAACCTATTGCGGCTACCACCAAGCCTAAAAAAGCACATTCGAGCAAAGCCCAAAGGGTAGGGGGCGTGAAAAACACTATGTGTACATAGGTGCCGATGTATAACAAGGGTAAGAATATTGCCTTGAAGTATAATTCTGCGTTGCCTGTGCTGGCTATTTTATTGTCTTCAAAATATTGATAGACACGCTCTTTAAGCTCATGGCTAAAAGAGTTATTTCCTTTTGAAAATTTTGGTAATGCCATAAGACAACAAAGATAAAGTTATTAATCGATTATCAAACCGATTTGCTATCGATACTCTCTATGATTATCATCATAAATCTAGTGGATACACTTCATAAATACTTGGGAAAAGATACATTTTCTCACTCTTTAGTTCCTGACAACGATAGCGACTGCGGCGCTTTTCTAGAAGTTGATAGCAATGGCCATTTTCTATTTTAAAATGGGAGCCAAGGGCTAAATCTTCTAGCAAAGTCCAACCTTCTTTGTTGTGGTTGTACCGATAGAGGGCTTTATATAAATGAGTATCGGTGCAAGTGCTGGCTTTTGGGTTGTTGAGGTAGCGTATCAAGGCTGCTTCAATGTCTTTTGGAAAGAAGTTTTTGCCTACATAGGGTATCAGCATTTTCTGGAATTGATTTTTCCACTCGCTGCCATGCGGCATCACCTTGCCTTGGTATTGGATAAAAACCAGCATATGTGCGAGTTCGTGTAACAAGGTAATGAGAAAACTATATTGATGCAGGGTGGCATTGACGCTGATGCGGTGGTACGGCGCATCGCGTGTGGGATGGCGGTAATCACCCAATACACTTTTACGTTCGCGGGTAAGGGTAAGGTGTATGGTATGATTTTGAAAATACTGAATGACCTCCTCAAAGGTGTTGGGAGGCAGGAAAGGAATTAATTCGGAAAAAGGGCGTTCCTTTTTCATTGTTGAAGAAAGATTAATTTTTAAAAATGCTTTTTATGATAATCGTTACACCAATGTAACACCAAAGTGTTACAATAATCCAAACTCGGTTTTCCCTCCCTGGAGGGCTTAGGGCTGGGTTTATAGGAAGCAACTGATTGAGTCAATGTTGATGTTAAACCAGCATTGTTTTGCCCGGCGGCTGCCGGATGGCAGCGGTAGCCCGCAGCAAGCTTTTTGGGCGCAGCGAGGACTACAAGCGGACAGCCGGAACCCAAAGCCGAAGAAGGTGAAAGAAGCTGATAGCCCATCATTTTATTTTTTCTTCGCCATGTTCGCCAAGCCCATAGTTTCAATGACGGTGTACACAATGTATAATCCCATCATGGCAAAAATACTGGGTTTGTGTAAATGCCCCTGATTGAAGTAAAGATAGACAAATATACTGCCCATACAGACCATCAAACGCAATAGGGTAGAGCCATATACGCCGTTTACAAAAACCTGCGGACGCTCGGCTTTGAGTTTGCTTTGCAGCATAAAATAAGAAACAACACTGAGTCCAGCGAGTAGCCAATTGGCCACCATCAGGGCTATCATATCGTACTCGGGATGCTGCCCGCACCAAAGATAAATGAGTCCGAATAAGAGTATGGAAAGCAATAAAATGATCAGCAGGTAGTATTTTTTCATTTACGGGGTTTGTTCAGTTTTTTAATCAATTGCCATAGCGAAATGGTCAAGGCTATTAGGGGTAATGCAATGGTAAACAGCCGAGATGTTTCGCTCACTTTTTTATCGATAGCCATACCCGCCCATACTGCCAAGCCCAGCATGACCAACCATTGTGTGGCTAGGCCTGCATATTGCATTAGCTCGCGCTTGCTTTCTTTTTGGTCGCTCATTATTGTTCTTTCAATTGCTTTTCTAAGGCATTAATGCGTTGCGCCATCGCATCGAGGTTGCGGAAATGCACAAAGGCTTTGCGGTATTTATTCGCATCAAAGGCGGGCGAACCCATCAATACTTCGCCACTTTTGGTGATGCTTTTGGATATCCCCGATTGTGCGGTAACAATAGTGCCGTCTGCTATTTGCAAATGCCCTACAATACCTACCTGCCCGCTCGTCATACAGTTTTTACCTATTTTGGTAGAGCCTGCGACTACGGTATGTGCTGCAAAATAACAGTTTTCACCTACCTCTACATTATGGGCTATGTGAATGAAATTATCAAATTTCACGCCTTTGCGCAAGATGGTAGAACCTAATGTGGCGCGGTCGATCGCGCAATTGGCGCCTATTTCTACATCATCTTCGATAATAACATTACCTATTTGTGGAATTTTTTTGTTGCCTTCGTTGTGCGGATTAAAGCGAAAACCATCACTGCCAATTACAGTACCTGAATGAATGATACAATCTTTGCCTACCACACAATCAGAGTAAATTTTCACCCCTGCAAAAAGCGTTGTGTTATCACCAATCACCACATTATCGCCTATAAAAACCTGCGGATAGATTTTGACATTTTTGCCAATTTTGGCCCCATCGCTTATAACGGCAAAAGGTCCGGCATAAATATTTTCTCCGATTGTTGCCTTGTCTGAAATATAAGCCTGCGCTGCAATCCCTGTTTTGTTGAGCTTAATTTGATTGTACATTTCCAACAATTTGGCAAAGGCCTGCTCAGCACTAGGCACGCGCAATAAAGTTGCCGATACAGGTGCGGTGAGTTCCAAATCAGCATTGACAATCACCAAAGAGGCTTTTGTATTGTAGATGTATTGGGTATACAATGGATTGGCTAAAAAGGAAACAGAACCGGCTATGCCTTCTTCTATTTTCGAAAGGGCATTGACTTTTACTTGGGCATCGCCCTCAATTGTTCCTTGCAATAAATCGGCTAGTTGTTGTGCGCTAAATTCCATAGCTGTATTTAATTTGCTGCAAAATAGCTTATTTTATTCTTTCGAACTGTTAGGAAATGTGACAAGTTATTCTGTTATAAGGCTACACGCTAGAGCGTTCCATGGAAAGACAGCGTCTGGGGCGAGCGTAGCGAGCCCCACTAAACATACAAAAAGCCTTTCGGGCTTCTTTGCGTCTTTGTGTGCAAAAACACCTTCAAAGCATAGTTCTAATGATCTGGTCAAAGCGACAAACAAAAAAAATCCCGCAAACAAAATGCTGCGGGTTTTTTTTAGAGATTGATACTATCGTTGTTGGTATCGAAATATCGGTATTGGGTAATGGGGTAGCTGTTATCGGCTACAACAGCCAATTTTGTTTTGTATTTACGGCCCCATTTAGAGCGTAGTGAAGTAAATAAAATCCCCTTCGTAAGGTAAGCTGCCACTATAGGATGTGCTTTGAGCAGCAATTCTCTATGTCCTTGATCTACTAAATAGCTGAGGTCTCGCTCAATATTGTCTGATAAAAGAATGGATGGACCAATTTTACCCGTGCCTTTACAAGTTGGGCATTCTTCAGAGGTATTGATGTTGAGTTCGGGGCGGAGGCGCTGACGAGTGATTTGCATCAAACCAAATTTGGAAATCGGTAAAATGGTATGTCGGGCTCTATCGGGCGTCATGGCCAATTCCATAGCATCCAAGACCTGCTTCTTGTTATCGGGTAGTTTCATGTCGATAAAATCGACAATCACAATACCGCCAAGGTCGCGTAGGCGCATTTGGCGGGCTATTTCTGCTACCGCTTCTAGGTTGGTTGCTAAGGCATTTTGTTCTTGTCCTGCATCTGCGCTACGCGTACCGCTATTTACATCAATAACATGCAGGGCTTCGGTATGCTGGATAATGAGGTAAGAACCACTACCCATGCTGATGGTTTGGCCAAAGGAAGATTTAACTTGTTTGCTTACACCATATTGTTCAAAAATATTTACACCTCCGCTGTGAAAAGAAACAATTTCTGCTTTTTCTGGCGCAACCCGGGTAATGTATTCTCTTGCATCGTCAGCAATACGCTTGTCGTTAGAGACTACCCGTTGAAAACTTTCGTTGAGCAAATCGCGCAGAATAGAGGTGGTTTTGGTTTGCTCGCCTAATATTTTTTGGGGTGCTTTGGCACCTTTAAGATTGGTTTGGATGGTTTCCCACATTTTTACCAATTCAAAAACATCGGCATGGAGCTCTTCAGTTCCTTTGCCTTCGGCAGCAGTACGTACAATCATACCGAAATTCTTGGGCTTAACGGCCTCAACAATTTTTTGTAATCTTTTACGCTCTTCTGCAGAGTGTATTTTGCGGGATACCGATACCATGTCGTTGAATGGTGTCAGCACCAAAAACCTACCGGGTAAAGATATTTCGCAACTCAATCTAGGGCCTTTGGCCGAGATGGGTTCTTTCAGAATTTGAACAATTACTTCCGGTTTTTGGTTAATAACCTCTGTAATTTTTCCTGCTTTTTGAATAACAGGTTCTAATTTGAATTTGGTAAAATCATCTCCCCAGCTTCGGTTTCCCTCAATTGATTGTTTGGAGAATTTGACTAACGAATTAAAGTGAGGGCTGAGGTCGGTATAATGAAGGAAGGCGTCTTTTTCGTAACCCACGTCCACAAATGCAGCGTTAAGCCCGGGCATTAATTTTTTAATTTTTCCCAGAAATAAATCTCCAACCGCAAAATCGTCCTGACCTTGTTCGTAGTGTAGCTCTACCAATTTCTTATCTTCCAGCAATGCAATTTCTACTACATCGCCTGAAGCATTGATAATAAGTTCTTTATTCATTGCTACCGTCGTTTTTTAAAAAGAATGAATACTCTTTTCGCTCAGTAAATTTGCTATTGGAATGCTTGGTTGAGATACCTACAAATGAGTAACCTTACATGGTGCACATCCTCCAAATTTTGGGAGATATACACTATGTAAGGGACTGTCATTGTGTTGAAACAAAATATTGAGTAAAAAGCCTGATAAAAAGCCTTCTATCGAAAAAGAGTTTTAATAAACCCTATTTATTTTTTCTTATGACGGTTTTTTCTTAAACGTTTTTTGCGTTTATGGGTTGCAATTTTATGACGTTTTCTTTTCTTACCACAAGGCATAATCTGAATGATTTAATTTGTTATTAAAAAGTTTTAATATATTCTTCGATATCTTTTGCAAAAGCAGGATTATCGATTAGTTTTTTACATTCTTCTAAAAGCTGTTTTGCTTTTTCAATTTCACCTAATCCTTTCAAAGCTTCTGCCAGTCCCAGCATGGCTTCTACATTTTTAGGTTCATTTTTCAGTACGGTTTCAAAACGTTGTTTTGCTTTGTCGTACTGTTGGGATATTAATCCTTGTTGCCCTAGCAATAAATTCGCTGATTTATTTTCGGGCTCTTTAGCCGTAATTTCTTTTACCAGCACTACTCCTTTCATTGCTTCGCCCGTACCAAAATAACATTCTGCGAGGGATAATTTTGCCGAATCGTTTGAAGGATTCAATATCAAAATTTGTTTGAAAGCGTTAATAGCATTGCTTGCTTCCCAATTTTGCAATTCCGCAGTAGGTTCTTTTCTGGCGAGGTCTAAAAACAATTGGGCGGCGAAGGTGAGCTTTTTTTCTGAGTTTTCCAATTTTGCAGCCAAAGAATAAAAATAAGCGGCTAGTGGAAACTGCTTATGCTCTTGCCATATTTGGGCATATTGGCTAAATAATGGTGCTAATTGTGCCGAGTCGGTCACCTTGCGCATTTGTACATCCACCGCTTGTAGCTCGCCAAGTGCATGTTGTGCTAAACTTTTTTTAGAAGCTACTATAAGTGAGTCAACATCAATGCTTTTAATCGATTCATTCATGGAGGCGCCCGATGCTTTTTCAGAGCGCTCTTTGGGCTTCGGTGGGGTGGTATTGCCTCCAAAATAAATACCTGCAACCAATAGCAGGGCAACAATTACGGATATGATGGGCGCTTTATTCACGAATATAAGTTTGTTGAATTGGATAGCAAAAGTAATTGAATTAAAGGGTTTATTTTTTGAAGAATAAATTATTCTCTGCCTTCAATGTCGTTTTTAACGATTATTTTTACGCGCTGTATTGAGCAATCTTGTACACATGAAAGTAACAGACCATATTCGTCAAGCTACCAAGCCTATTATTTCATTAGAAATTTTGCCACCGGCCAAAGGGCGAGGTATTGATTCCCTATTTAAAGTTTTGGATTCGTTTGTCGAATTCAAGCCCTCTTTTATTAATGTTACTTATCACCGTGCCGAGCAAATGTTTAAAAAGCGCAGCGATGGTAATTTTGAGCGTGTAGAAATTCGTAAACGGCCGGGTACGGTTGGTATTTGCGCTGCCATTATCAACAGGTATAATGTTGATGCCGTGCCTCATATGATTTGTGGTGGTTTTAGTAAAGAAGAAACTGAAAATGCGCTCATTGATTTGCATTATTTGGGTGTAAACAATGTATTGGCGCTGAGGGGCGATGCTGCTGCTAATGAAAAATTTTTTACAGCACATCCTCATGGACATAGATATGCGGAGGAATTGGTGGGCCAGATTATGGAATTGAACAAGGGGCAATATCAAGAGTCAGATATTATTGATGGTCTAAAAAGCGATTTTTGTATTGGTGTAGCAGGCTATCCCGAAAAGCATATTGAAGCCCCTAATCTCGATACAGATATTTATTACCTCAAACGTAAAGTAGAATTGGGTGCAGAATATGTTACCACTCAGATGTTTTTTGACAACGCACATTATTACAATTATGTGCAAAAATGTAGAGAAAACAATTTGAATATTCCCATCATACCAGGGCTCAAACCGATTACAAACAAAAAACAATTGAGTATTGTTCCGAGTGTATTTAACGTAGATATCCCCATCGAATTGACAACAGAAATGCTCAAAGCTAAAACGGATGCTGCCTGCGAACAAATCGGAGAAGAATGGCTTTTGGCTCAGTGTAAGGACTTGTTGCAAAAGGGCACACCAATTTTACATTTTTATACTTTGGGCAAACCGCACGTGATCCAAAATGTTTTAGAAAAGCTATTCTAAAATATTTTTCATTAACCGAAGAATATCGCTCCCATTTTTTGTTTTCGATTTTTCAATGAGAAGCATACATTTGCTGCATTCTTAATCCAACATATACCCATAATGTCTGCAAAGCATAGGCCACCTGTTTATTACAGCGAATATTTACAGCTTGATAAAATATTAGAAGCGCAAGTCACCGAAAGTGGCAAAGAAGGTATTCGTGCCGATGATGAAATGATGTTCATTATCATCCATCAATCTTATGAATTGTGGTTCAAATTAATTCTTCACGAATTGGAAATTGTTGCTGGTATTTTTAAACAGACCGAAATACCCAATAATTCCCCAGATATTTTTAATGCAGTGCAGCGCATTAAACGCGTGTGTAAAATTTTGGAAGTTTGTGTCAATCAAATGGCGGTTGTGGAAACGATGACACCTTTAGATTTCCTTGACTTTAGAGATTTGCTTCGTCCTGCATCGGGCTTCCAAAGTATCCAATTCAAAATTATAGAAGCAAAATTGGGCCTTGCCTATGAGCAGCGTTTTGGAAAGGGTTATTATCTTTCCCAATTAAACAGCGCAGATATAGACCGCGTAAAAAAAGCAGAGACTGATGAGTCCTTATTGGTATTGCTCAACCGCTGGTTAGAGCGCATGCCCTTTACAGAAAATCATCAATATTGGAAAGAAAGAGGGACAGATTCTTTTTGGGAGGTGTATAAAACAGCCTACGCAGATAGCTTGTCTGAAAACGAAATCAATAATTTGACTAGCTACGAAAAGCTTTTTGGCACTCAAGAAGCTTATCCCGAGGGTAGAAGCTTTAGCAGAGCAGCCAATCGCAGTGCATTGTTTATTATGCTCTACCGCGATCAGCCCATGCTTCATTTGCCCTTTGAGTTGTTAAGCACCTTGTTGGAAATAGACCAACTCATGTCTATGTGGCGCCATAGGCATATTCATATGGTGCAGCGTACCATTGGTAAGCGCGTGGGTACTGGAGGCAGTACTGGTGCCGAATATTTAAAATCGGCGGCCGACTCGCATTATATTTTTAAAGAAATGGCCGAGCTGTCTTCATTCTTGTTGCCAAGGCATTCTTTGCCCGCATTGCCTCAAGAATTACAAAAAGATTTAGGTTATAATTAATAGTAAAAAAGGTCATTCAATATGAAGGTTGTACTATTTGCAGGAGGACGCGGAACTCGTATAGCAGAAGAATCTGTTTTACGCCCCAAGCCCATGATAGAAATTGGTGGTAAACCAATACTGTGGCACATTATGAAAAGCTATGCCGCTTTTGGTCATAACGAATTTATTATCTGCCTTGGTTATAAAGGCTTCATGATAAAAGAGTATTTTATCAATTACTTTATGCACAATGCCGATGTGACAGTGGATTTGTCTAACAATTCCTTTGAGGTGCATAATAAGTTTGCCGAACCTTTTAAGGTTTCCCTCATTGAAACGGGTTTGGATACCATGACGGCGGGCCGGTTAAAAAGGGTTTTGCCCTACATAGGCAACGAACGTTTTATGCTTACCTATGGAGATGGTTTATGTAATGTCGACATTAATCAACTTATTCATTTTCACGAAACGACAGGTAAGATTTGTACCATGACGGCGATACAAGCCAATAGTCGCTTTGGTGTGATTAATATGGAAGATAACGGCGCTATTAATGGCTTTGAAGAAAAGCCTGCTGACAGTGGCACTTGGATTAATGGCGGTTTTTTTGTGATAGAGCCCAGTATTGCTCAGTATTTGCATCAGGATGCAGATGAGGTAATGTGGGAGCGCCAACCCATGAATGACCTTGCAAAAGATGCGCAAATAGCCGCTTTTCGTCATCATGGTTTTTGGAAATGTATGGATACTATACGCGAACGAGAAGAACTTGAAGAGATGTGGTTGAATCAACCTGCTTGGAAAAATTGGTAAAATTTTTTTTAGTTTAATAGAGCAATAAATGATTGACCTCCTCCAAAAAACATTTAAAGGAAAGCGCGTATTTCTGACGGGGCATACCGGTTTTAAAGGCGCTTGGATGTTGCAAATTTTACATTGGCTCGGTGCCGAAGTAAAAGGATATTCTCTTGCGCCTGAACACGCCAATGATTTGTATAACGAAATTAATGGCGATGAATTATGCTATTCTTCTGTGATTGCAGATGTGCGTGATCTCCATAAATTACAAACCGAATTGGTTCGTTTCGAGCCTCATTTTGTTTTTCATTTAGCAGCACAAGCATTGGTAAGACCCAGTTACGACGCACCTATCGATACTTTTTCGATTAATGGCATGGGTACAGCTCATGTGTTAGAAGCCATTCGAATGATGTCGTCTCCTTGTATTGCTGTAATGATTACCACCGATAAAGTTTATGATAACCCCGAGCGTGGACAGGCATTTACAGAGCAAGACAAATTAGGCGGATATGATCCCTATTCTGCTAGTAAAGCGGTTGCCGAACTCATTATTTCCTCCTATACCCAGTCCTTTTTTAACCCAGAAAAATATACGCAACACCAAAAAGCGATTGCCGCAGTTAGGGCAGGTAATGTAATTGGTGGAGGTGATCGAAGTGTGGACAGAATTGTGCCTGATATTGTCCGTGCTCTTGATTTTGGAGATAAAGTGCAACTGCGTAATCCAGCATCTGTGCGCCCTTGGCAACATGTATTAGAGCCTATTGGAGCTTATCTATTATTGGCGGCCAAAATGCAAACTCAACCCCAACAATTAAGCACTGCTTTTAATGTTGGTCCAGAAATAAGCGACGAAAAAACAGTTGAAGAATTAACCCAAATTTTCCTTTCGGTTTTTAATAAACCCGAAGCCTATCAAAAAGCAGAAAATCCAAATGCTGTGCACGAAGCACAATTGCTGATGCTTGATAGTAGTAAAGCCAAAACACTACTTGGATGGAACCCTACTTTAGATGCCACTACGGCCATTCGGTGGACTGCCGAATGGTATGCCGATAAAGAGCATTCAGCTTCGCAAAAATGCAAACAACAAATAGAACAATATTTTGGTCTTGCCTAATCCATTAAAACACGCCAATGATTTATAGAAGCAAGGCTCCATTACGTATTGGTTTGGCTGGCGGTGGAACTGATGTTAGCCCCTATTGCGATGAATATGGCGGCGCTGTGCTCAATGCTACCATTTCTTTATATGCATTTGCTACTATCGAGCTGTTGCCTACAGACACGATTATTATTGATGCGATCGACCGAAATGAAAAATGTGAACATCAATTAGTTGATGAGTTGCCTATTGATGGCACCTTGGATTTAGCTAAGGGCATTTACAATTATGTTGTCCGTAATTTTGGAAAAGTTAATTCAGGCTTTCGATTAACCACTTATGTAGATGCGCCTGCAGGTTCAGGGCTAGGTACATCATCTACCTTGATGGTTGCGATTTTAGGTGCTTTTGTAGAGTGGTTACAACTTCCTTTTGGTGAATATGATATTGCACATACCGCCTATATTATTGAGCGCGAAGAATTGAAAATGGCAGGAGGAAAACAAGATCAATACACGGCTACATTTGGTGGGGTGAATTTTATGGAATTTTATGCGGGGAATAAAGTAATCGTTAATCCGCTCAACATAAAACCCCAATATCTACACGAAATTGAAAATAATTTGCTCCTTTATTTTACAGCAACTAGCCGATTGTCTTCTACTATAATCGAAGCGCAAAGTCAAAATGTAATAGAAAAAAATCAACAATCGATTGAAGCCATGCACCAATTAAAAGAACAGGCGCGCATGATGAAAGAAGCTTTGCTCAAAGGAAATGTTGATGAAATTGGACCCATTCTTGATTTTGGTTTTCGCTACAAAAAGCAGATGGCACAAGGGATTTCGAACACGGCAATGGATGAAATATATACTGCTGCTCTAAAGGCTGGTGCTACTGGAGGTAAAATCACGGGTGCAGGTGGTGGCGGATTTATGATGTTTTATTGCCCAGACAATACCCGATATAATGTAAAAAAAGCATTGCAACATTTTGGTGGTGATTTTCGAGAATATCAATTTACAGAAAAGGGATTGTCTAGCTGGCAAGTGTAATCTATTAAAACTATAAAGTACTAAAAGTGGAGTGTATCGTATTAGCAGGTGGTTTGGGTACAAGGCTACAAAGTACTATTGGCGCTATGCCCAAATGTATGGCCATGGTCGCAGGCCAGCCATTTTTGTTTCATTTATTTCGATATTTGGAGACACAAAAGTGCACTCGTGTCATTCTTTCTTTGGGTTATATGCACCAAATGGTAGAGAATTGGTTGATCGGAACCGATTGGGAATTTGAAATAGAAATCGTGATTGAAAAGGAGCCATTAGGTACTGGTGGTGGTATTGCCTTGGCGATGCAAAAAGCAAGAGCACAACATGTTTTTGTTTTGAATGGAGACACCATGTTTCATGTTGATTTGAATGCAATGTCAGCTTTTCATTCAAGCCATAAATCATGTACCACTTTGGCCTTAAAATCAATGGAGCATTTTGAGCGTTATGGATTGGTAGAGATAGACGAAAGGCATTGTGTTCAATCGTTTCAAGAGAAAAAATTTTATGCTCATGGATTAATCAATGGCGGCGTATACATCATTGATAAAAAGCATTTTGAAGAGAAAAACCTAGGAACGCAATTCTCTTTTGAAAAAGATTATTTAGAAAGGTTTGTGTTCGAAAAATTATTTTTTGGGTTTGAAACGGCTAACTATTTTATAGATATTGGTGTGCCAGAAGATTACGCTCAAGCACAAATTGATTTTGTAAAAACTGAAAACTAGCAATAGAAAATAATGAAAATAATTGTCCTTGGTTCGGCTCATCCCCTGCGTGGTGGCGGTATCGCTACATTTAATGAGCGTATGGCAGAAGTGCTGCAGGCTCAGGGTCACGAAGTCATTATTTATTCCTTTTCCTTGCAGTATCCTTCATTTCTTTTTCCTGGAAAATCTCAGTTTACCGATGAGCCTGCACCAACAGGCTTAAACATAAAGAGTGTGATTAATTCTATCAATCCGCTCAATTGGTTCATTCAAGGAAATAAAATCAAAAATGAACATGCCGACTTAATCATTGTTCGTTTTTGGCTGCCTTTTATGGGGCCTTGTTTGGGTACAATATTGCGTATTGTCCGTGGCAATAAACACACCAAAATCATCAGCATTACTGATAATGTTATTCCGCACGAAAAGCGGTTTGGTGATGTGGCCTTTACTAAGTATTTTCTCAAGCCTGTGGATGCTTTTGTGGCCATGAGTCGTGAAGTGTTGAATGACTTAAAAAGCTTTAGCATTAAGCCTTCTATATACACCCCACATCCATTATACGACAATTATGGTTCAGCAGTTACCCAAGAGGAGGCTCTGGGCAAATTGGGCTTAGATCCTTCCAAAAAATATCTTTTGTTTTTTGGTTTTATCCGCAAATACAAAGGGCTTGATTGGTTGATCGAGGCTATGAACGATGAACGAATAAAAAATCAAGATGTAAAGTTGATTATTGCTGGTGAATTTTATGGTGATGAGGAATTGTATACCCAATTGATAGAACAATATCAATTGCAAAGTGCCGTAAAGCTCTTCACCAATTTTATCCCTAATGACGAAGTGCGCTACTATTTTTGTGCAGCTGATTTAATTGTACAACCCTACAAAACTGCCACTCAGAGCGGTATTACACAGATTGCTTATCATTTTGAAAAACCAATGGTGGTCACCAATGTAGGCGGCTTGGCTGAGAATGTACCCGATGGCAAAGTCGGTTTTGTGGCAGAGCCCAATCCAAAAGCTATTGCTGACGCTATCATTCGTTTTTTTGAACCCTATTCTATTCCAGAGCTTGAGCAAAACATTAAAATCGAAAAAGAGCAATACAGTTGGGATAATTTTACGAAGAAATTGTTGGGTTTAGTTTAAAAAATGATGCCTCGATACATACCTATTGAATAGTTCATTTCACCTATTCAGTAAGGGTTCGAGCAAAAAAATGTTGTTGGCACAACAAAAAGAGTGCTGTTTCGTTTATTACAGGCTTATTCAGTGTAAAAATCTTTAATTTCACTCTCACAAATTTTTCCTTCTCTATTTGTTATGCGCCTTTTTAGCTTTTTTATCATTCTGTTATTTGTAACGCTCAGCCTTTTTTCTAGCTCTTGTAGAAAGACCCAATTGCTAAATGATGGCGGCACTCTGCGCTTTTCGACCGATACCTTGTTATTTGATACGGTATTTGCCTCATTGGGTAGCGCTACTTACAAAATCAAAATTTTTAATGAGCAAAATCAACCCATAAAACTGAGTAGTGTACGCTTGGCTAAGGGTAATAGTTCTTCCTTTAAGCTGAATGTCAATGGCATTTCGGGTAATGAAGTAAAAGACCAAGAATTGGCCGCGCGTGATAGTTTATATGTCTATAGTACCGTTACTATAGATCCTAATTCTAGTCTTTCGCCTTTTGTAGTAGAAGACAAATTGATTGCAACTTTAAATGGCAAAGAATTTTCCGTACCAGTGGTTGCTTACGGACAAAATGCACGTTATGTTTTTGATAGCGTATTATCTACGCAAACTTGGGATAATGTGCTGCCTTATGTTATTATCAATAATGCCCTTGTTGAAAAAGACCAAACTTTAACGATTAATCCTGGTTGTAGAGTATATGTACATCCTAATTCGCGTTTATTTGTAGAGGGTACATTATTGATTAACGGAACGAAGAAAGATAGTGTCATTTTTCAGAGTGATCGGATTGATCGTAGTTATTTTTCTTATCTGGATTTGCCTGGTGAATGGGGTGGGCTGTACTTTACAGCAAATAGTAAAAACAATAAGTTGAAATGGACCTTATTAAAAAATTGTGGCAACAGTACTCGGCTCGGAACAAGTTTTGTACAAGCAGCAGCTATCCAAGTCGATAATAATAAAAGTCTTGCCAATGCTGCTGATGGTGTGCAAATAGACAATTGCATTATTCAAAATTCGATTGGCTATGGATTGTTGAGCTTTGGGGGTAAGGTGCAAATGCGTAACAGTTTGATCAACACTTGTGGTGCGCAAAATGTTGGTATTTTTCAGGGTGGAATATTTGATTTTACACAATGCACTTTCGTTACCTATGGTACAAAATGGGTTAATCATTCTGAATCGCCAGTCATGAGTTTGCTGAATTATCTAGACACGAGCCAAAGCGGATTTATACCAGGTAATTTAAAAATCACAGTTCGCAATAGTATTCTCTTTGGCTCTCTTGAAAACGAACTGATTTGTAATCAGAAAGGTTCAGGATCTTTCGATGTACTCTTTCAAAATTGCTTAATCAAAGCGAAGGAAGTCAATGCACTTGTCTCTTTTTCTGGCTGCAAATTTAATGAAGATCCCAAGTTTGAAGATTACGATAAATGGAATTACCGCCTTAGGAGTGGTTCTCCAGCTGCGAATGCAGGCATTACGCCATTCTTTGGAACCAATCTTGATGATATTGCTGGTGGCACCAATATGGGTGCCTATTAAAATCCCACTTTAAAACTACCGAAAATGCCAAAGCGTTTTTCGAGGGGCTCATTGGCTGTAGGAGTTGGTGCTACGCGCCATACAAAGTCGATACGGAACATCTGAAAAATATTATCAATACCCGTGCCTATTTCTAAATAAGGATTGCCTTGTAATGTTTTAAAGTCAAATCCTTGATTTAAGTTCAGTTTTTTATTGGCTTCGTTGAGGCTACCTATAGCCGATTTTACAGTATAAAATTGGCGTAGTTTTACTTTTTTGAGTAAAGGGACATAATTAAAAATGCCTCCACCAATATTGTGTTCAAACATAAATCCTGCATAGGTATCGCTCAAAAATTCAAAGCGGTTCATCATGCTAAAGGCATATTGATTGTAATAATAAAAATCGTTGCCAGGATGTACCTCTAAAAGTGGATAGGGTAAGGTGCCAAAGTGTTTACCTGCAAAAACATTATAAGTAATGGTACCCAAATGTGGCAGTTTTAGATAGTCCGAAACATTGATGCTCAGCTTCTGATATTCATAACCGCTGTTGAGTACATTCTTGAGTCCAAGAGCAAAACGTACAGAGACAACGGGGTATTTAGTGCCAATGCTAAAGCGATAATAGTCTCCTTCCAGAAAGCGCTCCTTGTAGGCAAATCTTAGTTTAATACCCACTTCAGAATTGACTACATTGTTTGATTGGATTCCATTTTCGTTTCTGAAAATGCTGTTTGAGGGCAAAGGTGCGTAAGGGCTAAACTCTTTGCGCAAAAAAGTAAGTTCGTGACTAAATCCATTGAAATATTCTTTGTAATGCTCAAATCGTGCATCTTTTACAAAGGCTAATTTGAAGGGCAAATATCGTTTACGGACCAAGTTGCTAAAAAAGTTATCCGTTGCAGCCTCGCTATAATAACTAATACTTCGATCTAGGTCGCTGGTGTAAGCAGCATAAATGCGGTGCCTTGGATGGCGATCTAGTAGCCATAATCCGGATAGTTTGTATTTGAATCTTTGGTCGTTAGTGCCATAAGCGGCATAGCCATTGAGGTAAATATCTTTAAACAATTTGGGCGTAGTGCCCATTGAAAATCGGAAACGATGGCCTTCTATTGGATTGGTATTATACAAGGCCCAATAAGGCCCAAACTCAAATATACCCACATTCTGTGTGCCTTTGGCCAAGAAAGAAATTACGTTTTTGGTACGGTTGAAAAGGGGCATTGCGTTGAGCGTATCGATCATGGAATAGATGGCTTTCTCATTTTTATTCAGTGTATCATGGCGCATGATATTCCAAAATTCATTGCCCTTATTGCGTGCGCCTTCCGAGATGATTACATCTTGTTTTAGTTTCTTATCATTGACCAAATTGCTCACAACCGTATCGTTAAGCAACACATTTTTGTAAGAGGTCGTTTTGCGACCTATAAAACCTGGCATCTTTTTGCCGCCATAGGGTATCGTAAAATCAGCAATAAATTTATCCTTTACATTGAACCATAGTGTGTCGCCTACAGGTGCAAATTCTTGGTACAAACTTACTCTATTCACCAAATTAATATTCGCATCTGCTGCAATATCAAGGCTTATCCTTTGCAGAGCAAATATGGAATCTACTACCCAAAAATCACCGATAAAGCAGTTTTCGGCTGCTCGCTTAGGGGCAAATTGTACTAAGATAATTCTATGACCGTAAGCATATTGAGTATCCTTGATTTGGTATCGATAATAGTTGGTTGCGCTGTTGTTGATCGGACTGACAAATTGCTTGTCGAACACGTCAATAAAATTGCTATACAAATTGATTTGTTGGTACATGCCACCAAGAAACTGGGTGACACTTTCGTTTTCGATACCTTTTATTTGGCTCGCTTTTATAAATTCTTTTGTCTTTTTGGGGCTGCGTTGAAAGTAGTAATCAGATAATGTTTCGGTGAGGAATACCGGTAGAAATGGTTTTTTTTCAGAAAAAGAATCTACGTTGTCAAATACAAAAGCAAAGGGCTTCATTAAGGGTATTTTGCTGAATTGTGCGCGGCTCATTCGCACCAGATCTAATTCTAATTTGTTATACAGTTCATACTTATAGTTGTCGTACTTGTCAGGATTGTTATTGGGTTTGGCAGCAATAATTTTTTTCACCAAAGCAATCGCCGGATCCTCTCCTGGTTTAATAATGACTTCACGCAAGAGATTTTCACTGCGAGCTAGGTCGATCTCTAGATTAATATCTTGAACATTTTGATCGATTAATCTGAAGCTGCCTTTGTATCCAACCGCACTAATTAGTAAAGTGTCACTTGGGGCATAATTATAGTCAAAGGTAAATGTGCCATCTAGCTCTGTACTGCTACCAATGGTGCTTTTTGGAAATCGAATTTGCGCAAAGGGTATACCTTCGTTAGTATTGACATCTCGAACAATCCCTTTGATGCTATATTTTTTCCTGGCATTTGGGTTGCCTGTCTGTTCCTTGCCAATCTTCAAAAAGGAATCTACAAAGGCTTTTATTTGAGCATCTTGCGCTTTTCGAGCTGGGCGAGCAAGAATGTCATCGGCTGATATTTGAAGTTTAGGGTCGAATACTGCTTGTCCATTTTTAGCTTTTGGAGTACTATTTTGTGCCCCCACCGCATGATGGAGTAGAAATAGTACTGTAAAAATTAAAAAGCGAGAATATTTCATCAATTATGTATCAGTAAATGGCTATAAAATACTGCTCCAAATTTTGTACCACTGAAACCCTAACAAAAGCCATTAGATAATGCATATTACATCTTTTTTTTAACACAATCATAGAGTACACTTATGTTGTTGGCTCCTATTTTATCATTTAAGTTTCTACCTTTGTTGCCATGTTAGCAACTACGCATATTTCTCCAAAATCTCAACAATATCTCCAGCTCGAAGAAGAACATGGAGCTCATAATTACCACCCCCTGCCTGTTGTCTTAGATAAGGGTAAAGGGGTGCATGTATGGGATGTAGATGGTAAACAATATTTCGATTTTTTATCAGGTTATTCTGCAGTCAATCAGGGACACTGTCATCCGCGCATTATTAATGTATTGGTGCAGCAAGCACAAAAATTAACGCTTACTTCCCGAGCTTTTCACAATAATTTATTGGGTGAATATGCACAATACATTACAGCGTATTTTGGCTATGACAAAGTTTTGCCCATGAATACCGGTGTAGAAGCCGTAGAAACGGCCATCAAATTGGCACGTCGTTGGGGATATGAAGTAAAGGGTATCGCTGAAGGTGCCGCAAAAATATTGGTCTGTGAAAATAATTTTCATGGACGTACCCTCAATGTTATTTCATTTAGCAACGACCCCTCATCTCAAATCAATTACGGACCTTTTATGCCCGGATACGAAACCGTGGCTTACAACAATATTGAATCTTTACGTACAGCATTGAAAGACCCTAATGTGGCAGGTTTTTTGATAGAGCCTATTCAAGGCGAAGCAGGTGTGGTAGTGCCCGATGAAGGTTACCTCTCTGAGGCAGCAACCCTTTGCCGTGAAGCTAATGTGCTCTTTATTGCCGATGAAATACAAACCGGCTTAGGCCGCACAGGCATGCCACTTGCTTGCGATCATGAAGATGTACGCGCTGATATTGTGATTCTCGGTAAAGCTTTATCGGGTGGAACCATTCCCGTTTCGGCAGTATTGGCCGACGATGAAATCATGATGCTGATTAAACCTGGGCAGCATGGCAGCACTTATGGTGGTAATCCCCTTGCTTGTGCCGTAGCTATCGAGGCTTTGAAAGTGCTGAAAGAAGAAAAAATGTGCGAAAATGCTATTGCGCAAGGCGATTATTTTAGGGCTAAACTGAAAGCCCTCAATAGCCCTTATATCAAGGCAGTGCGGGGCAAAGGATTGTTTACGGCAGTGGTCATAGGGCACGACAGCTTGGGTGATGATGCTGCAATGGATCTTTGCTTGCGCATGATGGAAAACGGTCTATTGGCCAAGCCCACTCATGGCGATAAAATTAGGTTCGCACCACCCTTAGTGATTACCCGCAAACAAATCGACGAGTGTATTGATATTATAGAAGAGAGTTTAGGACAGTTTGTCTAAAAACCTTACAATGTCTTTGAATTGAAAAAGCCACAACATCATTGTTGTGGCTTTTTTTTGCCTTCTTGTGGGTTAGTATTTTCAGTATTGGTATCAATAGGTTTTGCCATTAATACGCAGGGCGAATGTCTATTACCTTCATTTGTAATTTGGTGACACCATTAAATTCATTCTCGTCCAGTGTATACACAATATCAAAAGCGCCAGGGCTGGTGTATCGGAATTTTTCAGCCATTTTAAATCCAATACCATCCACAATAGTTCCACGGCCATTGCTCAGAACAAATTTAATATGCTGTTCTTTGACAATACGCGAATTGCCTTGGTAGTCGCGCACATTGCGTGTGCAAAATACCGGGCGCATGTTGTTCGGTCCAAAAGGTTCGAACTGTTTGATGATTTTGTAAAATGCTGGTTTGATATCTTCCAACTCTATCTCAGCATCAATTTCTATCTCAGGAGTAAGCATGTGTGGTGCAATACTGTCGGATACAACCTGTTCAAATTTTTCTACAAACAGTGGGTAATTTTCGGGAAGCATCGTAATACCTGCAGCATAAAAATGACCCCCATAATTTTCCAACAATTCTCGACATTCGTGTATGGCCTCATATACATTAAATCCCATCACAGAGCGGGCAGAGCCAGATATTTTCCCATTACTTGATGTCAATACAATAGTGGGTCGATAGCAATAATCAATTAGGCGGCTAGCCACAATGCCTACCACCCCTTTATGCCAATGTTCTTTATATAATACAGTCGATTTTTTACGCGCTAGCATGGGATCATTTTCTAAAATGCTCAGCGCTTCTTCGGTGATATTTTTGTCTACTTCTTTGCGGTCGGTATTATCCGACATGAGTTCGGCAGCAAGTGCTTTTATATGCTCAGGGTTTTGTTCTATGAATAAATCCACCGCTTTTTTAGCATCATCCATTCTGCCTGCGGCATTAATTTTTGGCCCTATGGCAAACACTAAATCTGAAAGGGTAATGGTCTTGATTAAGCCTGAAATATCCTTTAAGGTTTTGATGGAGAGTGAAGGGTTTTCGTTAGCCATCTTGATGCCATAATAGGCAAGGATGCGGTTTTCGCCATCTACAGGAACGATATCTGCCGCGATACTAGTGGCTACTAAATCTAAATAGCAGGTGGTACTTTCGGCAGGCAATGTCCAAGTTTGCGCCAAAGCACAAATCAATTTATATCCAATGCCACAGCCACTCAATTCTTTAAAAGGGTAAGGGCAATCTTTTTGTTTGGGATTCAATATGGCAAATGCTGGCGGCAAAATTTCGTCGGGCGTATGGTGGTCGCATATAATCACATCTATGCCATTTTCTTTGGCATAAGCCACCAGCTCTGCCGACTTGATGCCACAGTCAAGGGTGATCATTAAAGTGTAGCCATTGGCGATGGCAAAGTCTATTCCTTGCTTAGATACGCCATAGCCTTCGCGATAGCGATGAGGGATATAAAAAGATAATTGTCCCTTGTATCGCTCGCGCAAAAAAGAATACATCACCGCAACGGAGGTCGTGCCATCTACATCATAATCCCCGTACACCATTATTCTTTCATTCCATTCAATAGCATCGCTGATGCGGTTTACGGCTTCTTGCATACCCTTCATTAAAAAAGGGTTGTGTAATTGGTTTATTTCTGGTCTGAAAAAATCTTTGGCATCGTCAAAATTATTAATACCACGCAAAGCCAATAATCGGCATAGTGCAGGATGTATGTTGAGGCCATCCTGCAAGGTGCTTATTGTGCTTGTATTTGCTGGTTTTAAGGCCCAGCGTTTATTAATTTGTTGTAGTGCCAAAATCTAATTGTTGTACCGATGCGTGGTAGTTTTTAATCCATGTGCTGAGTTGGTTTTTAAATGCATCGCTGGCTATTAATTCGTCAAAGTGGCCCGCAGACATCACCTTGCCGAGCAATTCGTCTTGTGCAGCTATGCATTTCATTACCGTATCATAAGGGGTATGGCTAAAAGATACCATCTCGTACACCGAGATAAATTCTTTAGGAAACAGTTTCCCCAATTCTTTTTCGATTTTTTTTCTTTCTAAAAAAACGGGGTCGGCTACTTTGTCGCGCATTTCGATAAAGTTCATCAAGGCTAATTCGCCCACAGCATCACCGTTTGGCTTGCGTTTCGTTTCATATTCTTGAAGGATACGCGACCAATCTTCTCCATATTGTTCGATTAAATCCAATAGTACAGTACAGTCTTCAAAGCCAGAATTCATCCCTTGTCCATAAAAAGGAACAATAGCATGTGCCGCATCACCTATTAAAGCATTTTTGTCGCCAAAATGCCATGGGAATACCCTTGTTGTAATGAGTGATGCTGTAGGATTATTGATAAAGTCGTCTACCATTGTAGGCGATAATGCGTAAGCATCTGGAAAACTGCTTTGTAAAAAATGACTAATGTCCTCGCGCGTTTGTAAAGATTGAAAAGAAGGTGCGCCCTCAAAAGGGAAAAATAAGGTACAGGTAAAGCTGCCGTCCATATTGGGTAAGGCAATGAGCATGTAATTATGTCTTGGCCAAATGTGTAAAGCCTCTTTTTCGATCAAAAATCCGCCTGCTGCTGAAGCTGGAATTGTTAATTCTTTATAGCCATGCTCCAAATAGTTTTGTGAGGTATTAACCCTATCAGAAAATCCATAGCTCATTCTTAGCGCAGAGAAAGCCCCATCAGCACCAAAAAGCAAATCAGCATTTTCTTTTTTTGCAGTGCCTAATACTTCAAAGCTTAATTCGTTGGTAGCTAAATTTACCCCTGTACAACGATGGTCAAATAGGATTTCAACCCCGTGCTTTTCAGCAACATCCATCAATTTTCGATTCAGTTCACCACGGCTCACCGAGTAGATGGCTTCATTGTTTTTGCCATATTGTTGGTAAGCGCTACTGCCATCAGGCATGTGCAAACTGCGACCGTACATGGGTATGGCTATTGGTTCAATATCTTCTTTAATGCCCGCCAATTCGAGGGCTTTCCATGCACGTACACTTACGGCCAGATTGATAGAACGACCGGCATAGCCGCTTACTTTACGCATGTCTGGTCGGCGTTCATAAATTTTGACTTGATGCCCTTTCTTGCGCAATATTACTGCCAATAAAGAACCTACCAAACCTGCTCCTAATATACTTATTTCTCTAGCCATAGTTGTCTTTTCTATTGGCTACAAATGTAAAAGACTATTTGCTAACTATTCATTTTAATTGAGGCTTGGCCTTGATTTTTTTGGTGATTAATGGCTACAATCCCCCATTGTATTGATTTCATCATTTTTGTGTTGATGATTTGGTTTTCTTAAAATATAATCGGTTTTGTTTTTAAAGCATTTGTGGATATTAGGAGCCAATAATATGGAATTTGCTGATGTATACTTTTTGCATACAATTAGTTGTGTTATTGAAAAGTACAATTGCTCAACTTAGGAAAATAAAAGTCAAGCCTATAGCTTTGGCATTGCCTTTCAATCGTAAAGGCTCCTGTAAATTTTTAGAAGGCTCTTTAATAATAAAAGTTAAGGAGGCTATTGGATAGGCTATTTTTCATAAAATGGTAAAGGACCTATTTTAATGTTGAGGTCTTAAAACAATGAAGGGCTATCGCCTCGCCATCCTGTTCTTTTGAGATGTTTGTAGGATTTTTCAGTAGCTTCTCTGCCACGTGGCGTACGGATAATATAGCCTTCTTGAATGAGGAAGGGTTCATATACTTCTTCAATTGTTCCTGCTTCTTCGCCTACTGTGGTAGCAATATTGCTAATACCTGTAGGTCCGCCCTTAAATTTATCAATCAATGCGGTAAGGATACGATTGTCCATTTCATCAAGGCCATTGGCATCCACATTCAGGGCTCGAAGACCATGTTCTGCAATACCCATATCAATAACGCCATTACCTAAAACTTGCGCAAAATCGCGCATTCGGCGCAGAAGCCCATTGGCAATACGGGGAGTGCCTCGACTGCGTCGGGCGATTTCTAAGGCGGCATCCGAGGTGGTTTTTACATGCAGCAAATGTGCCGATCGCAAAATAATACCTTGCAAAACATCCGTGTTGTAATAATCTAGGCGAGATTTGATACCAAATCGAGAAAGTAAGGGAGCCGTCAGCAGGCCCGATCGCGTGGTGGCACCCACCAGCGTGAAAGGATTTAAATTGATTTGTACCGATCGAGCAGCAGGACCGCTATCAATCATAATGTCTATCCGAAAATCCTCCATGGCAGCATAGAGGTATTCTTCTACTACTGTACTCAAACGGTGTATCTCATCAATGAACAAAACATCACGGGGCTCAAGAGCTATTAAAATACCCGCCAAATCTCCTGGTTTTTCTATCACAGGGCCGCTCGTTTCTTTGATATTGGCTCCTAATTCGTTGGCTACAATGCGGGATAAAGTTGTTTTGCCCAATCCCGGAGGCCCATGAAACAAAATATGGTCTAGGGCTTCACCACGTTGGTTGGCGGCTTTGACAAAAATGCGAAGATTTTCAATCAGCTGTGGTTGACCCGAAAAATCTTCAATACTCTGCGGTCGGATACTGTTTTCGTATTCCTTATCGGCAGGGTTATTGCTATTGTTGGCTTGAAGATTGGGATTGTCCATATTACAGCGTAAAGGTAAATAGTTTTTGTTTCACGCAAAGGCACTAGATAATTTTGATTGGCTTGTTTTTATTTATACAAGGAGGAGTTGTGGATGTAGTGATTTGTCACATTGTGCGCTTCCCCTCCTTGGAGGGGAAACCGATTGCGGATGAGTGCAAGAAAAATTACAATAGCGAGTTGTGGTTTTTGGTAAAGCCTAAAGAATGTTACTTGACCTGTCGGTGCAACCTTTCGATTCCTCAGGGCATTGCTCCACGTTTGTTTAAAGAAATTGAAAATGCTCACTTCTCAAAAAACTTCTTCACTATTGAGGAATGAAGAAATGAGACCTACAATAACAATATCTGCCAGGCCCTATCAATTTCATTTTCATCAAGGAGGTCTTTGGCATAATGTTGTAGGGCATTGACACGTTGTGCTCTATCTGAGAAATCACTAAGGATTTGTTCTAATCGCCCATCATGCACAATCTCGGATGAGGCCGGAATCTCGCTGCAATTGCCCAAAATGCCTAGGTGATTACCGTTAAGGACGGTACTGTGTTTGATATGATCAGGCAAAGCATCAATGCCTACGCCTAATTTAAGATTGGGTTTAGCCACTTCAAATACGGCATTTCCTGATGCACGGCAATAATAATCGCCACCCATACGGGCAACAAGATCAATTTTATGGGGGTCTATTTTTCCGTTTTCGTCCAAGACATGATCATCAATATGCATACACAACACTTCGCACATAATCAGATTTCCTGCACCGCCTTCTTTACCTGTTTCGATGACTTGTATCACTTTGCACTCAAGGCTTACGGGCGATTCTTTGACACGGAAAGGTTTCACCATATCGGATTTGATCGGTGTAAATCCGGCTTTTTCAAATTCACTTGTACCCTTTGGATACTCGCAACTGGCGAGGCTCATTTGTTGTACAATATTATAGTTGACCATATTGATCACTACCTCCATGTTTTCGTATACGTTTTCAAGTGTATGCTTGATCGTATTGTCGCGTACACGACGTGCAGGCGAAAAAATAAGTATCGGTGGCTTACTGCCAAATACATTGAAGAAGCTGAATGGCGAAAGGTTGGGATTACCTTCGCTATCAATGGTGCTGGCGAAGCATATGGGGCGGGGCGAAACAGCACCTAAAAGATAAGCGTGTAATTCAGATGTTTTTACTTCACTGGGTATAATTCTCATGACGGAATATTATTTTCTTTGCAAACAAATGTAGGCACAAATCTAATCCGCTCAATCGTATTATATTGCAGCAAAATTAATCATCATGAGCCATCTCAAAATAGGGGATAAAGCCCCAGCATTTGTTGCCAATGATCAAAATGGTCTTCCCGTTTCATTAAAAGATTTTAAGGGAAAAAAAGTTGTCCTTTATTTTTACCCAAAGGATGATACGCCGGGCTGTACAGCGCAAGCTTGCAATTTGCGCGATAATTTTAGTGCACTAACCAATAAAGGAATCGTGGTGTTGGGTGTAAGTGTGGATGAGGTAAAAAAGCACAAGAAATTTGAAGATAAATACAAATTGCCCTTTACGCTAGTTGCCGATGAGGAAAAGACAATAGTTGCTGATTATGGACTGTGGGGAGAAAAAAAATTTATGGGTAAAACATACATGGGTACTAGTCGTGTAACTTTTTTAATTGATGAAAAAGGAAAGATTGTACACATAATTGAAAAGGTGGATACTAAGAACCATACCGAGCAAATACTGGCATTTTGGAGCTAGGATTCAGGTTATTTAAATGTATTTTTTTTGAAAAAAATTCTTTCCCTACTCGGCGATTATTATAAACAGCATTTTAATTGGCTTGCATTTTTTTTGAGTGTGGCTTTAGGTGCCGTTTTGATTCAAATAGCCTATCACGATAGTTTTTACGAACGCTATATCGAAAGTCAGCATAATCTGACGATTCAAGTTTTTCGATATTGTCAGATGTACGCTATTGCTTTTATAGGCACTTTTATTTTGCAAGGTATTGCAGAGCGTGACCTTCATTTTTTAAAGTCGTTCAATTGGTGGCTACTCAATTTTTTAGTCATTTTTTTGTTTGCGGTTCGGGGTGCTGATATAGAATATGGCAAATATATTTTTGGGCAAACATCAGGCGAACTCTATAATTTTTACCACAAAGCAGGATACAATTTGGGAGGCTTTTTTATGCTGATGATTCCCTGTTTTGTTTATTGGTATATTGTTGATAGGCGCAATCAAAATTATTATGGTTTCAAAATGAAAGGCGTCGATTTAAAGCCGTATTTCATTTTGCTAACAATGATGATTCCATTGTTGTTTTGGGCAGGCACACAGCCCGATTTTTTAGAAACCTATCCTCGCTACACCAAATTATACATTTCCGAATCGCATGGGCAGTATACATTTTTGGTCGCTATTTACGAGCTTATTTATGGCTCCGATTTTTTGTTTACAGAGTTCTTTTTTCGTGGCTTTGTTATTTTAGCATTTGCCACTAAATTTGGTCACAGAGCCATTCTTCCGATGTGTGTATATTATATTACTATTCATTTTGGTAAACCTCTGGGTGAAACAATCAGTTCTTTTTTTGGAGGGCTACTGCTGGGTGTAATTGCTTACCGAACAAAGTCAATTTATGGTGGAATCATCGTGCATTTGGGCATTGCCTATTTGATGGAGTTATTTGCTTTTTTAGGGCGGTCCGGTTATTTGCATTTGTAAAAAATCATTTTTAAGATGGATATCAGATAAATAGAATTCATGCACAAAGCATAGGCGGTCAGGATTGCTATTGTGCTAGGGATATAAAAAAACGCTCCAATTTCTTGGAGCGTTTTTTATGTGTTTGCTTCATTTATTTCAGCGCTAATTCCAACACCTCATTCATCTCTTTGACATAATGAAATTTAATGCCCTTGATAAAGAGTGGATTGATATCTTCAACATCTTTTTCGTTTTGGCTGCACATAATAATTTCCTTTACACCTGCGCGTTTAGCTGCCAAAACTTTTTCTTTGATACCACCAACGGGTAGTACTTGTCCACGAAGGGTTATTTCGCCAGTCATCGCTAGGTAGTTGCGTAATTTACGTCCCGTAAACAGGGATGTTAATGCACTGAGCATCGTAATGCCTGCGCTAGGTCCGTCTTTGGGTACAGCACCTTCGGGCACATGGATGTGAATATTATTGTCTTCAAATAGCTTTTCGTCAATGTCTAATTCTTCGGCATGAGCACGCAAATAAGAGAGTGCGGTTGTGGCACTTTCTTTCATCACATTGCCCAAATTGCCAGTAATGGTGAGGCCGCCTTTCCCTTTACTCAAGTTTGTCTCGATAAAAAGAATTTCGCCACCCACAGATGTCCAAGCAAGTCCAACAGCTACGCCAGCAGGTAATCCGCGCTCATACACATCATTGCTAAATTTCGCTTTGCCGAGGATGTTGATTACTTTTTCGTTCGTGATTTGGGCTGTTACGGGTACTTCCATGGCCACATCTTTAGCCACATTGCGCATTACCGAAGCCAGCAATCTGTCTAATTCACGAACCCCACTTTCGCGGGTGTAATCTTGTACTATTTGTTGCAATACCTTATCTGAGAATTTGAGACTTGTTTTTTTGAGTCCGTGCAGATCTTTTTGTTTCGGTATTAAATGTTTTTTGGCAATTTCCGTTTTCTCTTCGATGCTGTAGCCATTGAGTTGGATAATTTCTAGTCGGTCGCGCAGGGCTGGTTGGATATCCTGTAAACTATTTGCTGTAGCGACAAACAATACCTTCGAAAGGTCAAAGTCCATTTCAAGGTAATTGTCATAAAAGGATGAATTTTGCTCTGGATCGAGCACTTCAAGCAAAGCTGATGAAGGATCGCCTCGATGGTCGCGACCTATTTTATCAATTTCATCAAGTATGAAAACAGGGTTGGCAGATTTTACTTTGCGCAGCGATTGAATAATGCGGCCAGGCATAGCACCAATATAGGTTTTGCGGTGTCCACGGATTTCGCTTTCGTCATGTAAACCCCCAAGGCTTAAGCGCACATATTTACGGTTGATTGCATTGGCAATGCTGCGCCCAAGAGAGGTTTTACCAATGCCTGGAGGGCCAACAAAACATAAGATGGGGGATTTCATATCGCCTTTGAGCTTGAGTACTGCTAAGTATTCTAAGATGCGTTCTTTAATTTTTTCCATTCCGTAATGGTCGTCATCCAGTACTTTTTGTGCATGGGGTAGATCATAAGAGTCGGCAGTAACAGTGCTCCAAGGCAGGTCCAACATCAAATCTAAATGATTATAGATCACGGAATAGTCGGGCGTACTGGGGTGCATACGCTCCAGTTTTTGAATATTTTTTTGGAACAAATCTTTGGCTGGCTCTGGCCAGATCATTTCTTCTGCACGTTTTTGTAAATCCCTTACCTCACGCTCATTGGGATCACCACCCAATTCATCTTTGATGGATTTTAATTGTTGTTGCAGAAAGTACTCGCGTTGCTGCTTGTCCATTTCGCCGCGGGTCTTATTGGTTATCTCGTTTTTGAGCTCTACCAATTGCAGCTCTACTTGCAATATTTGCAACAGTTTTTCTCCTCTTTCTTTGAGGTCATTAATTTCTAGTAAAGTTTGCTTGTCTGTAAGTTTGGCATTGATATTGGAGGCAATAAAATGGAGCAAAAAGGATTGTTGCTCGATATTTTTAAGCACAATACCCGCTTCGCTGGGCAAGTTGGGCGACTGGCTTAATATTTTTTCGGAATAGTCGCGGATGGACGACATAATGGCATCAAATTCAGAATCGTTTTTCGGATACACATCGTCCATGAGCTTGATATGCGCCTTGAAAAAGGGATCACTTTGTGTCATTTCCTGAATACCGAAGCGCATTCTACCCATAATAAATAGGGTCGTATTGCCATCGGGCATTTTGATTTGCTTCACTATTTTAGCCAAGGTGCCCGTTGTATAGATATCCTCGGCAGTTGGGTCTTCGTTGGCCATGTCTTTTTGCGCCAAAACACCAATCCATTTTCCATGGGCATTAGCAAATTCGATAGCTTTTACCGATTTCTCTCTCGATACGGTAATGGGCAATACGACATTAGGAAATAATACGGTATTGCGAAGGGCTATCAAGGGTATTTCGGTTGGTAAGTTTTTCTTTTCGTCGTCATTGAGTTCATCCTCACCAAGGGGTACAATGGGCATAAACTCCATTTCTTGGTCATTTTGTCCAAACATCATATCTATCATCGATTTCATATTGAGAAAATAGTCTTTTAAAATTTAAAAATACCGACATAATGTCAAAGCTATAAAGATAGGATGCTCAAAATGTAAGTAATCTATTCGTTCAATCCTTATGCCAAAGGCAAAAAACTGAAAAAATAGCAGTCTATCTTGTTATCTTTGCCACATAAAAAATGCTCCTGAAAATGAGTCTTTTACAATATAAATTTTTCATTTTATTTTTATAACCTAGCCTACAACATCCTTTAATGCAATTAAAAATTTGGAATATTGTTTTACTACTTTTTTTGGCCAATACTATGACACAAGCGCAACAAAAGCAGGAGGCTTATGGCTTGGCAATCGAAAAATTTCAACGCTACTACAACCATCAGCAGGCGGATAGTCTGTACGCTTTGTTTGCGCCAAACCTGAAGGCTGCATTGTCTGAAGTGAAAACAAAAGAAATGATGATTTCGCTAGTTAGCCAGGTCGGTCATCTGACATCTACCAGTATAGGTTCGGAATCGAATACCAGATCAGTGTTTAAGGGTGTTTTTGAAAAAGCCACTTTTGAAATTGTTATTGCCTTGAACGAAAAAAACGAATGGAGCGCTTTGCAAGTACGTCCTATGCCAGATGCAGGAGCTAATGTCCCCAATGACGGTAAAAGCCCATCAAATTTTACAGTAACTACCCAAAATGGCGATACGCTTTATGGTACTTTGGCAATGCCTAAGAGCAATTCCAAGCCCAATGTAGTACTCATCATTGCTGGTTCGGGAGCTACTGATAGAAATTGCAATCAAAAAGGAATGCAGACTGATGCCTTTAAAATGTTGGCAGATTCTTTACAAATGGCCGGTATCGCATCGCTAAGATTTGATAAACGTGGGGTGGGTGAAAGTCATGCTGCTGCAGGCTTGGGTGCGGATCTAACGATTAATGATTTTGTACATGATGCCTTGCTTTTTGTCAGAAAAATCAAATCAGATAATAGATTTGGAAAAATATTTGTTGCAGGGCATAGTGAAGGGGCCTTAATAGGCATGTTATTGGCAAACAAAGAAAAAATTGATGGGTATATTTCCATAGCTGGTGCTGGAGACAATATAGCAAAGGTTATTAGTCGGCAAGTAAAAACGAATTTACCTCGTTCTAGTGCGCTTGCAGATTCCATATTGAGCCAATTGAAAAAAGGCAAAACGCTAAAAGTTGAAGATCAAAATCTAGCCGCTTTATTTCATCCATCTGTACAACCCTATTTAATTTCTTGGATGGCATTCGAACCTCAAAAGGAAATTAAAAAACTTCAGATTCCCGTATTGATTTTGCAAGGCAGCACAGACCTGCAAGTTTTGGTGGCTGATGCTGAAAACCTTCGTCAAGCACAGCCCAAGGCCAAGTATTATATCATTGAGGGGATGAACCATGTGCTGAAAAATGCCTCTTCTGATCGCAATGAAAATTTAGCTAGCTAT
>JAIXWS010000105.1 GCA_027491165.1 Sphingobacteriales bacterium | reverse complement strand
TTTTATTTTGGTCAGCGTTAGATCTTAGTCCATCACCTTGTCTGTTTTGGTCAGCGTTAGATCTTAGTCCATCACCTTGTCTGTTTTGGTCAGCGTTAGATCTTAGTCCATCACCTTGTCTGTTTTGGTCAGCCTTAGATCTTAATCCGCCTTGGGTATTTTGCTCAATAGAGCTGCTTCGTTCATCCGATTGGGGTGCTGTGGTCACCTCTGTCGCTGTTTTAATTACTTCAGTAGTTCTGGTGCCAATCACTTTTTTGGTAGGCCCCTTTTTACCAGCAGCCAGAGCAGCAGCATTAGCAATGGAATCTGCTTTCATTATAGCCTTCAAAGAGTCAGCGATGATTACAGCCTGTGCAGCTACTATTGAATCGCTTTTGGCTTTTTCCACAGCAGCAATAGAATCAACTTTTACTTGTGCAAGAGAGTCAACGTTTAGTGTTTGTACTGTTGCTGTTTCGCCGCCACAAGATGCCATTGTGATCAAGCCGCCGGCTGCAAATAATAGAAAGTGCTTTTTCATTATTTTAAGTTTTAAATAAAATTATATCAGTTCCTCCTCTAAAGAGCAAATACTATTCCAATTTGAAGCTTTTTCTCAGTTAGTTTTGTTAAATAAATGTATTGACTTGTACTATTTTCAAAAAGTTCTTTGTTCGATAGCTACAATTAAGACATTTGTGCTAAATTTTCGTTTGTAATTCTAATTTCGATGCAGCAATTATCCTTTATTAGTTCGGTTTGTAAGGCAGAATGGCTTGGGGCAAGTAGCGATCAGCTTGTGCGCGAAATTATTTCAGATTCTCGCAGCATCAAAAATCAAACAGATGTATTGTTTGTGGCCATCATTACGCAACGCAATAATGGTCATCATTTCATTGCTGATGCTTATGCCAAAGGTGTTCGTGCTTTTTTAATTGCTCAACCAATTGATCAAGCAAATTATGTTGATGCAACATTTTTGATAGTCAAAGATACGGTTGTTGCCTTGCAGGTATTGGCATCTACTATTCGGCAGCAATACAGTATTCCGGTAGTGGGCATTACAGGTAGTAATGGCAAAACAATTGTCAAAGAATGGTTGCATCATTTGCTGGCAAGCCAATTCAATATAATACGAAGCCCTAAAAGTTACAATTCCCAAATTGGTGTACCTATGTCCGTGTGGCAAATGGAGGCAGGTCATAACCTGGCTATTTTTGAGGCGGGTATTTCACAAAGTGGGGAAATGGAATTGCTCGAAAAAATCATAAGGCCTACCATTGGTATTTTTACCAACATTGGCGAAGCGCATACCCAAGGATTTATCAATACAAGGCAAAAAATCAATGAGAAATTGCAGTTGTTTAAAAAAGCGGGATGGCTCATTTTCTGTAGTGACTATCCCGAATTAAACGAATGTATTTCCTTGTTTGCACAGAACATCAAATCCAATTTGGGTAATGCCCTGCAGTTGTTTTCTTGGTCCTATAAGCATGAGGCTACCTTACAAATTAAATCTGTTGTAAAGGTCAATGGTAAAACCAAAATTGTAGCTATTTTTCAACAAAAGGAATGCTTCATTGAAATTCCTTTTACAGATGCAGCTTCCATCGAAAATGCAATAAATTGTTGGTGCTTGTTATTGCATTTAAATATTGAAGGAAGGCAAATTATTGAAAATATGTCTTCATTGAAACCAATATCTATGCGTTTAGAATTGGTACAAGGAGAGCATAATTGCATCTTAATAAACGATGCCTATAATTCTGATTTGCGCTCATTGAATATTGCTTTAGATATGCTTGAGCAGCAAAAGCAACAAAAGAAAACAACTATTTTTTTAAGTGACTTACAGCAAACCGGCCGTTCTGAAATGGCTTTGTATGGTGATGTGGCCCAGATTCTAAAAGATAGGGATGTTCAACGCTTTTTTGCTATCGGGCCATCATTAATGCAAAACCAATCATTGTTTGCCGCGCATAAAAATATAGAAACGCACTTTTTTGCTGATACAGAAACTTTTCTACGTCAAATGCATTTGTATCGTTTTGCCGATGAAGCGATATTGCTGAAAGGTGCACGAAGTTTTGCTTTTGAAAAGATTATGCTATTACTAGAGCAGAAGCTTCATCAAACTGTATTGACTGTAAACTTGTCGGCACTGCAGAATAATTTAGAGGTGTTTCGTCGAAGGCTTAAGCCAGGCGTTAAGACAATGGCTATGGTTAAAGCCTCATCTTATGGTAGTGGTAGTCATGAAATTGCTACTGTATTGCAAGATGCCCAGGTAGATTATCTTACTGTAGCATATGCTGATGAAGGCGTGGCATTGCGTAAAGCCAATATTAAATTGCCTATAATGGTCATGAGCCCCTCTACAGATGCTTTTGACAGGATGATCCTTTGGAATTTAGAACCCGAAATTTTTAATAGACGTTCTTTGGAGCACTTTATTGCAGTGGCCCACAATTTGGGTGTTAGTAACTATCCCATACATTTAAAATTAGATACTGGTATGCATCGGCTGGGTTTTATGCCTGATGAAATTGATTCGCTTTTGGCCCAGCTCGCCAATGAATCGAGTATAAAAATTGCCAGTATTTTTAGCCATTTAGCTGCTGCCGATGATAAAGATTTCGAAACTTTTACACGCCAGCAAGCAACTGTTTTTCAGGATATGTGCTCCGCAATTACAGCTGCTATTGGATATCGGCCGCTTCTGCACCTTTGCAACACCGCTGGTATTGTACAGTACCCGGATTATCATTTTGATATGGTGCGCCTAGGTTTGGGTTTATATGGTATTGATAGTTGTGGTGTTTTAAATAGTCAATTGCAGCAAATCAGTACTTTACGGACTACCATTGCTCAAATCAAAAATGTTTCGGCTGGTGAAACAATTGGCTATAGCCGGCGAGGTAAAGCTGTAAAAGACATGCGCATTGCAACTATTTGCATTGGTTATGCCGATGGTTATCCTCGAAAACTAAGTAATGGCAAGGCTTTTGTAATGATTAATAACAAAGCAGCAAAGCTCATCGGCAATATTGCCATGGATATGTGTATGGTAGATATTTCTGAAATTGATGCCGTACAAGAAGGTGACGAAGTGATTGTTTTTGGAGATGCATTACCCATACAACAAGTGGCTGAATGGGCTGATACGATTCCCTATGAAATAATGACCAGTATAGGTCAAAGGGTAAAACGTGTTTATGTAAACGAAGGATAAAAAAAGAGCAACATTTCTGCTGCTCTTCATGCTACAATTACTACAATGTACTTATCGTAAGTCTACGACTTCAATTCCTTTATAGGCTTTGGGGTCGAAGAAAAATGTTTTGTCGTCAACGGGAGCATTGCCTGTAAAATTGCTAATCGTGTAGGTATAATTATTGCCGTTTTTTTCGGTAATATTTCCACCAGCAATTGTGTTGGTGGCTTTGTCTACCAAAATTTCTACACGTTTGAATTGCTTGCTCGCATTTAATGGTGTCAGTTCAATAGCATCACAGCTTTTACCCCCCGATTTTTTAACACCTAGGTATTTGTATTTATATTCTTTATCGTAAAAATTGGTGATTAATTTAGTGGGCGAAATGGTTTGTTCACTTGGGTTGTAATTACTGATTTGTACCTCATTGTTATCCTTGATGTAAGTCCAAACTGTTTTGTTATCGCAGATAATTTCTTGACCTTGGATGCTGATGCGGTATTTGCTTCCTTTCATAGAAAATGTACCGCTTTTAGATTGCTTTGTTTTGCCATTTGCACTAGCTAGGTTTAGGCTAAAGTTGGCTTTCATTGATTTGAAGCTGTTTACCTTTTTGGTAACAGCATCTAGAATACCTTTTGCTTTGGCGTCATTTTGGGCTATTACAGGTTGGTTAATGGATAAAAGTCCGATACTAAGTATTCCGATTATTTTTTTCATTAGTCTTTTCTAAAAAAATTGTTTGAGTATTATATTGTTAATCTTCTGATTGCAAAGATGCAATAAGTTTAAAGATAAGCATCCAACTCTGCCTCTGTTTTAACATACACTTCACGGGGTTTACTCCCTACTGCGGGGCCTACAATCCCTGCAGCTTCTATTTGGTCCATTATACGGCCAGCACGATTATATCCCAGGTTCAAGCGGCGCTGAAGATTTGATGTAGAACCACTTTGAGTTTGTACGATAAGTCGAGCACATTCTTCAAACAGTTCGTCGCGATTGCCAATGTCGAGTACTTTACCTGTTCCGCCACCATCTTCACCTTCATATTCTGGTAGTTCAAATGCAGATGGATAACCACGTTGTTGGCCAATAAATGCTACAATTTTCTCTACTTCAGGTGTATCTACAAAGGCGCATTGAATACGCAGTAATTCACTTCCATGGCTAATCAGCATATCTCCACGCCCTATCAATTGTTCTGCACCACCACTATCTAGAATGGTACGCGAATCCACTTTTGCAGATACTTTAAACGCTATACGGGCAGGGAAGTTGGCTTTAATGGTTCCCGTAATTACATTAACAGATGGGCGTTGGGTGGCTACAATAATATGAATACCTATAGCTCGGGCGAGCTGCGCTAGTCTAGCAACAGGCATTTCTACTTCTTTGCCGGCTGTCATAATCAAGTCAGCGAATTCATCAACTACAAGAACGATAAAGGGTAAGTATTTGTGTCCTTTTTCAGGGTTTAGCTTTCGGCTAATAAATTTTTCATTGTATTCTTTAATGTTACGCGCGCCAGCCTCTTTAAGCAATTCGTAGCGATTGTCCATTTCAATACACAAAGCATTGAGTGTATTGATAACTTTTTTAGTATCGGTAATAATGGCTTCTTCTTCATTGGGTAATTTGGCCAAGAAATGTTTTTCAATCATCTTGTACACCGATAATTCTACTTTCTTAGGGTCTACTAAAACAAACTTTAATTGCGAGGGGTGTTTTTTAAACAATAAAGAAACCAACACTGCATTGATACCAACGGACTTACCCTGCCCTGTTGCCCCAGCCATTAGTAAATGCGGCATTGTGGCCAAGTCGACAATGTAATTTTCATTGTCAATTTTTTTACCCAATGCAATAGGTAAGCTCATTTTGTTGTTGATAAATTTTTCGCTGCTCAGCAATGCCCGCATCGATACGATTTGCTTATTGGCGTTGGGTACTTCTATGCCAATGGTGCCCTTGCCCGGTATCGGTGCAATGATACGGATGCCTAATGCAGCAAGGTTTAGCGCAATATCATCTTCCAGATTTCTGATCTTTGATATACGTACGCCTTCGGCAGGTACAATTTCATACAAGGTAACTGTGGGGCCAACAGTGGCACTGATGCGTTGTATTTCGATGCTGAAGCTACGCAGGGTGCTGATGATTTGATTTTTGTTTTTTTCTAATTCTTCCTTGTCAATTGAAATGGTTTCTTGCGCACGATCTTCGAGCAAATCAAGTGTAGGGAATTTATAGCTTGGCAAATCTAATTCAGGAGCGTAAGGTTCGTTACTCTGAATACTGATATGCCCGCCGGCAGGAACTTCTGCCGATTTTTCAATTTCGGGCTGTTTAACTTCAAAGGAAAAATCAGGGTCGTCTTTCGCTGTGTTTTTTTCTTTGGTGGGTATGTCCAAATTAACCAAATTCATCTCTTGTTCGTAAGCTAATTCTTCTTCAGACTGTTGGTATTCTTCCTCCTTTTCTGGTTCCTGCTCACTTTCTTTCTCTATTACTGAAAATGGAGTCGCGTTGCTATCAAAGGCTGCATGAGCAAATTGATCATTAATATTACCTACAATTCTTTTTTCGGCAATAGGGCTTGTGCTAGGTTCTTGCAGTTCTTGGGTTTCGGCATGTACTTCCAATGACTCATCAGTTGTTAAAGGCTCTTTGTCTTTTGTCAGTACACTAGCTAGGCCACTACCTACTTCTGCAGCCTTCATTTTTGCTTTGCGTAGCATTGGTCTAATATCCAAAGAAAAAACAATGAATGCTACCAAGGCTATTATAGAAAACAAAATAAGGCCTGTACCCATTTTGCCAATCAAGCCATTTAAAAAGGCGATGGATTCATTACCCCAAGCGCCACCCCAAGGGAAAGAGGATTGAGGCAGGGCAAAGGTCAAAAGAGGTGCGATGACCAATAACAACAAACATAGCCAACGTAGGTATTGGGAGAGCTTTGCGATTTTTTTGTCATAGACCAAATACAAACCGAAAAGGCCTATCCAAAGCCCCACTGCTAAAGCCAGGACGCCAATGTATTGGTAGACCATTATATGGCTTACTAGTGCGCCAAGACGGCCGCCCCAGTTGGTGATGATACTATTTTTGTCTAACAAAAAGGCCCAAACATTATGGCTTGATAGAATTTTATCTTGGTCCGTTTCCCAGGTAAAAAAATAGCTAATTATAGAAAAGGATACAAAAGCACCCATTAACAAAATGATGGTGCCGACAACTAAGCGTACTTGCCTTTTAGTGTCGGTGTTTTGATTAGCTGTTTTGTTTTTTTCTGGGGTAGACCCCATGTTTTTAGAAGCGCTTTTTGCCATGTTTGTTTTGATAAATGTAGATGCGCAAATGTAAAACTATTGTTGAGGATTTTCGGGAACTATTGAACATTGTAGGGTTAATAAAAAAATCTGTCTCCTTTAATTTATATTTATTTTTGTAAAAGAATTGCATCGCAAAGAAAAAAAACTAATTTTGAAAATCCTTAGAGGCAAAACCCAACCATTATTTTAATGGGTGAGTCTTTAACAAGATCATCATTTTCGAAAAAAAATCGAATTACACCACTGTGTTTTGGGTGTTGTCAAATAAGTTGAAAGAAAAAATATTCAACTTTTCATTGCAACTTTCAAAAAAAGCTGTATTTTGAACCGCAGTTGCGTAAGAAAAGGGTGCTTTTTAGGCAATAAAAAGTTAAATTACATTTGCTGTAAGCCTTGATTTTACTATGCTGTACAACGATTGTACGTTAATTTAATAATAAAAATAGTAAACATTTTTGTAGTAATATTTTTTAAGGAAGAAACCATGACAAAGAAAAACATCATCAAAAGAGTTAGCCTTACTGCTGCATTAGCTATCAGTGCTTCATGCGCCATAGCTCAAGACGTGCATTTTACTCAGTTTAATGCTACTCCTCTACTTCTCAATCCAGCTTTTACTGGTGCATTTGATGGTCCGCTACGCGCTTCAGCTATTTATCGTGACCAATGGAGAAGTGTTTTAGGTCAGGCTGCTTATCGTACAATTGCTGTTTCGGCTGATGCACCTATTATTCCTGAAATTAGTGGTGATGATTATCTTGCTGGAGGTATTCAACTATATAACGATATCGCTGGTGATGGCAATTTGAGTAATTTCTCTGGTTTGTTGTCTCTTGCTTATCATAAATCACTTGGATTAGAGAACGACAAGATTTTGACTGTTGGTTTACAAGGTGGATACACTTCTAAATCTATAGATTTAAGTCGTTTGTATTACGGCGATCAATTTAAAAATGGCGGATTTACCGGTCCTTCAAACACACAATTAAATGGATCACCTGTTCGTTATGCTACTGTAAACGCTGGTATTGCTTTTTCACACAGAATAAATGAGAAGGTTAGCTACACGTTGGGTGTTGCAGGAAATAATCTTAATCAGCCTCAAGAATCTATTAACAAAACAAAAAATAGTGATGTAGGTTTAGGTATGCGCATGTCTGCTCAAGCAGGTGCCATTATTTATACCGGCGACCGCTTAAGTCTTCGTCCAGCCGTTTTATACCAAACACAATCTGCGAGCACTGAAATTATTGTAGGTAATGAGTTTAATTATATTGTAGGTAATGACCCAGAAGTTAAAGCACTTGCACCTAGCGTCTTTCTTGGTGGATGGTATCGTAACAGTGATGCCATTATGGTTACGGCTGGCGTTCAATTTCAAGGTTTTAGAGTTGGGGTAGCTTATGATTACAATACCTCTTCTTTGAATACAGTATCTAATGGCAACGGTGGTTTCGAGATTGCACTTGGTTTTGTTGGTTTAAATCCAATAAGAGCAGCGCGTAGCATGCTTTATCCTTGCTCAAGATTCTAATACAAACTAATAAAAAACAAAACGAGTTCTTTAGACGGCTCACATACTTTTATACATTTACAAGAATAATAACGAACAAACGATATGAGAAAAAACTGGCTTCTCTTTGTACTGGCAACAATTATGGCTGTATCCCAAAATGATGCTCAAGCTCAGAACATGGCAAAAGATAAGTATAGAAATAAGGCTAATGATCCTGTTAAGGATTTGCCTTACGACAAAAAACTCAAATGGGCAGATGACTTGTTTAGAGATGGTAGTTATTTTAATGCTATTGATTACTACAAACAACTAAAGCAAGAGCAACCTCGCTTGCCTTACCTTACTTATCAATTAGCAGAATGCTGTGGTTTAACTAGAGATTATGTTCAAGCTGCGAACTATTTTCAAGAAGCTTACGCTGCCGCTAAAAAATTGTATCCCGAAGCTAAATACAAAGAAGCTGTAATGCTGAAAATGCAGGGTAAATACAGTGAAGCAATTGTTGCTTTCAATCAATTTATTGCAGATAACCCAAAAACACTTAAGAAGGCTAAAAAGCAAGCTTTGGTTGAAATTAGAGGTTGCGAAATGGCCCAAAGATCAATTAATAGTCCAGAGCCTTTCACTATTAAAAATGCTGGACCTAATGTGAACTCATCTTATACAGAGTCTGCTCCTTATCCATTGGGTGATACCGCCTTGTTGTTCTCTACTATGAAGCCCAATGAGGTATTGCAATTGGATAAGCGTAATCCAGGAGCCATGATGTCTCGTTTTATGACCTCAACCAAGCAAAAGCATGTTGCTGATGTGGATTCTTTCCAATGGGCTCTTGAATTTAAAGATGGTAACTTCAACAATCCACGTGCTCACGTTGGTAACGGCGTGTACAGTCCTGGTGGAGATAGATTCTACTTTACGCGTTGTAAAGAAGATTTTGACTCTAACCGTGTTATTTGTAAAATTTTAGTATCTAATTGGGATACGGTAAAGCACCAGTGGAAGGAACCTAAAGAATTAGGTGAAGGTATTAATGAAGAAGGTTCAAACACTCATCCTTGTATTGCTAAAGTAGGTAAAAAAGAAGTTTTGTTCTTTTCTTCTAACCGTAAACTTCAAAGCCGCGGTGGATATGATATTTGGTACTCAATCTATGACCCTGTAAAAAACACTTACCGTCGTCCTCAGAATGTGGGTAAGCAAATCAACACAACTTTAGATGAGCAGACACCATATTATGATTCTCGTGTAAACAAACTTTATTTCTCTTCTAATGGCCTAGAAGGTTTCGGTGGTTTCGATATTTTTGCCGCAACTGGTGGACCTTCACGCTACACTGGTGTTCAAAATTTAGGATATCCGATCAATAGCCCTGCAGATGATATTTACTACATCAAAGACCCAGTTGGTAAACCAGACGCTTATTTAGTTTCCAATCGTATTGGTTCTATCGCTTTGAAAAATCCAACTTGTTGTGATGACATTTGGAGAGTTCAATCTGAACCCAAGTTAAAAGCAATCGGCCGTGTTGTTTATCGCGCAAGTGGTGAACCTGCTAATGAGTCTGTTGTTAAAATGCTTGATGAAACAGGTGATTTGAAAACTTTCGATTCTCCAGATGGTAAATTTTCTTTCAATACTGGCCGTGGTCATAATTATGTGATTACTGCGGATAAATCTGGTTACACTTCTTCTCGTATTAATGTTAATACTACCGAAGTTAAGCGTACAGACCCAGATGATGATGTAGATGTAACTATTTACCTTGATGAAATTGTGAAAAATCAACCATTTGAAGTACACAATATTTATTATGATTTTGATAAAGCAACACTTCGCCCAGAATCAGCTGCTTCTTTAGACACCCTGATTAATTTCATGAAAGACAATCCCTCATTGAGCGTTGAAATTTACTCTCATACAGACGGAAAAGGTGATGATAAATACAATGAAAAATTGAGTCAAGCTCGTGCTGAATCTGTAGTTGAGTACTTAAAAAGTAATGGAATTGACGCTGCAAGAATGTTACCTAAAGCATTAGGTAAAGTAGTTCCTGCTGCACCCAATACTACGCCAAATGGCAAGGACAATCCAGAAGGCCGTCAATTAAATCGTCGTACCCAATTTAGAATCGTAAAAGATGATTCTAAAAGCCGTATCCTTTATGATAGCAGCAAACCAGGTAATATTGATGACCAACAGAACTTAAAAGTTAATGAAGGTACTGAAGATAACGAACCTGCAGATGCAGAATCAAATGTTACAGCTCCAGGTAGCCGCGTTAATAAAAAATAGTTAGTAGTTTAGTGAACAAATCAAAAAAGTAGCCTTACGTATCGTGAGGCTATTTTTTTTATTTTCAGAAAACTTTAATTATTTCAAATTTTTCTGTCCCATCTTAAAGTTTATTTTTGTTACTCAATTAATTTAAAAGCAATAATGCCCGGATACGAATTGTTTGGCGCCGAAGAGCGCAAAGAAGTAAATGATGTTTTAGAAACTGGCATTTTGATGCGTTATGGTTTCGATGCCCCGCGAAAAGGTATTTGGAAAGCTAGAGAGCTTGAGCAAGAAATTTGCAAATATTTTGGAACTAAAAACGCCCAATTAGTAAGCAGTGGTACTGCCGCGCTCACAACGGCTTTGGCCGCATTGGGTATAGGTTTTGGCGATGAGGTGATTATCCCAACATTTACATTTGTAGCTAGTTTTGAAGCTGTTGTTAGTGTAGGTGCTATACCTGTTTTGGTGGATGTTGATGATAGCTTAACCTTAAATCCAGATGCTGTAGCTGCTGCGATTACCTCCAAAACAAAAGCCATTATGCCGGTTCATATGTGTGGTAGCATGGCGCAGCTCGATGAATTGAAAGAACTCTGTACACAGCATGATTTATATTTAATCGAAGATGCTTGTCAAGCCATTGGGGGGACCTATAAAGGCCAACAATTGGGTACAATTGGTGATATGGGTACTTTTTCTTTTGATTTTGTGAAAATCATGACTTGTGGTGAAGGTGGAGTAATACTCACAAATGATGCTCAATTAGCCGAAAAATGTGATCAATACTCCGACCATGGTCATGATCATTATGGAAAAGATCGAGGTGCTGATTTGCATCCCTATTTGGGGTATAATTTTAGAATTTCGGAATTGCATGCTGCTGTTGGTTTAGCCCAGATTAAAAAACTTGATGCTTTTTTAGCGCTGCAAAAGCGTAATCATCAAATAATTTTTAATTGCCTTAAGCATATACCGGGCATCCAATTTAGAAGAATTCCGGATGAAGCTGGTGATACAGGTTCATTTTTGTCTTTCTTTTTACCCACAGCCAATCAAGCTGCACAAGTAGCAAGTGCTTTGGCCGAAGCAGGTATAGGTGGCAACCCATATTGGTTTGATAATAATTGGCATTATATCCGCAAGTGGGATCATCTTAAGAATGCAGCATTTTTAAACCGTATTCCAGCAGAGCAAAAAGAAGCCATTATGCAGCAAGCCAATAAAACTTTTGACGTTTCGGATGCTATTATGAGCCGCTGTATTTCATCGGCCATAAGCCTTGCCTGGACTGAAGAACAAGCACAAGAACGTGGTCAGAAAATGGCGGAAATTATTTCGCAGTTTATTGCATAATGGATCCTGATTTAATTGTTAGTTTAACTCGATAAAATAAATTTTCAAGAGCTGTGCGCCATCATCTATTGAAAAGAATGATCTAGCTCAGCCCCGAAAAACATTAGACTAGTACTCAATTTTGAATCAAGAATATGACAAGCGCTGAAATTCTTAAACGTGTTAGACGTATTGAAATTAAGACGAAAGGATTGAGCAATCACATCTTTGCAGGAGAATACCACTCTGCATACAAGGGGCGTGGAATGTCTTTTAGTGAGGTTCGCGAATATACCCCAGGTGATGATGTGAAGTCGATCGATTGGAATGTTACCGCTCGGTTTTCTCATCCCTTTGTAAAAGTTTTTGAAGAAGAAAGGGAATTGACGGTTATGCTTTTAGTAGACATTAGCGGGAGTTCTTTGTTTGGTACATCTATAAGATTAAAACGTGAGTTGATTACTGAATTGTGTGCCGTATTGTCTTTTGCTGCAGCAACTAACAACGATAAAGTGGGTGTTGTTTTTTTTAGTGATAAAATTGAACGTTATATACCCCCAAAAAAAGGGAAAAGTCATATTCTACGCATTATCCGTGAGTTGTTGACAATCGAAGCCACTCCCAATAGTGGTACCGATGTTTCAGTTCCCTTAGCGTTTTTAAATTCGGTTCTCAAAAAAAAGACCATTGCATTTTTGATGAGTGATTTTGTTAGCCCATTACAGGATAAGGCCCTGATGCTGGCCGCTCGGAAGCACGATTTAGTAGGCATACATGTTTATGATATTGCTGATAAGGAACTTCCCCAATTAGGTTTAGTCCAAGTTCAAGATGCGGAAACAGGTAATGACCATTGGATTGATACAAGCGATGGGCAATTGCGCCAGCGTTACACTCATACTTTTGAAAATAATAGGCGGAACTACAGTCAAGCATTTACCAAAAGTGGTGCCTCATGGTTGAGTATTCGTACTGATCAAGATTATGTAAAATCATTACAGACTTATTTTAAAGGAAGATAGAAAAATAGCCATGAACAAAAGGATGATTACCGCCATTTTTGTTTTGCTGACACCTCTTTTTTTGTTTTCAAAGGTTGGTGCACAATCGAAAATAATTGATGCAAAAGTTGACGCACAACAAATTGTATTGGGTGACCAGTTGCGTTACTTTCTAAGCGCTACAGTAGATACTACTCAAGTAAAGCTGCGTTGGGCGAGCTTCCCCGACACCTTTAATTCTCTTGAAATTGTAGAGAAAGGGAAAATTGACACCCAAAGAAATGGCGCCTTGGTGACCTACAAGCAGCGCTTATTGATTACCGGATTTGATTCGGGAAGTTTTCTTATTCCACGTTTTCAGTTTTTGTCCCTCAGTAAAAAGGGTATGATCGATTCCTTGTTTTCTGACTCCTTCAGATTAATGGTGAATACGGTGGCTGTGGATACCAGTAAAGAATTTAAGGCCATTAAAAACATTGTGGCAATACAATCGAGCTGGATGGATAATTGGCCTTTGATTTTAGTTGTTTTGTTAACCATTATAATCACTGCTTTTTTAGTAGTGTATATTCTAAACAAAAGGAAAAATAAACCTAAAGAGCAGATGGCTGAATTGGTCGAAACATACCATCAGCGCAGTTTGCGTTTGTTGCATGAATTGGATAAAAGGGAGCTTTGGCAGCAAGATAAGGTAAAGGATTATTATACCGAATTAAGCGAAATAGTGCGACATTATATTGAACAGCGCTTTAAGACAAATGCAATGGAGTTGACCACAGATGAATTGTTGCGTAAAGCAAAGAAGCACCGCGAAATGGCCATGTTCCGCAATTCACTCAAGCCGCTTTTGGAAGCTGCAGATTTGGCAAAATTCGCCAAAGCAAATCCCTTGCCCGAAGAGCATATTGAAGCCATGCAATTGGCCCTTGATTTTGTAAAGGTTTCGGCACCTAAAGAAGAATTGACCCAAAATTCTCAAACAGCTATCAAATGATACAAGCATTGTTCGATGGGCAGCATGTGAGTTTTGCCCAACCCTATTTTTTTTTATTATTGATCCTATTGCCCATAATATTATGGTGGCAAAGGAAGCAGAAAGCCATACAGCAGCCTAGTTTTAGACTTACTAATTTACACTTTATTAGCGCTCAGAAGTCTTCTTTTCGACTGCGTTTTCGACCAGTCCTTGTGCTATTGCGTAGTATAGCATTTGTGGCTTTGGTAGTTGCCTTGGCGCGACCACAGAGCAGTAATCTTAGTGAATCTGTAGATAGCGATGGTATTGATATTGTTTTGTCCATCGATGTTTCCGGTAGTATGATGGCCGAAGATTTAAAACCCAATAGAATAGAAGCAGCCAAAAAAGTAGCTACTGATTTTGTGGATAAACGTGCTAATGACAGAATTGGTTTGGTGATTTTTTCGGGTGAAAGTTTTACCCAGTGCCCCATTACCATTGATCATAACATAGTGAAGGAACAAATTGATGCTATGAAAAGCGGGATGTTGCAAGATGGCACAGCTATTGGAATGGGCTTGGCAACGGCAGTCGATCGATTGCGCAACTCAAAAGCCAAAAGCAAAATCATCATCTTGCTCACCGATGGGGTAAATAATACCGGTCTGATTGACCCCAGTACCGCTCTCGAAATTGCTAAGGCTTATAAATTGCGTGTTTATTGTATTGGTGTTGGCTCTCGCGGAGAAGCACCTTATCCTGTGCAAACGCCAATGGGTATTCAAAAACAAATGGTACCAGTAGAAATTGATGAAGTTTTATTGAAAAATATAGCTACTCAAACAGGTGGAAAATACTTTAGGGCAACCAGTAACAATTCTCTATCCTCTATTTACAAAGAAATAGACCAACTCGAAAAGTCGAAAGTGGAGGTGAGTTCTTTCAAACATTTTACCGATCTGTTTTTGCCTTTTGCACTGATTGCTTTAGTGTGTATTGCCCTAGAAATGTTGCTTCGTTACACGGTTTTTAGAAGTGTTACTTAAAATCGTTTTTAGCAATGTCTCATTAACGCATACTTTCGATTAGTAAAGTAAGAGCGAATAGCTTGATATATTGCTGACCTTTACTGCTTAAAATAGTTGCTTTTGAAAATGGATCGAAAAACATTTTTACAATCTTTAGCAGTTGTCCCCCTAATGTCTTCACTCAATAGTTTGGCAGCATTGTCCCATGCGAGCAATAGTTTTGCCCCCTCAGAAAAAATGCCTGTTTTGTTTCTTGGGCATGGCAGCCCCATGAATGCGATTGAAGAAAATGAATTCGTATCTGGATTTCGCAATGTCGCTAAAACATTGCCAAAACCCAATGCTATTTTGTGCGTTTCTGCCCATTGGTTTACTAGTGGTACAAAGGTGACCGCAATGCAAATGCCAGCCACTATTCACGATTTTGGAGCTTTCCCAAAAGAATTATTTGCCGTGCAGTATCCAGCAAAAGGCAGTCCCGAATTGGCTAAAATGACAGAAGAAATATTGAAGCCAATACAGGTTGAACTAGATGACAAATGGGGTTTGGACCATGGTGCATGGTGTGTAATTAAGCATTTGTACCCCGATGCCAATATCCCTGTAATACAGCTCAGTATTGATTATACCAAACCTGCAGCCTATCATTTTGCACTAGCGCAACAATTACAATCGCTCCGCCACAAAGGTGTGCTTATTATTGGCAGTGGTAATATTATACACAATCTAGGTTTGGTAGATTTTGCCCATATGCACAAAGACAATTATGGGTTTGATTGGGCGATTGAAAGCAGGGCTAAAATTAATCAATGGCTGTTGGATGGCAATTTTGAACCCATCATCAATTACGACAAACAGGGAAGGGCAATTGCCTTGGCTGTTCCTAGCCCCGATCATTATTTACCCTTGATTTATGTATTGGGACTTAAAGAAAAATCTGAATCCTTATCCCTCTTCAACGATAAACTATTGGCGGGTTCATTGAGTATGACTTCTGTAAAGATTGTTTAGGCCTTGTACGAATCAATCTTTAATTTTCTAAAAAAAGTCGCTTCATCCAATTCTACTATTTCTCCTGCTTTTAAGGTTCCGAGTTCTATATCTTCGATGGCTACACGAATGAGTCTTTTGCAGCGATGATGTACTGCTGACACCATTTTGCGCACTTGGTGAAACTTTCCTTCGGTAAGGCTAATGAGCAACCAAGTGTGCGCTATTTCGGGGCGTAAATTTGTTTCGATATGAAAGCGTTCTTCGGGCTTGCTAACTATAGACACTGCACATGATCCTGTGTTGTAGTCTGCACCTCCAAAGGTTTTAAAAGTAACACCATTTTGTAAAGTTTCTAATGTTTCTTGGCTCACTGCATTTTTTACCAAGACTAAATAATCGCGCGTATGGGGCATGGTTCCTTGAAACAACAATTTGGTCACTTTTTTATTTGTTGTCAGTAAGAGCAAACCTTCCGAATCCTTATCTAGTCTGCCAATAGCGTGAGTGCCTTCTGGGAAAGCAAAATCAATATCACCTAATAAACCCACATCGTCTGGGCTTACAAATTGCGAGACAATACCCCTTGGTTTGTGCAATACAAAATAACGATGTTCGATCATGCGGCTTTTTGTCTTTTAGCCATTTTCAAAAAACGGGTGCTTAAGAAGAAAGAAGAAAAACTAAGACCAATAATAATACCCAGCCAAATACCTGGGGCCCCTAATTTAAAATGTATGGCCAGTACATATCCTGCAGGAATACCTAATACCCAATAGGCTATAAAAATGAGTACAGTAGGTATTTTTACGTCTTTTATGCCTCTTAATAATCCTGAGCCAATGGCTTGTGTAGCGTCAGATATTTGAAAGATAGCTGCCAATACAAACAGCGTGGAAGCCATGGCGATTACTTCCGCTTTTTGATTAAACAAAAAGGGTAAATCGTTTCGAAATACTACAAAGATCATCGCACAAAATATCCCATAGGCTAGGGCTGTCCACAATGTGCTTTTGCCAATCGCCGTAATCTTTTTAAAATTTTGCGTGCCAAAAGCATTGCTTACCCGAATAGAACCTGCTTGTGCTAAGCCCATAGATGCCATAAAAGTAAAGGCAGCACAACTTAATGCTATCTGGTGCGCGGCTTGTTCTACCACGCCAATGGTGCCGATGATAATACCGGATACTACAAATGCTCCGGCTTCCATGCCTATCTGTAAACCACTGGGCACACCAATCTTCAACAGTTCTTTAAATGTTACTGCACTAAAATGCCATTGGTTTTTACGTACTGCAATATATTTCCGGAACAATTTATGGCGCAATACGACAAAGCCCAATGCCACAAAAACAAAACTACGCGTAAGGAGTGTTCCATAAGCTGCACCCATCATTTCCATCCTAGGGAAGCCCCAATTCCCGTATATCAAAAGCCAATTGATAAACACATTGATGGGCAAAGACAAGATGCTTAAGACCATTGCTGTGCGGGTGTGTTGTAAGCCATCTGTAAATTGTTTGAGTGCCATAAACAACAACATCGGTATCAGGGAAAGACTCATTACTTCTAGAAAAGGAATGGCTAAGCGTGCTACTTCAGGATCTTGACCAAGATGCATAATTACATTTTTGCCCAAAAACAAACTGAGGGCTATCAGCACAGAAAAAAT
>JAIXWS010000004.1 GCA_027491165.1 Sphingobacteriales bacterium | reverse complement strand
TAAAAATCCAAGCACCATTAAAATAGTACCTGCCCACACCAAATTGATGTGCGGGAATTGTATGGCTTTTAATACAATCCAGCGTTTGTGCTGCTCTATTTCTTTGATTTGGATATTGGCTTTATCCTCTTCGGTAACAATACCCCCTAGGCGAACAACCGCGCCCACACTAGCTGCTGTGGTATCGTCGATAAAGTTTACTGCTTGGTTGCGGATATAATAAATAGGGTTTACACTGTTTATTTTTCCTTCTAGTGTATAGATATCCATCACCGCAGATACCGCAATATCATTGGCCATCGGGCTGTAGCGCTCATCACTGATATTGGTGCTAAAGCCTTGGAAAATCATAAAAGCTTTACTCAGGTAGATCGTATCACCTTTAGCCAATTTGAAATTTTTAAAGGTATCTGCAGCGGCAATTGTACTCGGTGTTTCGGCCACTTTACCGCTTGTAGAGCTGATATAGGTAAAGATGTCTTTGTTCCAATAATGCTTCGAAGAGGGGTTGGCACTCAGACCTTCTTGGCCCTTAGGGTTTACAAAGGCATCGGGGTATAGCGTAAACGATTCCAGCACTTTATTGGTGGCCGAATCTTTGCGTTCAAACAGTACTTTGTAAAAAGTACGTGGGTCATCTGCCGAAACCGAATCCCCTTTGTAGGTGGCCCAATAATCGCTCATAGCAACGGGTACATCTTCATAAAGCATTACATTTTCTTGGCTCTCGAGCACTGCCTTACGGGTATCTTCAATACCCAATGGCAATAATCCACCCAGTGTATTTAATGAAATCACTTCTTTTTTATGCCCTGTAATGAGTACACCCAATATCAAGACCCCAAATCCAAAATGCGATAAAGAGGGGCCCATTTTTATCAAAGATTTTTGGGCGCTAATGGCATAAAATGCGCTCGCCACAATAGAGAAATTGGCGCAGAATAACAGCAATACAAACTGCCAGCCGCTGATCTCTTGGCTATACCCAACCACTAAACAAAGTGCTAGGGTAATGCCTATAACGATGGCGAATTTCTTTACTAATGTTTTTAAATCCGTGTTTTTGTATTTGAGGAAAAGAGCAAAGGCAGAAATGGTGGTAATGAACATCACCACCCAAATTTGGATATTGTTGTAATGCGCAACCGGCTCCACGGGTGGTGCGACATCTTTACCCGTTATCCATTTCGCTAAGGGCGACCATACGGGTATCGACGTGCTGATGGAGATTTGTACCGCAGAAAGCAATAAAATGAATGAACCAATAAACATCCAGAATTCGCGCGTCCACAGCGCTTCTTCGCTTTTGATTAAAGGCATGGTTTTGCGGCGATACAGAATAAGTCCCATACCCATAGCCATAATAATACCTATAAAAATGAGTAATTGCCAAAACAAAGATTTGCCTTCGCCGGTAAAAGCGTGGACCGAGGTATCACCCAATACGCCCGTACGGGTCAGGAAGGTAGAATACCAAATCCCCAAATAACACAATGCGTAGAAGAAAAAAGTAATCATCAAGCTGCGACCTGTAGCGCGGTAAATGACTAAAGTGTGCAAGGCGGCCACCATCAACATCCAAGGCACTAAAGAGGCATTCTCTACAGGATCCCATGCCCAATAGCCACCAAAATTCAGTGATTCATAAGCCCATGCACCACCCATCATAATGCCCAAGCCCAATATGCCGCCCGAAAATAAAGACCAAGATAGGGTAGGCTTTACAAAGTCTTTGTATTCTCCTTTCCACAAAGCAGCAATTGCAAAGGCAAATGGAATGAGGGTAGAGGCAAAACCTAAAAACAAGATGGGCGGATGTATCACCATCCAATAGTTTTGCAAGAGGACATTGAGTCCATTACCATCCGTAATCGAACTTAAATAATTGGCCTGTTGAAAAATGGGTGCATTCTGCATTTGCTCGCGCAACAACAAAAAGGGTGAGGTACCCACTTGAATATCTCCAGGCAAATAAATACCTAAAATGGTGGTAGCTAAGCAAGCTTGCACGATGGCAATAACTGTCATGGCACGGCTTTCGAGGGCTTTGCCTTTAAAAATAACCACCAAACCCAAAATGCCATGCCAGAAAGACCAAAGTAAAAAACTGCCTTGTTGCCCTTCCCAAAAACAAGACAAAAGATATTTGGTATTGAGGCTCTTGTCGGAATGGGCCCAAGCATAATGGTATTCGAAAAGATGGTGGGTGATAATATAGTATAGCGTAAAGAATACAGCAATAACCGATGCGGTATGGATAATGAAACTATTGCGTGCAATACTCAGCCAGCTCATACTTGCTGCAGGGTTGCTTTGTTCTTTTTGTGCCGATTGGAAATAAGCAAAGGCGCTCAGCAAAGAGCCAATAAAAGAGAGAATGACAAAGAAATGACCTAACTGACCCGGGAGTAAATGCTCTCCAATAAATACTGTTTGCAAAGAAAATAAGTTTAATGAATGGTAAATGGAAAGTTGAAAATGGATGGCTTAAATGCTTACTCAGTAAATAAGATGCTCCATGTGATTAAGAAGCATTGCCCACAGCTACTTGATCGTTTTTGTATTTACTAGGGCATTTCATTTGTATTTGGGTACAACGAAATTCGTTGCCTTCCATTTTGCCTTTCATGACGATTTGTTCCGATTTTTCAATGTCGGTTGGTTTGGCGCCATTAAAAATTACTTTTTTCACATTGCCCGCCTTGTCTTTCACCATAAAGCTGCAATGGTTGGGGTCTGATTGCGGGTCGTAGGCCACTTTGCGGTCGCCATGCAATACCCCAATGACATGGAATTGTTTGCCGGGTTCTTGTGCTGCAGTACCAAAGGTTTCGTAGGTGCTAAAATCACCAAACATGGATACGATTACGGCTACGGCCGCAACTACTAAAACCAAAAGGGCAATATGTGTTTTTTTCATAAAAAAATAAGAATTGGAGGCATCCCGCTTTCGAGGATGTAAAATTACCTTTTTGTGGGCTTCGCAAAGTTAATCCTTTCTATTGTTGGATTGATTTTAGTTTTACTTTTGACAATTATTTATAAAAACCCAAGAATAAAAAAAATAATGTCTGCCGACCTTTCTCAATTCGACCCCAACTCTGTAGGGCTTAAAACCAACAATATCTTTGGACTTCCCTTTTCTATTGACCAATCGGCTTTGGTACTCTTGCCTGTGCCATGGGAGGTGACGGTATCTTACCGCAATGGAACGGCGCGTGGACCCGAAAATATTTTTAAAGAGTCTTTGCAAATAGACCTTTATGATGCAGATGTGCCTGATGCTTGGAAGAATGGCTATTTTATGTTGGCTGAGGATAAAAACATTCGTAAAAAGAGTAATTATTTGCGCCAATGTGCCGAGTTGATTATTTCTTGCCTTTCAGAAGGAGGGGATATTTTGTGCAACCAACAATTGGCGGGCAAGCTCAAAGAAGTGAATGATGGGACCACGATGATGCGCGATTGGGTCTATGAAATGACCAGCAATTTGCTCAAGCAAGGCAAACTTGTGGGGCTCGTTGGGGGCGACCACAGCACTCCACTCGGTTTGATCAAGGCTTTGGCAGACCATTATGAGAGCTTTGGAATATTGCAAATAGATGCTCATGCCGATTTGCGCAATGCCTACGAAGGATTCACCTATTCGCACGCTTCTATAATGTACAATGTGCTGCAAGAAGTGCCGCAGATGAAAAAATTAGTACAAGTAGGAATAAGAGATTATTGTGATGAAGAACTTGCCGTGATCCATGATCATCCTACCCGCATTAGCACCTTTTTTGATGCCCAGATTAAGGAGCGTCAATATGAGGGTGAAACGTGGAAAGTCATTTGCGAAGATATTGTCAATGCCTTGCCTGATATGGTTTATATCAGTTTTGATATAGATGGTCTCGATCCCAAATTATGCCCTGATACAGGTACCCCTGTGCCCGGCGGTTTTGAGATGGAACAAATATTTTATCTCTTCAAAACCTTACATAAAAGTGGTAAAAAAATCATAGGCTTCGACCTCAATGAAGTGTCTTGCGGTGAGCATACCACCGATGGTATCGACGCGATTATAGGGGCAAGGGTTTTGTATAAAATGTGCAATTATTTAATGGCCAGTAAGGACAGGTAATGTACCCGAAGATTTGAATTCATCCCTCCACATATGTGGAGGGATTTTTTTTGGCCAGGGTGAATAACAGCCTCATTGAACATCTTTGATGGTCTAGGGCAGTAAGGGCAGAAAATTTTATGAGTTAATTGTGTAAACTCAATATTAATTTTGTGTTACTTTGTCCTTCTCTAATGGCCCAATACTTCATGAATCAACAATCGTTTTGGAGCAACTATTTTAATGTGCTCAAAAAGGAATGGACTGTTGCGCTCGCTAACAAAACCTTTAGACGAACCTTGTATATTGTTCCGGGTTTGTTTATTGCCTACTCATCCATTACCCAATATCTGAGTAACTATATTGAATCTAGGCAGGGTGTTCGCCTTGACGATAGCTTGTTACAGCTATTCCCTGCACAAGATTTTTCATTTGCCATTTTTATCTTGCTTTATGCTTCTTTGTTGATGCTTATTGTGACCCATTTGCATCAGCCCAAAGTGATTATGCGTTTGATGGAGATGCATTTTTTGGTGGCTGTGGTACGGCAGCTTTGTATATTGATGGTGGCACTAGAACCTCCCGCAGGCATCATTATTTTGCGCGATGTCTTTCTTGAAAATACCGTTTACCCGCACAATATTCCGCTCACCAAAGATTTGTTTTTTAGTGGTCATGTAGCCAGTATTTGGATCTATTTTCTTTGTGCACAATATCGCTCACTAAAAATATTTTTTCTTTTGGCTACCCTAGCTATGTCCTTTATGATATTGAGCATGCGGGTGCATTATAGTTATGATGTGCTGGGGGCCTTGTTGTT
>JAIXWS010000008.1 GCA_027491165.1 Sphingobacteriales bacterium | reverse complement strand
TCCCCTTTTACAGTGGCAATAACCGTTTCGTTATCGGGGTTAGTCAATACTTTGTCCAACCAATCTACCACCAAAGTCATATCTTTTTCTTTCAATCCGCGCGTGGTAATGGCTGGTACACCAACACGAATACCCGAAGTGACAAAGGGTGATTTATCATCGAAAGGCACCATGTTTTTGTTGAGGGTAATATCTGCCTGTACCAACACATTTTCTGCCTTTTTGCCTGAAATGTTTTTGTTGCGTAAGTCAATCAACAAAAGGTGATTGTCTGTACCACCGGAGATGATGTTGTATCCTTTATTCAAAAATGCTTCGGCAGCAGCTTGCGCATTGTGGCGCATTTGCAAAGCATAGGTTTTAAATTCGTCTTGCAATATTTCAAAAAAGGAAACGGCTTTGGCAGCAATGACGTGCTGCAATGGGCCGCCTTGAATACCAGGAAATACCGCTAAATCCAGTAATTGGCTGAGCATACGGGTTTCGCCTTTTGGCCCCACAGCACCCCAGTTGTTTTCAAAATCATTTTTCATCATAATGATACCTCCTCTTGGTCCACGCAAAGTTTTGTGTGTTGTAGAAGTTACAAAATGACAATGGTCGAATGGAGAATTTAATAAGCCTGCAGCAATCATCCCCGCAGGGTGAGCGATATCCGCCAGCACCATAGCACCAACTTTATCAGCCGCAGCACGTATACGCGCATAATCCCAATCACGACTATAAGCCGAAGCCCCACAAATGATTAAACGTGGTTTTACTTCAAGCGCTTTTGCTTCGAGGGCATCATAGTCCACCAAACCATCTTCGGCACGAACGCCATAATGGTGGGCATTGTATATTTTACCTGAATAAGTTACCGGCGAACCATGGGTTAGATGCCCACCCATACTGAGATCGAGGCCAAGTATGGTGTCTCCTGGTTTTAAAACAGCAAACATCACTGCGGTGTTGGCTTGTGCGCCACTATGTGGTTGCACATTCACATAATTAACTCCAAAGACCTGCTTGGCGCGGTCAATAGCCAATTGTTCACTTTTATCTACGACCTCACATCCACCATAATATCTTTTGCCAGGGTAGCCCTCAGCATATTTGTTGGTCATTACATTGCCCATAGCTTGCATTACTTGCAAGCTGGTAAAATTTTCTGATGCAATGAGTTCTAAACCTCTGCGCTGACGTTCTAATTCTTCGCGAATAAGGCCAAATATTTCTTTATCCTGTGTCATGTATAAATACAATTTCGTTGTGGAAGCTAAAGTACAGCAAAATATGTTATTTGCACTATTGGCTTTACAAATTAGCCCTACGTTATTATCGATGCAAAGCAGAATCTATAGTGCTATATCGCGCACTAAGTATTCGGCCACTTCACTACCCAAGGCCACACCCATACCACCCATTCTGAAGGCACCAAAAATTCTGGGAGAAAAAGCCTTCACAATAGGCGTTTTGCTATCTCCAAAAGCCATAATACCGGCCCATTGTTGTTCTATTTCAAAAGGCGTACGAGGCAAAATAACATTCCTGAGTAATTGTTCTAGATGCTCTTGAATATTTCTATTCAAGGCTATTTCAGTAGTTTGTTCTGTACTAAAATCAAGGTTTCGGCCACCACCGAACAATACTCTATTATCAATTACCCTAAAATAATAATAGCCATCATCAAAATGAAAAATACCCTTAAAAGGTAGTTGCTCGATGGGCTTCGTCAGCAGCACTTGTCCCCGACCGGGTACCACATTTTCCTGAGGTAAAAGTTGTTTGGTAAAGGCGTTAGTACAGATGTATAATTTGTCGCAATGCAATGCCCAGCTTTCGTTTCGGAGGCTATCGGGGACAAATACATGCACGCCCTTTTCTGTTTCTTCAAAATGACTGACAGCTGCATTGGTTTTGATTTCGATGTTGTGGTCGAGCGCCAAATCGCTTAAAGCACGCAACATTTTACCCGTATGCAGCTCGCCCTCACAAGTGTTTTCAATTAGTGCTTTGGTGAAATCTTGGTCGAATCCAAAGCCTGCAATGCGCTCATTTGCCAAACGAAAGGCCTCACTGTGACAAAAAGGGTAGAGGAGTTGGTTGAGATACTGTAGCTTTTCTATTGCGGGCAGATTAGCCTCGTCGATCAATTCGTAACTGCCATTGGTTGCATAGCCAATTCGATCATCCCCTAGGCGTTGGCGTAAAATTTCAAGGCCTTTTTTTCGCCGAGCAAATAGTTGTAAAACATCTTCCTCAGGCATTGTTTTGAGGTCGGCCAGTAATTCTGTGACACTGCCCATACAGGCAAAGCCCGCATTGCGTGAGCTGGCTCCAGTACTCATCATGCCACGCTCCAAAATCAAAATGCTGTCTTTCGGAAAACGCTGCCGAAGCTCTATCGCCACGCTTAAACCAACAATACCAGCACCGATAATAATGTGCTGGTATTGTGTAAATGATTGTTGCTCCCAATAACTGAACATAAACTAATTATTTGGTCACCAACAAAGAATCCCTTTCCAATTTGCTGGCCATTAAGTTGGCCCAATTAATCAATTTGTTCGACTCTTCTTTGGTCAAAATGGCATCTTTATGGATCCAGGTGTAGCTATTCAAGGGCATTTCGCCATCAGTTACTTCACCGGCTATTTCATTAAATTTTTTGATTTTGCGCTTCAATTTATAGCTACCAAATTCCGAAAAGTTCAATTCACTTTTGCCTTCCTCGATATGATCATTAAGCCACCACGCCATGGGTTGAATGCCTGCATACCAAGGATAATTGGTATTGTTGCTATGGCAGTCATAACATGCTTTTCGTAGGGTTATCGACACATCATCTGGTACATTCATGACCACACCTATATCATTGGGTTGGCTACTAGTACTCTTGTTATGGGCAGGGCGAATAAACTGTATGACAATAAGTACAATACCGAGTGCGATAAAAATTTTCTTAATCATTGATTGTATTTTTTT
>JAIXWS010000013.1 GCA_027491165.1 Sphingobacteriales bacterium | reverse complement strand
TGCTTGTTTTCGTTTTTACGACCACGACATGCCCGAGTTCCCCTTCGTAATTGAAAATTATAACGGCGCCATTCATGCTGCTGAGTATAAACGCCGCCATGGGATGGAAGAGGCCGAACACGATATCTGGCTAGCCGCTTGCAAAGAAACAATCGCATTGGTTACCGAAATAGAGCCTGAGCTGGTGTTTATGAAAGTACGCCAACGCAAAGAAGGCAAAGAAGGCCAATACCAAAAATTTGATACGGCCAAACAAGAGCGAATTGTACCCGAAGGCGGACTCAATTTTATCATCAACCTTACCGACTACCTCGATACGGGCTTGTTTCTCGACCACCGTATTACACGCGGGATGCTGCGCGACGAAGCTCGTGGAAAGCGGGTATTGAACCTGTTTTGTTATACCGGTTCTTTCAGTTTGTATGCCGCGCAGGGCGGCGCACGCAGCATTACCTCTGTAGACTTATCAAAGACCTATATCAACTGGGCAAAACGAAATTTACAATTCAATAAGCTTTATAATTCCGACAAGCACGAATTTATTCAAGGCGATGTGATGCAGGTGATCAACGATTTGCCCAAAGAAACTTTTGACATCATTATTTGCGATCCACCTACCTTCTCGAACAGCAAACGAATGGACGACACTTTTGACGTGCAGCGTGATCATGTAGTATTGCTGCGCAAGCTATTGAAAGCCTGCACCGAAGAGGGTAAAATCTATTTCTCTAACAATTACCGAGGCTTTTCGCTCGACCGCGATGCTATCCCCGCATCGATTGTCAAAGACATTTCTGCAGCTACTACCCCGTTCGATTTTCAAGGCAAGCTTTTTCGTTCTTGCTTTGTGATACAGAAATAATGCTTTTTAGTGAATACTGTATATTTCTCCGTTACTTTTGCTACGCAAATAAAATGTATGAACGAGCCTATTATCAGTGTCAAAAATTTAGTAAAGAAATACGGAGATTTTTTTGCCGTAAATGGACTGTCTTTTGAGGTGTATAAAGGGGAAATATTTGGCCTCTTGGGACCAAATGGTGCGGGCAAAACCACAACACTAGAAATTATCGAAACCTTGCGTGAAAAAACTTCGGGATCGGTAATTGTTGATGGCCTAGACCTAGACAAACAGGCCAATAAAATTAAGGAGATTATTGGCGTACAATTGCAGGCTGCGGGCTATTATCCGATGCTTAGCTTAGTACAAATCATTGAATTGTTTGGTGGACTGTACAACAAAGATGTTGACCCCATGGCCTTGCTGGATATGGTGAACCTGCGCGAAAAGAGCAAGAGCAAATACAAGGAACTTTCCGGCGGACAGAAGCAACGTTTTTCTATTGCCACCACCCTCATCAATGAACCCAAAATTATCTTCCTAGACGAGCCTACTACAGGTCTTGACCCACAGGCGCGCCGCAATCTTTGGGACTTAATCCGCCAAGTACGCGACCGTGGTACAACGGTGGTGCTTACTACACATTATATGGACGAAGCGGAGGAACTTTGCGAAAGAGTAGCGATAGTAGATAGTGGTAAAATCATCTCTATTGATACGCCGAATGGCCTTATTGACAAATTATTGGCCACAGGATTTGAACGCAAAAAAGAGGTGAAAGCCGCCAGCCTAGAAGATGTTTTTATAGCTATGACAGGCAAAGAATATCGGGATATTTAAAGGCCTCCAAATTTATCATCAAATCCTACACGCTGATTCCCCTACTTTGGAGGGGTAGGGGTAGGACATAGCAATTGACTTTCTACAACAATTTCCTTCGTTTCAATTCTGTATTGATAAGTCCCAGCTCGCGACCTGTTTGTCCAGCCACCGAGGTGTTCTCTTGTGCCCGACGCATCAGGTAAGGCATCACATCGGCTACAGGGCCATAAGGCAGGTATTTGGCTACGTGAAATCCTTGCTGTGCAAGGTTGAACGAGATATTATCGCTCATGCCAAACAGCTGCGAAAAATAAATGTGGGGGTGCTTGAAATTGAGGTTTTTTGCTACCATTTTTTGTGCAGCCAGCATACAGCTTTTTTCGTTGTGGGTGCCAATAAATAATTCCAAATTCTCTAAATTCTCGATGCAAAAGTCCACTGCCTCGTTATAATCATTATCGCTATGCTGTTTATCGGGTTGTACAGGCGAAGGATAATTTTTTTCGGCTGCACGGGCACGTTCTTTCTCCATGTAGGCACCACGCACCAATTTGGCGCCCAATAGATATTTTCTTTCTTGTGCTCGCGTAAAAGACCTTTTTAAAAAAGCTAGGCGGCTATGCAAATAAAGTTGGAAGGTATTGTACACAAAGGCTTTTTGGGTATTGTATTTTTCCATCATTTTATCGGTAAGCTCATCGATGGGGTCTTGAATCCAACTCTCCTCTGCGTCCACCAATACCTTAATATTTTTTTCGGCCGCACGGGCACAAATGGTATCAATTCTGTTTTCTACTCTTTGCCATTCTTCTAACTCACTAGCATTGAGTTCGGCTTTGGCATGTAATTTTTCTAGCAATGAAAAACGCGAAAAGCCAGTCACCTTGATGCTGATAAAAGGAATGTTTTGTTGTGATGAGGCAAAGTCAATTGCCTTCAGAAATTCAGGCACTGCTTTGTCAAATTCCGACTCACCTTCCTTGCCTTCTACACCATAATCGAGGATAACACCAATATGGTATTTGCCCAGCATAGTGGCTGTTTCAGCAGCTTCTTCCATAGTTTCTCCACCACAAAACTGCTTGAAGATTGTACTTTTAATGATACCATTAATTGGCAATTTAATGGCCATAGCCATCTTAGTAAAGCCTATACCTATTTTGGTAAGTGTCGGTGAGCCCATAGAGGCAAATAAAAACCGAGCTTGCTTCAATGCGGCATTGCTTCGATAACTAAACGCGACTTCTGTATTATCAAATTCGGGGAGCATGTATGGGTATCTATATTGCTTAAAAATTGCTGCAAATATAACAGAGCAAGTTCACAGTGTTGGGTATAATCTTTTTGTGAAAATGCACAAGGTTTATAAGCAAAAAATATTTTGGCTAAAAAGAAAATCGCGTTATCTTTACGTCAAACTTTTAAAATTCAAAATGATGAGAAAATTATTTTTATTGTTTGCAACTTGTGCTATTGGTGCAATGAGTGCAACAGCTCAGCTACAAGACAGGGTTACTAACGCTGCTTCTAACAGAGCATTTATGGAAGGCACAACCGAAAAAGTATCTGCTTCTGGTTCTTCTACATACAAGACAACAGCGCCAACTCCAAGAAATTATGACCACCAAGGATATGTAGAGTCTATCTCTTCGCCTATGTTGGGTTCTTCTCTTCCTATTTGGCAAGATTCTAGCATCCGCGTAAACTATTCTTCTGGTCTTGGATCTATTAACTTTACATCTGTTTGTCAAGTAATTGTTCCTTTCGACAACTTGTGGAACGAATGGACAAACCCTAACTTTTTGGGCCAAGCAGCTATCACCGCTACCAATAGCTATACCGTTGACTCAGTGAGTTTAGCAGGATTTTACCTCATCGGTTCAAAAGGATTAGCATCTACAGTAGATACTTTAGAAATTTCTTTAGCCTACCAAGCACCTTCTGCTTTTTATTATTGGCGTAAAGCAACATCTGCTTGGGCAGCACCTTATTTACCCGCTACAAAAGACACTTTAAGATGGATATCTCCATATAATGTTGATAGCGTTCGTAAGATTGCCAAATCTTTCCCTTTTGCTGGTACTTCATTCTACTCTTGGAAACAGCCATTGACTGCCTCTATGCGTACAGCAACCTCGGTTACTACTTTCTCTAATTTCGCCTACAAAGTACCTGCTACCTTCACTGTACCTGCAGGTAACGCATTGATTGTAACCTATACTTTTAGATCAGGTGCTCCTTGGAATAGAAATGTTGATACCGTTACAGAAAGACACAATTTCCGTGCAGGTTTTGCCTATAATGGAACCTCAACAGCTTCTACCCCGATGAAATATGCTTGGTATGACGGCGACCGCAGTGGATCTTCTATTATGTTCTCTACAGACACTAATTTCTATGCTCCTACCTTGGTAATTGGCGCGGTTAATAACCCAGCAGCATGGTACGCCCAATACTTATTGAGCACCGTAACCTTGTCTTGTGCTTCTTGCGATGTGGTTAAGAAACCAAACAGCATTAAAGAATCATCTTTATTTGCTGATGTAAAAGCTTTCCCTAACCCAGCAAATGCTGAATTGAATATTCCTTTCTCTGTAAATGAAAAATCAACTGTTACGGTTAGCATCACCAATATGGTGGGTCAAGTAATTGCTACTCAAAATATTGAAGCAAATGCTGGTCAAACTGCTACAGCTACATTTAACACGAGCAACCTAGCTTCTGGTGTTTATTTGTACACTTTAAAAGCTGATGGACAACAAGTTACGAATCGTTTCTCTGTTGCTCACTAATTTTTAAATACAGAATAGCACAAAAAACGCCTTCAAAAATTTGAAGGCGTTTTTTTATAGCCTAAATTAGAGGCATAAAAAAACACATTAGCCGAAACTAATGTGTTTTTGAGTGTGCGGGTGGAGGGACTCGAACCCCCAAGCCTCGCAGCACTAGATCCTAAGTCTAGCGTGTCTACCAATTTCACCACACCCGCCTATTCCAAATACTGGAAGGGCAGCAAAGGTAAAGATTATTCATCCATATTTGCAAATATTTTTACCAAAATTGCAAATATTATTTTATAGGGTTCATTAGCTTTGCAATAAAAACAGCAGCCGTCGAAGCATAATTAAAAAAGACATGAGCGATACTAGGCAAAAACCAAACCTCTTGATTGTAGAGGACGAAGAAAATATCTGTGAGCTGCTTCAGTTTAACCTAGAGCTTGAGGGCTACGCTGTAAGTATTGCCCAAACGGGTGTACAAGCCGTAAAAATGGTAAAGGCCGAGTACTTTGATTTAATTATATTAGATATCATGCTGCCCGAAATGGACGGCATCACCGTATGCGAAACGATACGAATGCAAAACATAAATATGCCCATTCTTTTTCTTTCAGCAAAAGATAGTGTAGCGGACAGAATAGAAGGCCTTAGAAAAGGGGGAGACGATTATTTGACGAAACCATTTAATTTGGAAGAACTGCTGCTACGAGTAGAAAAACTTGTTTCTAAAAACAAACGCTTGCAAAACACGCAACATTTGGCTGATGTTTATGAGTTTAGTGGGGGGAAAATTGATTTTGCCGCCCATGAATGCCTCGATAAGAATGGACAAAAACAAGAATTGAGCAAAAAAGAATCTGCCCTCTTAAAATTATTGATTGAACGAGATGGCGAAACCGTTTCGCGCGAGCATATTTTACAAGTTGTATGGGGATACAATGTCTATCCTACCACCCGCACCATTGATAACTTTATTTTAGGCTTCAGAAAACACTTTGAACAAGACAGCAAAAGCCCTGTTTTCTTTCATTCCATTAGAGGCGTCGGATACAAATTCACTTCAAAAGAAAAAAAATAAGTAGAAGGCTTTTTTCCTTCAATATTTTTTTCTACCTTACCGCACTATTTAACATTAAATAAGCATAAAATGCGTAAAAAGTATTTTCACCTGATTGCCATTATACTCACTATATCTCTTTTAGCTTGCAATAAACCGGACGAAGGATTTCAAAATGCCGAAGTTGTGGATAGTGGAGATATTACCTCGGAAGGTTGTGGCTTTATTCTTCGTTTTGATGATGGGAGGGAGGAAAAGCCATACCAACTATTATCAGCCTATCAACATAATGGCATGCTTGTAAAAGTTAAATATCACGTTTCAGAAGTATTGGATACTTGTGGTTCTTCAAAACCCTATTCATACTATCAATTAATTATTATTGATGAAATCAAAAGAAGACCGAACTAAGGGCTAAAGAAATATATTTAAAAGCACAACAAGTAACTTGTTGTGCTTTTTTTTTCTTGTTTTTTTAAAGAGAAAAAAGAGGCTTTACATTTGAATATTACCTAAATTTACTCATGTGATTTTATCAAAAAACACCCTAATGAAAAAACAAACCTTTTTATACCTTATGCTTTTGCTTAGTTGCTTTAGAGCAATGGGGCAAAATGCCCGTTTAGAATTCGTAAAAAATAATGGGCAATGGGACAACCAGTTTAATTATAAATGCAATTCTGGCAAGGGTGATTTGTTTATTCATACCAACGCTATTACATACTCACTTACCGAGCAAGGTGCTTGGGATAAAATCGACGCCTACAAACACGGGCAAATTCAAACACCACCCACTATCAAAGGCCATGCTTATAAAATGGAATTTATGGGTTGCCAACAAGCCGAAATAACAGAAAGCAAAATTCAAAAGCATTATTATAATTACTTTATAGGCAAAGACTCTTCTCGTTGGAAAGCCAATATACATCCCGCACTCGCACTCGACTATAAGGAATTGTACAAAGGAATAGACCTTCACTTGTCTTCCGAAGAAAGCAATCTGAAATACGACTTTATCGTTGCTCCAAATGCAGACCCCAATCAAATAAAACTCAAATTTGAAGGTGTAGACAAACTGAGTATTGCACGGAACGGGAGCCTGGTAATTTACACCTCTATTGGTGAGGTAAAGGAACTTAAACCAGTCGTGTATCAATATATAAACGATCAAAAACAAACAGTCCCCTGCACCTACACCTTACATAAAAATGTGGTAGGATTTGAGTTTCCAGAGGGCTATGACCAAAGCGCAACCTTAATTATTGATCCAACGGTCGTTTTTTGCACCTTCAGTGGTTCTACCATGGACCATTGGGGATTCACAGCAACCTACGACGCCGCAGGCAACATGTATACTGGCGGTTTCGTGAGCAATTCTACCACTACGACAATTGGCTCCTACCCAGTAACGCTTGGCGCATTTCAATCGGTTTTCGGTGGTGGCACAACAACATCCGGAAGTGGTTATTCTACCGATATGGGCATCATGAAAATCAGTAGTGATGGTACGACTAAAATTTATGCGACCTATATTGGCGGAAATGATAATGATCAGCCACACAGTATGGTTGTCGACAAATCAAACAACCTCGTTATCGTTGGACGCACTTACTCTTCAAATTATCCCACTTCGACAACTGCATTCGACAGAATATATAATGGCGGAGCAGACATGGTCATTACTACTTTAAACCCTTTGGGCACAGGGCTTATTGGTTCTACCTATATTGGAGGTAGCGGCGACGATGCTGTAAACATCTCTCCCGATTATAATATTTATGGCGGAACTGCGGGACTGAAACACAATTATGGTGATGACGCCCGTAGCGAAGTGATAGTAGATAATGCAGGCAATGTATATGTGGCAGCAGCCAGCACCTCTACTAATTTCCCAACGGCAGCAGCCATTCAAGCGGTAAAATCGGGCGCGCAAGATGCTGTGCTTATAAAACTCAGTCGCGACCTCAGCACACTTTTTATGGGAACATACTTAGGGGGCACAAGCAATGATGCAGGCTATGTACTAAGCTTAAACAAGGCCGAAAACTCCATTTTTATGGCCGGTGGCACACAAAGCGGCAACTTCCCTGTTACAACTGGGACCTATAGACCGAGCTATATCGGTGGCAGCGCAGATGGTTTTGTTGTAAAAATTTCTAATGGTCCTGCCTATACATTACAAAGAGGTACTTTTATTGGAGCATCTGGTTATGATCAAATTTATGGTGTGGCCATGGATGCCAATGACGACCTCTATATGATGGGACAAACCCTTGGGGGCGGCTTTCCCGTATCTGCTGGCGTGTACAGCAACCCATTCTCAAGCCAGTTTGTAATGAAAATGGACAATAACCTCAACGCGCCCATTTACTCAACGGTTTATGGCTCTGGGTCTTCATCCGAAACAAATATTTCCCCGGTAGCATTCCTGGTAGATACTTGTCAAAACGTATATATCTCTGGCTGGGGAGGACCCCTAAACTCGTCAGGAGTGCCGGGCATTGGCACCACTACGGGATTGCCCATTACGGCAGCAACAGCGATTCAAACAAGTACGGATGGTTTCGACTTTTACTTTATTGTATTGAATAAAAACGCAACATCCCTTTTGTATGGTTCTTATTTTGGAAGAACATCTGCTGTTGCGGGCTATGGCGAGCACGTTGATGGAGGCACTAGCCGATTTGATAAAAATGGAATTGTTTACCAAGCGATGTGTGGCGGTTGCGGCGGACCAGCAAGCCCTCCATTTCCTACCACTCCAGGCTCTTTAAGCCCAACAAATGCTTCATCCAACTGTAATCTTGCAGCTTTAAAAATATCCTTTGATTTAGGTGCTGTCGTGGCCAAAGCAACAGCTTTCCCCGAGTCCAAAGGATGTTCTCCTCTTACTGTTAATTTTAAAAACAGCTCTACAAACGCCAAAACATTTACTTGGGATTTTGTAGATGGCACCCCCACCAGCACTACTAAAGAACCAACACACACTTTTTATAAACCAGGCACCTACAAAGTGCGGATGATAGCCTACAACCCCGACGCTTGTGTTGAATACGACACATCGTATGTAGAAATAATTGTTGACAGCAATAGTATTGACGCCGATTTTATAAGCCTTATTTTGGACAGCTGCAAGGCCCCTTATAAAGTACGGTTCACCAATACCTCAAGCTACGGCAAAAGCGGCACGGCTTCTTTTGTATGGGATTTTGGAGATGGTTCTACTAAATATGTGGGCACCACTCCTCCCGTTCATGATTACACTGCTACAGGCACCTATACCATTACACTCATCATGAGCGACCCACTAGCTTGTAACAACCCAGACACGGTGCGCAAAACAATTCTCATAGAGAATAAATTCTTAAAAGCAAAAACCAGCTTGCCCGATGTTGTTTGCGTAAAGGCCGGAGGCCTACTGTTTACCAATTCCTCTACAAATGCAAGCTCTGTATTTTGGGATTTTGGCGATGGTACCACCTCTACCTTACTTACACCTACCCATACATTTGATACGGGTACCTACATCATTACCATGATTGTGTTTAACCCAGGTGCATGTAATACAACAGACACTTTCCGTAAAAAAATAACCGTAAAACCGGGTGCTACAGCAAACTTTGATTATACACCCAAGATACCTGTAGAAAATGACTCTACGCATTTTACAAACTTATCCAAAAACGCCCTTGCTTACCTATGGATTTTCGGCGACGGCGCGCAAAGTCGCGTAAAAGACCCTTCTCATTTGTATAAAAAAACAGGCACCTTTAAAACATGCCTTGTGGCCGAAGGTTTTGAAAATTGTAATGACACCATCTGCAAGGATGTTAGTGCGCTAGTTGTCCCAAGGATAGATGTTCCCACAGCCTTTACGCCCAATAAAGATGGCGTTAATGATGTGCTTTTCGTAAAAGGAGCAGCAGTTCAATACATGGATTTCGCCATATACAATCGGTGGGGGCAATTGGTTTTTCAAACCAATACTATGGAAAGCGGCTGGGATGGCACCTTTAATGGCATCCCTCAACCGATGGAATCCTATGCCTATGTGTTGAATGCGACTTATATTAATGGAGAAACAGAAAGTAAAAGAGGCAATATTACCTTACTTGAATAATTTGCTGTCCATCTTTAATAAACGAACCCAGAACAAGTATCTCCTCGTCATGCTTAGAACAACCCTCTTTTTTTGCTTATTTTTTGCACAATCCTTTTGGGTAACTGCCCAAAAATCTGTAATTATCAGAGGCTACATTACGCATACCGAAGATTATTGTAATGGTGCAGCTCCTACTCCCGAAATGGAAGCAGCATTAGCAACAGAAAAACCAGAATCGGGTAAGATTATTTATGTTAAAATAGGCACTACCAATAAATACACAAACACACTCGTGAAAAAAATCAAAACGGATGCCAATGGTCGTTTTGAGTTATCACTAAAACCAGGAATAACATATTATTTTGTAGAGGAATGGAAAGCAAACGTTTTTAAAGCGCCTAAAAACACAGCAGAGCTAACATGGGATATTGCGTGCTTACGTAAGCGGTATGCAAACCCCGATTTTGTACTCAAAACAAAGGGGAGCAACAACCCAGAAGTACATATTAATTACCACAAACCTTGCGACTTCCGGCCCTATTGCGGCCATTTCTCGGGGCCATTGCCCCCCTAATCGTTTTTGTCACGATACTGCTCTGGCTAGCATTGTTTGAAACAAGTACTTAAAGCATTATCGCCTGGCTCTTGTGTATGAGCTACTTTTTCGGCTAAACATTCGTGCATCAAGACATTTTTTGATAGGAAACAACCGTTGCCCTATTCCGTTTTTTTCATCATTTGGGTAGGAGTATTCACTTGGCCGATGCTGCGTGATTTGTCTTTTTTAAAGCTTTATAAACACAATAATGCAGGGGATGTTTTACATTCGTGTTGTGTTGTATTCTTAAAAAAACAAGGCAACTCAAATAACCATGAAATACAATGTTCTATTAATTGCTTGCTTGTTCGGATTAGCTTTAGTAAGCTTTGGTCAAAAAAAGAAAAAAGGAGTAAAGGAAAGCTATCCTGTGCTTAGCAACTTGACCATTCCGGGTACAGCATTTTTGAGACCCGCACCTGATAAGGACGCTGTAGCAATGGACTACAAACAATTGAAGGCCCCCCTTCCCCAATTCTCGGTCATCAATTATGAAAACAAGAACATTACAGAAGAATTATGCCAGTCTGGCGGTAATCTTGTATTAATGATGTTTAACCCTACCTGCGAGCATTGTGAAGAAGAAACGAGGGCTTTTATGAGCAATATTTTCCTCTTTAAAAAAAGCAAAATATTATTGGTTGCCGCCTCGGTTCAAACACCCAACCTAGGCTATTTTGAATCTACCCTAAAATGCAGCCAGTACCCGTCGACCATTACCGTAGCCATTGACAGCGCTCATCTGATTGACAAAATATTTACTTACAAAACGTTGCCCCAAATAAACATTTACGAGGCTAAAAGCATGCGCCTATTAAAAACTTTTGAAGGATTTACACCAATTGATTCGCTCAAAAAGTACATCGACTAATTGGCCCATTAATTGAGCAGTAAAGCAGACACTGCATAATCAGCCAATAAGATAAGAATACAACTCACCACCACGGCCGTCGTAGACGCTTTACCTATTTCTAAAGCGCCACCTTTTACATAATACCCATAATAGGCAGGAATAGTGGCAATAATAAATGCAAAAGCCACTGACTTAGACATGGCTACAACAAGATTATAGGGCAAAAAGCCCTGTGTAAGCCCCTGCATAAATTGGGCCTCGCTCAAAATATTGCTGGTAACACCTGCAAAATATCCTCCAAAAATACAAATGGCAATGGACAAGATAACAAGGCAGGGCACCATAATAAGAGAGGCCAAAATTTTAGGAATAACAAGATACGTTTTGGTATTGATACCCATTATTTCAAGTGCGTCAATTTGCTCACTGACGCGCATATTGCCTAGCTCAGAAGCTATTTTACTCCCCACTACACCAGCCAATACAATACAAATAAGGGTTGGAGACAATTCTAATATGGCCGTATCACGGGTAAGCTGTGCAATAATATATTTGGGCACCCAGGGACTGATCAATTGATAGGCAACTTGAAGGGTAAGCACCATTCCCAAAAAAACTGAAATAACCAATACAATTGGCAGCGAACGAATACCAATGTCATTACACTGGGTCATAAACTCCTTCCAATAAACTTGAGCGTTTTCTGGGCGACTGACACCACCTTTCAACATCAAATAGATGCGCCCTGTATGTTCAAAAAAACGTCCTAAAATCATAGTACAATGAATTACCCAACTTCTATCAATCTCAACTCTACCTTTTCAGCGGAGTTATTGTAGGTATTTAAAATAGTAATTTCGTAATCCTCGAGTTGAAACTTGTCATTCATTTTAATCTCGTCGGGATGGTGGTAAGCAATAAGTCCCGCAAGCGTTTCGTAGTTTTCGTTTTCTTCAAATTTATTGGGCAAAAGCTTATTGATATCAATTAAAGAATGATGCGCATCTACTAAATAATGACCGTTACCCTTCTGCTCTACAACAGGTTTTTCATTGTCATATTCATCTTGTATTTCTCCCACCAATTCTTCCAAAATATCTTCCATCGAAACAATGCCGGTTACATCACCTACTTCATCGGTAACAATAGCCATGTGTATGTGCTTCTTTTGAAATTCCTTGAGTAAATCTTTAATTTTTTTACTTGCCGAAATAAAGTAGGCTTTTCGGCATAGCGGCAGTATAGATTTTTGCTCATTAGCATCAGACTCCATAATGCTTCGCATCAAGTCTTTGGTGTATACAATACCCTTGATGTCATCTAACTCTGTACCACAAACAGGATAGCGGGAATAGCCTTCTTTTATAGCAAAAGACATGGCTTGACCAATCGTAAAATCGGCTGGAACAACTGTGATATTCTTTTTCGCAGTCAAAATATCCCAAACCCTTCTATCATCAAAATCAAATACATTCTGTATAAGTTCCCGCTCTGTTTCTTCAATGGCGCCCCCTTCGTGGCTTTCAGTGATAATCATTTTCAACTCTTCTTCAGAGTGAATTTCATTACCATGCAAGGGTTTGATACCCACCATCCGCAACAACAAATTGGCAAAGCCATTCATCAACCATATAATGGGGCGGAAAATAAAATAAAATACGCGCAAAGGCCAAGCAACAGCAAATGTGGTACCTGTAGGATAGCGAATCGCTATGGATTTAGGGGCAAGCTCACCAAAAACAATATGTAAAACGGTAATGATAAAAAAAGCAACTGGCACAGCTGCCTTATGTGCCGTTTCTTCACTAATCGCAAGGTTTATGGCTTCAAAAAAATGAACAATAATATGGGTCATTACACCCTCACCTACCCAACCCAAACCAAGGCTAGCAAGGGTTATACCCAATTGGGTAGCAGCCAGGTAAGCATCGAGATTGCCTACTATATTACGAGCAGTATCGGTAAGAGATTTACTTGCTTTGGCGACTTCTAATTGCGAAGAACGAACCTTCACAATGGCAAATTCTGCGGCTACAAAAAAGCCATTTAAAACTACTAAAAATAGTGTGAGTATCAGGTCTGCAATCATATTGCAACAAATTTTTTTGCGTCAAACATCCTCTATTATTTAATGTAAAAAAGAAATTGACTACATTTTTGTAGGACAAAGATAAGGCAAGGAAAATAAATACACCTATTCTTTAATTGGTTCTTGATATTTTAAGACCTGAGCACAAAATGTTGCTTCACCAAAAACTCTTTACGAAAAAACAAAATGCCTAATTCAAAAAGATCAATAGATAGTGGAACATGGGGTGTTTTGATCAGCTGCTGCCATCCTACACTTGCTTCTTGAGTAGCATATGGGCTAACAACTACGATAATATCATCTGTATTGTTGTATATCGGAATGAGCCTTGAGTCTGTAAAAATCAATAAACGGTTAGCGTCCTTTCCCGAAGCCATTTCCACTTTTTGATCTAGAAAATGAATGGATTGAATGCCATAAAAATCAATGATTTTATGCAGGATATTCGATTGTTTTTGATTCAAGCCCAATTGTACAGAAAAAAGGTAATGACTTGATTTTTGCGCACAATAATGTCCATTTAAAACCTGTTCATTAAACTGATAAACGAAAGGGGAGTGAACTCCATGAAGATTTTTAGCCCTCAATCGGTATTTGATTTTTTGCAAAAAAAGATACAAAACCAAAGTTATGAATTGACTTTTTTAAATTGCTGAAAAGTAAAAGAATACTGATGTGCTTCATCTTTCTCGTGAAACTCTTCCCAGACACTTGTCCACAATTCCGGATTAATTACAGGAAAAAAGACTTCTCCATTTTCTAAGCTAGTGTGTACGCGTGTGATGAAGAGTTGATCGACCAAATCTAGGGTATTGGCAAAAACGACACCCCCACCGATAATGCACACTTCTTCTGTGTGCTTACCTTCGAGGTAGAGGATTGCTTCATTATAATCGGAAAATTGCAAAACACCCTCGGGCAATGCTTGCTTACTGCGCGACAAAACAATATTGAGGCGATTGGGCAAAGGCCTTCCCAAGGACTCAAATGTTTTGCGCCCCATAAGTACAGGCTTTCCTAAAGTTGTTTTTTTAAAAAACTTTAGATCATCAGGCAAATGCCATGGCAAATTATTGTCTATGCCTATTACATTATTCTCGGATGCAGCAACTACGATGGTTTTAATCATTGATATCGAATTAAGGAGAGCCTTGTCTGTTTGCGAAGATAATGGATTGTGGGCAGGCAATATAGCAGATAAAATTTCTGTAGCTTTAATGCACCCTAGCTATTGGCGCACAATAGGCCTTTGGCATTTTAAAAAAACTTGAGCCATTGCTCTTTTGCTGCTTTTATCGGGCAATATGTTATCCCTATTTGCCCAAAACAGAGCATCTGTTTTGGGTGTAGAAACAAACATGATGGGAGGTAAATTTTTAAACAGCGTAAGAAAAAGGGTTTAATAAAAGAATTCTACATTAGCACTTTATTAAAAAGATATTAGGCCACTGGCAAGTTTGTTGAATAAGCTGTTGGAATAGACTTATACATGAAAGAGCAAAAAAACATTACCCTCTTGTGTTCTTCGTTTCCACCCGAAATAGGAGCTGCACCTAGTCGTATGTATCATTTGGCCAAAATGCTGACGCAGCAAGGTTATTGCGTAAGTGTAATTGCCGGAATGCCGAATTATCCTAGCGGAAAAATATTGAACCAATACAAAGGAAAATTTACAGTCGCCGAACAGGTAGAAGGGATAAATGTGTGGCGCACCTGGCTCATCCCCACCCATTCATCTAGTAAAACAAAACGACTTATAAGCCTGCTCAGCTATACCTGCTCACTTTTATTTGTGGCCTACGGGCTAATGAGGAAAGCCAATCCCAACATAGTAATTGTCAGCAGCCCCCCATTTGTTAGTGGTTTTATTGGCACAAAAATGGCAAAGCGAATAGGCGCTAAAATAATATTGAATGTGAGTGACCTTTGGCCTCAATCGGCCAAAGATTTAGGCTTTATCCAAGATGGTCTATTCTTAAAATATTTGCAGCAAAAAGAACAAGCGATGTATGCAAGAGCGGATGCCTTTTCGGTACAGTCTTTGACTATTGCAGCACACATAAAAAACCTTGGCCATACACAGCCTCTATTTGTTTATCGAAATCTACAACCATCCATTCAACAAGCCGATCAAAGCCGCCCAGCAGGAAAAAGAAAATTAGTATATGCAGGATTATTGGGCATTGCACAGGGCGTTTTTGACATAATAAACGCGATAAATTTTGCTGAGCTGGACACGGAACTACACCTTTATGGCCAAGGCTTTGAACTCGAAAAAATTATATCCTTTATTTCACAAAATCCAGACAATGGGGTGTTTTATCATGGATCTATTCCGGCAGAAGAAATACCCAATAGCCTGACTCAATATCATGCCATGTTGGTGCCCCTAAGCAGCTCTATAAAGGGAGCTGTACCCTCCAAAATCTTTAATGCTTTTGCTAATGGGCTACCGATTATTTTTTGCGGAGATGGGGAAGCGGCCCAAATAATTAGCGAAACCCAAACAGGCTTTATTAGCCATATTCAAGACTTCGATGGGCTGAAAAACAACATTAGAAAATTCACCTTGCTATCAGAAGAAAGCTACAGGCAACTGCGCAACAATTGCCTTGCATGCCATAACAACGAATACAATAAAGAACGCCAAGACAAAAGCTTTATCGAATTCTTGAACAAGATATAGGCAAAGTAAATTATCGACGTGGGCGATACATTCTATTAAGGTCTGCTCCACAGCCACAACCCTTTCGCTTGGTAGATTTGCACGCCATGATTGTGCTGCACAAGCCCATAAAAATACCCAATAGAATGACGACACTAAAAATTTTGCTCTGCTTCATAATGTTCTACATTTGTAAAAATAGCGAAATAGCGTGAACAAAAAACAAGTGAGGATTTTGCTTGCACCATTAGATTGGGGCCTTGGTCACGTTACGCGATGTGTGCCCATTATCCACCACATACATTTTCTGGGGCACCAAGCTGTATTTGCAGGGAATGCGCTGCAACAAAACTATATCCAATCGGTTTTTAAAAATATAGAATGTATCAACCTAGAGGGTTATAACGTAGAATATGCCCGAAGCAAAATGGGCTTAATCCCAAAAATAATTGCTCAAATCCCTCGCTTCAACAAATGCATCACAAGAGAACATCAATGGCTACAAGGCGTTATCAAAAGCCACAAAATTGATGCCGTTATCTCAGATAATAGATATGGCTTGTACACTAAGCAAATACCTTGCGTATTGATGACCCATCAATTACAAATCCGATCGGGCTTGAGTGTTCATTTAGATAAAATACTCCTTAAACTGCATTATCGCTTTATTGAAAAATTTGATAGCTGTTGGATTGTTGATGTAGCCGAAGACAATGGACTGAGCGGAACTTTAGCCCACCCAAGCATTTTGCCAGCTATAAAAACAGAATATATTGGACTGTTATCACAATGTTCAGGAGCAGGCACACAAAAAGAAACAGAGGGAAAAGAGATAGTGCTCATTCTCTTGTCTGGTGTAGAGCCTCAGAGAAGTATACTTTCTAGTATTTTATGGAAAAAAGCCCTAAAATCAGACCAACACATTATCTATGTTGAAGGTTCGGAAGCTGCTACAAAACCTGCATTAATTCCAGACCATATTAGCTACCACAAAAGACTTAGCGAAAAGGATCTCGTAACAGCCATAGATGCGGCCGAATATGTGATTTGTCGTAGCGGCTATTCCACACTAATGGATTTATTGGCCATGGGGAAAAAAGCCATACTAATCCCAACCCCGGGCCAAACAGAGCAAGAATATCTGGGATCATTAATGCACCAAAAAAAAATATTCATGATGGCCAAACAGCACAAATTTGATATCCAAACCTCATTGCTTAATGCCTCGCTTTTTGCCTATCGCAATATTGCCTATGGCAATGCCTTTGAAAGACACAAAGAAACTATTGAAAATTGGATACAAAAGCTACAAAGCAATCATAATCGTCCATTCGAGGATTGATGCATACAACCCAATTAAGGACACAAAAGCCGAAAAAGTAGGCCATGCCATTGAAATCCTAATGGCCATTCTGACTTTTGATATTGGATACTTTATGGGCGTATCGCCAAACCTATTTCACTATTTTAATTATTGATGTCGATAGACCATATAATTTTTTTACTTTTGTACTCATAAAAATTACAGGTGATGTTGAAAACAGGAAATACCGTGGTGAGCATTTATACAGAAATGACCCCAAACCCAGAAACTATGAAATTTGTAGCAAACAAATTATTGTATGCAAGCAAAAGCATAGATTTTCAAGACGAGTCTAGTGCAGGTCCTTCTCCATTAGCAAAAGAACTATTTGCATTCCCCTTTATACGCAGTGTCTTTATAGCAAGCAATTTTGTTACCCTTACAAAAACTGCCGAAACCCAATGGGAAGAAGTAATACCTACTATTCGTGAGTTTCTAAAAGAATTTTTAGAGAGTGACAAAATAGTAATTAATGAGCATGAGATTGTTGCTGCAAAAAATGACAATACGATCCATGCAGACGACACTGATATTGTAGTGCGCATAAAAGAACTACTCGAAAATTACGTTAAACCAGCCGTTGAAATGGATGGCGGTGCGATTAGCTTCCGCGGTTACAACAATGGCGTTGTTTCATTGATGCTACAAGGGTCTTGCTCTGGATGCCCATCATCAATGATTACCTTGAAATCTGGAATAGAAGGAATGATGAAAAGAATGATTCCTGAGGTTACCGAGGTGGTAGCTGAAGCAGAATAAAGTAATTTATATACCTTTTAAAAAAAGCCTGAATTCAGAATAGAACTCAGGCTTTTTTATGTGCTATAATTTCTTGATTTCTGTTACTAAATCATCCAACTTATTTAAGTCTTTTATTACTTTTCTCCATTTTTTATCCTGATCATATATCACCACAAAAGGAACAGTTGTGACTCTGAAAAAACTTCCGAAAAAGAAATTCATGTCTATACCGACCACAACATTAGGCAATTGAGCAATGCCACTGATTATGGAGAACTTTTTTACCTCGGCGAAGGGCATGGGAGGAGAAAGCATCCATAAATTAACCGAGTCGAACAAGGTTGCCCTGTTTTTTATCTCTTTAGATAAAGCGGCACAGTGATCACAATCTGGACTAAATAAAATAAAGATGCTTGGCTTGCCCGAAGCAATGGAATGGCTATTCAATAAGCTAACGCTATCTAAAAGCCTAATGTCAAAAGAGGGTAGTTTGTTGTTTATTTGAAAGGGGGCAAGCGTTTCTTTTCCGCTATTCGATTGTGCATTGGATAGAGTACTTGTAATAACGAAACAGAAAAAGAAGGTGCTCAAAAAAGAGAACATGCGATTCATCATTTCTTAAACCAACTGCTGTATTGTAAATAATTATTGGCAATGCGCTCCACTTCACCTTTCATGAGTTCGGGGCTTACTTCTTTTACCTTTTTTGCAGGTACACCCGCAAAAATACTGCCTGGAGGCACGATAGTGCCTTCTAGTACTACTGCCCCTGCGGCGATGATGCTTCCAGTACCAATATGCGCATTATCCATTACAATAGCCCCCATTCCAATAAGCACATTGTCTTCCACAACGCAACCATGCACGATGGCATTATGACCAACTGAAACACTGTTACCCAAAATGGTTTCTGTTTTTTCGAAGGTGCAATGGATACAGGCTCCATCTTGGATGTTTACTTTATTACCCATTCGTATTTTGTTCACATCGCCCCGAATCACTGCATTAAACCAAATACTACAATCACTGCCCATGGTGACATCGCCAACAATAGTAGCATTAGGCGCCACAAAACAATCTTCGGGGATTTGGGGCATTAGCCCATTTACGGGTAGGATAACTGGCATTATTGTAACTATTTTATTTGCTCCAAATATTGTATTTCAAGATGCACCAAATGGCGCGAAACCCATCCTTCCATCCAATTTTTTTCCCCTCTTCGTAAGTGCGGCCGTAGTAAGAAATGCCCACTTCATAAATGCGCACCTTAGGAATACGACTCACTTTGGCGGTAACTTCTGGTTCGAAACCAAACCTCTTTTCTTTAAGGTCTAAACTTTGAATAGCCTCTCTGCGAAAAAGCTTGTAGCATGTTTCCATATCGGTAAGGTTGAGGTTGGTGAGCATGTTGCTCATCATTGTCAACATTTTATTACCAATTGAATGCCAAAAAAACAAAATACGGTGTGGGTTTCCACCCATAAAACGAGAACCATATACGACATCTGCAAAGCCATCTAATATGGGCCTCAGTAAAAGATTGAATTCGTTGGGGTCATACTCTAAGTCGGCATCTTGGATAACCACATAATCGCCCTGAGCCTGTTGAATGCCTGTATGCAGGGCAGCACCTTTGCCTTTGTTGATCTCATGTTTGTAATAGCTAATCGGCAAATCTGGATTGGCGTTTTTATACGCCAATACCGCTTCGTCAGTGTTGTCTTTAGAACAATCATTTACAATAATTACTTCTTTTTGCAGCCCGCCTATTAATTGTACAGCCTTCACCTTGTTGAGTATATGGTGAATAGTAGCCGCTTCGTTATAGGCCGGGATAACAATTGAAAGCGTATGGGTCATATAAATAATTTGTCTAAAATCTGACGCAATTTACAACATAGTAGCCAATACGCTAAACTTGTTTAATTTTGCAAATGTTATGCAACAATACCATCAACTCCTTCAACACATTCTCGATAATGGTGTAGAAAAACAAGACCGCACAGGTACAGGCACCATTAGTGTTTTCGGCTACCAAATGCGCTTCGATCTAGCCAAAGGATTTCCAATGGTGACGACTAAAAAACTACATCTCAAATCCATTATCCACGAATTGCTCTGGTTTTTAAAGGGGGAGACCAATATTGCATACCTCAAAGAAAATGGTGTGAGTATTTGGGATGAATGGGCTAACGAAAGCGGAGATCTTGGGCCAGTATATGGTCATCAGTGGCGCAGCTGGACCGGGGCCGATGGCCAAACTTTTGACCAAATAAAAGATGTATTGCATCAACTCAAAACAAATCCAGATAGCAGAAGAATGATTGTGAATGCCTGGAACGTTGCCGACCTGCCTAAAATGGCCCTAAGTCCTTGCCATGCCTTATTTCAATTTTATGTTGCTCATGGCAAATTAAGTTGTCAACTTTATCAACGTAGCGCAGACACTTTTCTTGGAGTACCCTTCAATATTGCCTCCTATGCTTTACTTACCATGATGATGGCTCAGGTAAGCGGATTAGAGGCGGGAGAGTTCATTCATACTTTTGGCGATGTGCATATTTACAGCAATCATGTCGAGCAAGCAAAACTACAATTATCACGCGAGCCCTATCCTTTGCCAACATTAAAAATGAACCCCGAAATAAAAGACCTTTTCGATTTTAGCTTCGAGGATTTTGTGCTTGAAAATTATCAATCACACCCACATATAAAAGCCCCTGTGGCGATATAAATATCTATAACAATTTTGCCAAAACAATAAACAGCAAACAATGAGTATAAATAAAGTAGTCGCTAGTGCGGACGAGGCTATCAAGGACATTCCAGATGGCGCAACCATTATGTTTGGTGGTTTTGGGCTCTGCGGCCTTCCTGAAAACTGTATTGCCGCCCTTGTCAAAAAAGGAACTACTAATCTTACCTGTATTTCTAACAATGCTGGTGTAGATGATTTTGGAATTGGATTAATGTTGCACAAAAAACAAGTAAAAAAAATGATTGCCTCCTATGTAGGCGAAAATGCAGAATTTGAGCGACAATTATTGAGTGGTGAATTGGAGGTAGAACTCATACCCCAAGGAACCTTAGCCACAAGATGTTTAATTGCCGGATACGGCATCCCTTTTGTTCCCGTGCTTGCAGGCGTGGGTACAGAGGTGGCCATAGGCAAAGAGACCCTAAGCAGAAATGGCAAAGAATATTTAATCGAAGAGGCCTTTGATGCATCATTTGCCATAGTGAAAGCTTGGAAGGGAGACACTATGGGTAACCTCATCTTTAAAGACACAGCGCGCAACTTCAATCCCCTCATGGCGATGGCCGGAAAAATCACGATTGCCGAGGTAGAGGAATTAGTGCAGCCGGGAGAACTTGACCCCAATATGATTCATACACCCGGAATATATGTACATCGTATTTTCCAAGGTAGTCATTATGAAAAGCGCATTGAGCAGCGTACGGTAAGAAAAGCAAATTAGATAAGTAACAAATTCGACAATAGGCTTGCCGGATCAAACAATCAACATTTACAATTCAACATTTGAAATAAATGGGTTTAACTAAAGAGCAAATAGCTCAAAGAATTTCGAAAGAACTGAAGGACGGATATTACGTAAACCTTGGCATTGGCATTCCCACACTTGTGGCCAACTACATTCCTGAAGGCATAAACGTAGTGTTGCAAAGCGAAAATGGATTGTTAGGCATGGGCCCTTTTCCAGAAGAAGGAAAAGAAGACGCAGACCTTATTAATGCCGGCAAACAAACCATTACCACATTGCCTGGCTCTGCCATTTTTGACAGTGCCATGAGCTTTGGAATGATTCGTGCGGGCAAAGTGCATTTGACTGTTTTGGGCGCAATGGAAGTGGCCGACAATGGTGATATTGCCAACTGGAAAATACCCAATAAAATGGTGAAAGGCATGGGTGGCGCTATGGACCTGGTAGCTGCCGCAAAAAATATCATTGTGGCCATGCAACATACCAACCCCAAAGGAGAAAGCAAATTATTAGCGCAATGCAGCCTGCCCCTAACAGGTATTAAATGCGTGACCAAAGTAGTTACCGACCTCGGTGTTTTTGAGATCACACCTGAAGGGTTTAAGTGTGTAGAGCACGCGCCAGATGTCAGTATCGAAGAAATAAAAGCAAAAACTGCGGGCAGATTGGTGATTGCCCAAGACTTAAAGCCTGTTGCTATTTAGCCACTACTGCTTGTATTTTCTTAATTCTTAGACCACAATTGTTATGTCATTGATAAGTGCTATTTTGGGTGGACTGTTACTTGGATTGTTTATGGCTATTTCGGTGGGGCCCACTCTATTTGCTATAATCAAGTACAGCCTCAATCATAGCTACAAAACTGGACTAGCTTTTGTTTTGGGCGTATCTATCTCCGATATCATGTATGTCAGTATCGCTAATTTAGCATCGCCATGGCTCAACTTTATTTACAAATACGAAAAACAAGTCGCTCTTGTTGGAGGGGCGATATTGTTTATTGTTGGCCTTACGAGCTTGCTGCGCAAATACAAGCCAGTAAGACCTTCTTCGACAAAAAACATCATTAGTAACGGACATTATTTTAGAATCTTTAGCAGTGGCTTCTTAATCAACACTGCCAATCCTGGAGTAATTATTAACTGGATTGCCTCTGTAACGCTTGTAGCCAATGCCACTACAAAAATGAACTCAATAGAAGGTGGCATCTATCGATTGGTTTTCTTTGGCACTTGCTTGCTATTCGTTTTGGGTATCGACTTTTTAAAGGTTTTTTTAGCAGATAGCATCCGCAAAAAACTAACCCTGCGCAAAGTGATGTATTTACAAAAAATATCGGGAGCAGCATTATTGATTATTGGCGCGGCACTGATCCTTTTCACATTATTTGGTGGTTATTTCAAAGCTTAGATCACAACAACAATAATCAACACCTTATACATGTACAGCTTTACTGCCATAGATTTTGAGACCGCCAACGCAGATGCCAACAGCATTTGCCAAATCGGCTTGATACGAGTTGAGGATGGAAAAGTGGTAAAAGAAATCAACCAATTAATACAGCCACCAAGAAATTATTACTGGAGCTCATTTATAAAAGTACACGGCATAAGACCCACCGACACTGCCTTTTCTCCCAGCTTTGCAGAGGCATGGCATCTAATCGAACCCTACATTAACAGCCAAAACATAGTAGCACACAATATTAGCTTCGATAATAATTGCCTCAAAAAAACATTGGCTCATTATTTCATTCCTCAACCCGAATACCAAACACATTGCACTTATAAGATTTATAAAAAAGGTCTTGCAAAAATCTGTGCCGAACAACAAATACCCCTCAACCATCATGACGCCCTCTCTGATGCTCATGCTTGTGCAGTGTTATTTTTAAGGCACCTCATGAACAATAAAATAGAATTGTTCTAAATCCTCAATAAAGGTTTATAGCTCGCTATTTTGAATTTTCTTGTTTTCAAATTATCTTGAAAACATTATGAACTCGCGCAGAAACTTTTTACAAAAAACAGCCATATTTGCTGGTGCCTTAGCCCTTGGTCAATACAAAGCAAATGCTTTAACTGCATTGCCCATAGTGGATCATGATGATGAGGAATACTGGAAACTGGTACGGGCTCAATTTCCCTTGAGCGCAAAGAAAATTTACCTTAATAACGGCACGCAAGGCGTCTCTCCCTTTACAGTAATCAATGAGGTGCAACAAGACATGCTTGAGGTAGATACACAAGGAAAATACGGAGGGGGAGACGAAGCGGCCATAAAAGCTTTGGCACAATTTCTAAACACAAAAGAAAGCGAAATATCCCTCACGCATAACGTTACAGAAGGCGTCAATATTATATGCTGGGGATTAGCCTTAAAGGCAGGAGATCAAGTAATCATTACGAATAATGAACATGTGGGTCATGCATCCCCATGGCTCAACCGATGGAAATTAAGTGGTGTGGAATTAGTGGTTATATCTTTAGCCAAAACAGCAGAAGAAACACTTCAAAACATTCAAAAAGCGATTACTAAAAAAACGAAACTCATTAGTGTTCCGCATATCCCTTGCACTATTGGACAAGTGCTGCCTGTCAAAGAGATATGCACCCTAGCCAAACAAAAAAACATCGCGACATTTCTGGATGGCGCACATCCACCAGGTATGCTACAGGTAGATCTTAAGGATATTGGCTGTGACTTTTATGCGGGTTGTTGTCACAAATGGATGCTGGGACCAAAAGGAACAGGATTTTTATATGTAAGCGCGGAAAAACGAAATACCGTCCAAGCATATTATGGTGGAGCTGGCGTAGATACAGGATGGAATTTATTAAGTCATCCAAAGGAATTTAAAGGATACAGCGAAAATGGACATCGATATTTTTATGGAACCCAAAATGCCAGTTTATACAAAGGGATCGTCAAGGCTATCGAATTTCAAAACCAAATTGGTAGAGAGAGAATAGAAAAGCGCGTTAAGTATTTAGCCCATTACCTACAAGAAAACTTAATTAAATTAAGCCCTGATATCGAAATGCTCACCCCAATAGAGGACATCTCGAAAGCAGCACAAATAGCTTTCAAAGTAAAAAACAAAGAGGTCCAAAAACTACAAAGCCAATGTAGCGAAAAGCAAATCGTAACAAGGTTTGTAGCAGAAAACAATATTAATTGTCTGAGAATATCTACGCATATTTACAACAACACCAAAGAGCTAGATACCTTCCTTTTAGAAGTAGACAAATTTGTCAAAAGCTAAAACCGCAATCAAAAAAGCTGTATAGGCAAAAGATTAAGCAGAGGGAAAAGCCCAAAAAAAAATTTAAGACAAGATTTCTTCTAGAGCGGAATCGATTTTCGGATATTTAAATTTATAGCCGGCATCTATTAATTTTTGAGGATAAACAGACAAGCTTTTTAAAATCAAATCAGGCTCAATACCCAAAATTGCCGCGCCTATTTTTATGCCGAAAGCAGGAGCAGGAAAGCCAAATGGCCGATGGAGTATTTTGCGTAAGCTACGCATCAATACTGCATTATTTACGGGTTCAGGACTGCAAATATTCAGCGCGCCTACAACATGCTCATGAGCAGCGGCAAATCGAATAATCTGGTAAAAATCCTCCAGGTGAATCCAACTAAATATTTGTCGGCCACTACCTTGTTGCCCACCTAAAAACCACTTAGTGAGCTGCACAAAAGGTTGCAATACACCTCCTCCTCTACCCAAAACAATCGAAATACGTAAAGCTACTGTGCGCGTATTGGCCAGCTCATATTTATACAGAGCATCCTCCCATTTTTGTGCCATTATTGCCGGGAAAAACGTATGGTCTAATTGGTCTTTTTCGGTGTGCTCCTTCTGATCACTTGTACCATAGATATGCGCACCACTGGCATTGAGCCAAATGCTTGGTGGCTGTAGACATTGCTGCAAGGCCTTACCCAACAACCCTGTAGTGTCTACACGAGAACTAATCAACTCCGCTTTATTCTGTTCCGTAAAACGGGTATTTATAGGCTTGCCGGCCAGATTTATGAGCATTTCAGCCCCTTCTAAAGCAGCCTTAATGCCGATGGCATTTTGCCAATGAACATGGTTTTTTTGACGTGAAATTATAACTACTTCATATCCGTCTTCTTTAAACCTTTGGGATAGATAATTCCCTATAAAACCTGTACCACCAGCTATTACCACCTTCTTAGACATCGCAATAAAAATTATTATTCAAATGTACAGCCATTATTTACCTAAAGAAAATCAATAAATACTATTTTTGAATTATGACAATACGCCTTATTGCAATCATTACTACACTTTTCGTTTGCAGCGCTCAGATATCTATTGCACAAAATTCTGTAAGAAATGCTCCTAACTCCCCCAAGCAAAAATGGGTGGATAGTGTGTATTCAAAATTAAATACTGACGAGAGAATTGGTCAGCTTTTTATGGTGGCAGCCTATAGTGGTGGCCCAAAATCCAACCAAGAGGCTATTGAAACCTTGATAAAAAACCATCAAATTGGAGGGCTCATTTTTATGCAAGGCGGACCAGTGCGCCAGGCAAACCTGACCAACAAATACCAAGCCATGGCTCAAGTACCTTTACTTTTGTCTATGGATGCAGAATGGGGATTAGGCATGCGCCTAGACAGTGTTATGAATCTTCCTCGTCAAATGATGATTGGCGCTACGCGTGATACAGCATTAATGTATCAGGTGGGCAGAGCGGTAGCATACCAATGTCGCAGAATGGGCGTACAGGTAAATTTCGCTCCAGACATAGACATCAACAACAATGCCAATAACCCTGTAATCAATAGCCGCTCCTTTGGTGAAAATAAATACTTGGTAACCCAATTGGGACGCGCATATATGAAAGGCCTTCAAGATAATGGTGTAATGGCTTGTCTCAAACATTTTCCCGGACATGGCAATACCGCAACAGACTCCCACAAGGATTTACCCATCATCAATAGAAGTCTTGAAGAATTGCACGATGTAGAGTTGTATCCCTTTAAAAAACTCATTAAGGATGGAGCACAAAGCGTGATGATTGCGCATTTAGAAGTACCCGCTTTAGAAAAAGGTTTTCGCATACCCACAACATTATCCTACAATACAGTTACCAATCTCTTAAAAAAAGAACTTGGCTTTAATGGATTAACCTTTACCGATGCTTTAAATATGGATGGCGTTGCCAAATATTTTCAGCCCGGAGAAGTAGACCTAAAAGCATTCTTAGCAGGAAATGATGTGCTATTATTTTCACAAAATGTGCCAGTAGCTATTGCCAAAATAAAAGCAGCAATGATAGATGGGCGAATTCAAGAACGCGATTTAGAAGAACGCGTAAAGAAAATTCTTGCTGCAAAGTACGATTACAAATTACACCAATTTACACCAATCAATACAAACAATCTTAGCCAAGAATTAAATCAATTGACGCAAAGCCTAAGACATGAAGTGGCCGCTGCTGCAGCCACATTGTTGCGCGACGAAAATGCTATTCTTGAAAAATTAGCCCAGCAAAATCAATCAATACAATATATAGGTGTTAACACGAACAGCAGTGCATTAAGCAGTGAATTGAGCAAGAAATTTCCCAATATCGTTAGTAATTGGTTGCCCGAAGGCTCATCAATCCCCTCCATTGATAAGGCCTGTAAAGATTTGAACAATTTTGACCTAACCATTGTGGCAATACATAGAGCAAACATGTATCCTGCTAAAAACTACGGATTGGATGCGGGTATATTATCCTTTCTACGACAAGTTCAAAATCATCCGAAAGTGATGATTGTGTTGATGGGCAATGCCTATATCATGAAAAATATTTGCGAAACCAAATCGGCATTAGTGATGTACGAGGATGATAGCATAAGCCAAAGAGTAGCAGCAGAAGTGCTTTCGGGCAGTGTTATCCCCAAGGGATCCTTGCCGGTTTCGGTATGCCCAACAATGCAAAGTAAAGACATGCCCACAGGCAGCCTGGTTCCTAATGAACCAAACAGACTCAACAAAGCGAATCAAGGCGCCCTGTTAGCGCCAGATGCTTTGAACAAATTGAATTCATTTATGCAGCATTGTGTCGCGCAGCGGGTATTTCCGGGCGCAAGAGTTTTGGCGATGCATAAAGGCAAAATTATTTACAACGAATCTTTTGGTTATTTCGACTATCAAAAAAAAACACTTGTCGATAACAATACCCTATATGATGTAGCAAGTATTACCAAGGTTTTGAGCACCAATATTGCCATCATGAAATTATATGAAGAGGGTAAGCTCGACCTCAATAAAAAACTCAAAGATTATTTGCCTTGGGTTATCGGCACCGATAAACAAAACATCAGTATAAAAAATTTGCTTTTACACCAAGCGGGCTTAAAGGCCTGGATCCCTTTTTATAAAGAAACGCTTGATTCCGCCAACAAAAACCTACGAGAAGACCTTTATCAAAGTAGCCCGTCAGAGGGATGGAATAAAGCAGTAGCCAAGCAACTGTATATGCGTAACACATACGAAGATACCATCTGGCGCCGCATTTTAGACCAGCCGCTAGAAACGGTGGGTAAATATGTATACAGCGATTTAGATTTTCTTTTTTTACAAAAAGTAGTAGAAGCATTGAGCAAAAAACCGATCAATACTTATGTTGAGCAACAATTTTATGAACCAATGGGATTGAAAAACATTAGTTACAACCCCTTAAAAAAACACAACATCAACAGAATTACGCCAACCGAAAACGACCTAGCTTTTCGTCACCAATTAATACAAGGCTATGTGCACGACCCCGCTGCGGCCATGATGGGTGGTATAGCGGGACATGCAGGATTGTTTGCCACAGCAGAAGATGTAGCTGCTATCTTTTTAATGTTGCAAAAAAATGGCATTTATAATGGCAAGCGATATTTTACCAATGCAACGGTAGAAAAATTTATTGCCTATAATTCTCCCATTAGTCGCAGAGCTTTGGGGTTTGACAAGCCTAGCCAACACAGAGATGATGCGGGCCCTTGTGGCGAGCGCTGTAGTGGATACACTTTCGGGCATCAAGGCTTTACGGGAACTTGTGCATGGGCCGATCCTGAAAACGAGATTGTTTTTGTGTTTTTATCCAATAGAATCCACCCTAATGCTGAGAACAATGCCATTAACAAGTTAAGTGTGCGCACTGTAGCGCAAGACTATATTTACGAAGCCTTAGGAATTCCTGCTAACAAAAACAGACCAGAAGTTTATGCAAAGCAACTCAAAGAGATTCAGTAGTTCTTTGTTTATAGAGTGACAAGCAGCTTTTCGCAAACTAAGGCGCTCAATACTTCATCGCTTCGACCATCATAAGTAATGGTCATGCTTTTATCAAAAGACTCAATAGCTAAGATACGCAGACGGGCTCCCAATTTCAATTCGCGTGCATTCAGGAATTTCAGAAATTCTGCCGAGGAATTTGTCACAGCAGCTAAGTGCACTACATCGCCAACATTGCAATGAGTAAGCGTTTGATAGCTTATCCATTCCATTTTGCCATTTTTATCTGGTATGGGCGAACCGTGTGGGTCGAATTTGGGATAGCCCAATAATTCATCCATTTTCTCAAAGAAATCTTGCGAGTGAATATGTTCTATTTGCTCTGCAATTTCATGTACTTGCTCCCAGCCAAAACCCATTTTATCTACCAAAAACATTTCGGTGAGCCGATGTTTTCGGATAATCAGCCCCGCTGTTTTTTTCCCTTTTTCGGTAAGGCGCAATGGCTTATAGCTTTCGTAAACCACTAGTTTTTTTTCAGCCAACTTCTTCATCATACTATTGGCCGTGGGCATTTTGATGCCCAAATGTTTGCTCAAATCGGTAACATTCACCTCGCCCTTTTCTTTGGCAAGACTCAATAATGCTTTGAGATAATTTTCTTCGGTAAGCGAAACCATAGCTTCAAAAGTATAAAAGCAAGCTGAGAAAGGATAATAAATTAAATTTTGTTAGTCTATTCTAACATTTTACTTTTGCAACACAAACTATGTTGCGCTACCCTGCTTTATTGCTTTTATTGTTGTTTGCTCAAAATCTCTTGGCGCAAACAGACTCTTCTAAAATGATGGAAGAAGTAGTGGTAAGCGGCAGCTTAAAAGCCATGCGCCGCAGCGAAACGGTTGTCCCTGTAGAATTGATCAGCTATAAGTTTTTTCAAAAAAATCCTACACCTAGCCTATTCGAATCGGTTGGTTTACTGAATGGAGTGCAATCACAAATCAATTGCAATGTTTGCAATACGGGCGATATCCACATCAATGGTATGGAGGGCGCTTATACAATGATCTTGATAGATGGCATGCCGATAGTGAGCAGCTTATCCACGGTATATGGGCTTAGTGGCATGCCTAACAGTATGATAGACCGGATAGAGGTGGTAAAAGGACCTGCCTCGTCATTGTATGGCTCAGAGGCGATGGGCGGTATCATCAATGTCATCACAAAAAATGCACAGCTAGCTCCAAAATTTAATGTCGATGTAATGGCCACATCATGGCAGGAATACAATGCTGATATCTCAGGAAAATTTTCTTTAGGTAAAAAAATCCAAAGCCTCATAGGGCTTAATCATTACCGATTCCAAAAGCCTACAGATCATAACCAAGATGGCTTTACCGATTTGGCTCTGCAAAGCCGCATCTCCCTTTTTAATAAATGGAACATACAGCGAAAAGAAGGCCGCATAGCAAGCCTTGGAATCCGTTATGCTTATGAAGACCTTTGGGGCGGGCAGACTAATTGGACAAAAGCATTCCGCGGTGGAGATAGCATTTATGCCGAGGAAGCAGAAACAAAAAGGTGGGAAATCATCGGCCAATACCAATTGCCATTCAAAGAAAAAATAATCACGCAGCTATCCTACAATTGGCACGACCAAAATTCTGTTTATGGCACCACACCTTATATTGCGCAGCAACAAGTGGCCTTTGCGCAAGCCTATTGGGATAAACAATTAGGCAGGTCGCACAGTTTTCTCTTAGGGTCTTCCCTTCGCTACACCCATTATGATGATAACTCGCCCGCAACAGCCAGGCCTGATGGCAAAACAAATGCGCCGAGTAAAATTATGCTGCCCGGAATGTTCATCCAAGACGAGTGGACCTTGAACCCCCAAACCAAATTGCTTTCGGGCTACAGATTAGATTATAATCAAAACCATGGACTAGTGCATTCGCCAAGGTTAGCTGTAAAATACACGCCCAACTATACCCATACTTTCAGGGCAAGTGCCGGCACTGGTTTTAGGGTCGTCAACTTGTTTACAGAAGACCATGCCGCCCTGTCGGGCGCACGGAGTGTTTTGATTGCGGAAGCGTTAAAACCCGAAAAATCCTACAATAGCAATCTTAATTACCTTTTACGATTAGCGAGCGGAAGTGGACCCATGAGTATTGATGTAACAGGATTTTACTCTTATTTTACCAATAAGATTGTGGGAGATTTTGACAGCGATCCCCAAAAAATTATTTTTAAAAACCTCAATGGTCATGCCATTTCTCGCGGGGTTTCTATCAATGTAGACAAAAGTTTTACCTTCCCCGTAAAAGTCACATTTGGGCTAAGTTATATGAATGTTTTATTGCGTCAGCAAGATAGCAATGGCCAATTGCACAACATCCAACAGTTGCATGCCCCGACTTGGTCGGGCAATTGTATCGCTAGTTATACCCCGCACAAAAAATGGATCATTGATGTTACGGCCAAATGGACTGGCCCAATGCGCGTGCCCATACTAGCACATGATTTTCGTCCAGAACATTCGCCATGGTTTTGTATCGCTAACATCCAGCTAACGTATAAGGTAAATAGGCAAATAGAAATGTACATGGGTGTCAAAAACCTATTGAATTTCGTTCCACAAAATCCTATTATGCGCCCCTTCGACCCATTTGACAAAAACATAAATGACCCCCTATCCAACCCCAAAGGCTATACCTTCGACCCTAGCTATAATTATGCCTCCTTGCAAGGAATTCGAGGATTTTTAGGCTTACGATATAGCTTATAGCCCTTACCTTTGTTCAGAAATATAATTGACATCAATGCGGTACTTCGCAAAACTTTTAATTCGTTCCTTTTTTCAAGGCTTGGTTATACTAGGACCTGTAGCCGTTACAGCATATGTTATATACCAAGTGTTTGTAAATGTCGACGATTTAATCCCATTTGAGGGCATACTACCCTTCAAATTGCCTCGAGGTATTGGCTTTCTGGTAGTGATAAGTACGGTTACTTTAGTAGGCTACCTGGGCACCCGATTTTTCTTTGCCAAAGCTATCGATGCGTTCAATCATTTATTAGAACACACACCAGGTATCAAGCATATTTATTCTTCGGTTAAAGAAATAATGGGCTCTTTTGTGGGCGACAAACGAAAGTTTAATAAACCTGTATGGGTAAGGGTACAGCAGGAACCAGAGATTTGGCGAATTGGTTTTCTTACCCAAAAAAAAATGGATAATCTGGGGCTTGAAGATAAGGTTGCCGTGTATATGCCCCATGCTTATGCTATTTCAGGCTGGGTAATTATAATCGATAAAAAAGAAACGAAAGCAGTGACGCAAATGGATGCTGCAGAAGCCATGAAATTTGCAGTAAGCGGTGGCGTAACCTTTAGCCAAGAAGAAAAAAAATAAATGAACACACATTCACCCATCATCAATTTTGGAGCAGGGCCCGCCGCATTACCACAAGTGGTATTAACAGAGGCAGCTGAAGCGGTGATCAACTATAAAGATTCAGGATTATCTATTTTAGAAATACCACACCGAGGTGGTCAATTATTTGAGGAATTACTAAGCGAAAGCAAGGCACTTGTATTAGAATTGTGTCAACTTAATCCCGATACTTATGATGTGCTTTGGTTGCAAGGTGGTGGGCGATTGCAGTTTGCCATGATACCCATGAACTTTTTGGATAGCACTGCTAGCGCAGGATACATCGATAGTGGATTTTGGGCTCATGATGCACAGGAGCATGCAAAACAATACGGCAATGTACATACTATCGCCTCTTCTCGCGCACTAAACTATACCATGCTTCCAGAAATAGAAGCACCCATACCCAACAACCTTAGCTATCTTCATTACACGACCAACAATACCATTTACGGCAGTCAATTTTCAAACATACCCAATTCGCCAGTACCCCTTTTTGCCGACATGAGTAGCGATATTTTTGCGCAACACAGAGACTATAGCCGATTCGATTTATTTTATGCTGTAGCACAAAAAAATCTTGGTGCCGCTGGTGTTACTTTGGTCGTAATCAAGAAAAACTTATTAGGCAAAATAGTCCGAAAACTACCACCCATATTAGATTATCAACAACAAGCAATGCAGCATTCTGTGCTCAATACCCCTCCTGTATTTGGCATCTATGTTTCTTTACTTGTATTGCGCTGGATCAAAGCAAAGGGCATTGATACCATAGAAAAAGACAACAACGCTAAAGCAACATTACTGTATAAAGAAATCGATCGAAACACTTTACTAGAAGGCATTGTAGAGGAAAACAGTCGGAGTAAAATGAATGTTGTTTTTCGCACATCTAACAGCCAAACAGAAAAAGAACTCATTTCTTTTTGCAAAGAAAATGGGATCGAAGGAATTGGAGGACATAGAAGTGTAGGCGGCTTGCGTGTATCATTATACAATGCCATTACTGTGCAACAAGTAGAAAAACTTGTATCCTTACTGCAACAATTTGAACAAGAAAAACTAAAACATACCTAAATCATGGCAAAGATTATCCCTTTCAAAGGATTAAGACCGCAACAAGCAATAGCAGCTCAAGTAGCTACATTACCTTATGATGTAGTAAACGTTGAAGAAGCTCGAGCAATAGCAAAGAATCCTTTAAACTTTTACCACGTTACGCGCTCGGAAGTAGATATGCCCGCTGGTATTGACGTACATAGCGCAGAAGTATATCAAAAAGCCAAAGAAAATTTAGATCAAATGATTGCTGATGGCATTTTGATCCAAGACAAAGAGCCATGCTACTACATTTATGAATTAGTGATGAATGGCCGATCGCAAACAGGATTATTGTGCGGCTCATCGATAGACGACTACAATAAAGGCGTGATAAAAAAGCATGAATTTACACGCCCTGAAAAAGAACTTGACCGTATTAACCATATCAAAACTACACGAGCCCAAACAGGAATTGTTTTCTTGGCGTATCGCGATCATGCAGATGTACAACAAATTATTGCCCAATGGAAAAAAGACCATGAGGCCACGTATAATTTTGTAGCAGAAGATGGCGTTGGACACAAAGTTTGGGTAATGGATGATTATGCCAAGGTAGCGCGTATCACACGCTTATTTAACGAAGAGGTGCCTGCTACTTATATTGCAGATGGTCATCATCGTGCCGCCTCTGCAGCAAAAGTATATGAAGAAATGAACGGCAGCGATATCGCCATCACTGGAGAAGAAGCCTTTAATTATTTCATCACCTGCATCTTCCCAGAAAGCGAACTGGCCATTTTAGATTACAATCGTGTGGCTAAAGACCTGAATGGCTTGACTAGTGCTGCATTCCTAGCAGCACTACATGAAGATTTTACGGTTGAAAAAACAGGTGAAGCAGAACCCTATAGACCATCTGTACCGCATGAATTTGGCATGTATCTCGAAGGGCAATGGTATCGCCTATCAGCAAAACCTACAGCTTATACCCAAGACCCCATTGGCATTCTAGATGTGACCATTCTTCAAAACAAAGTACTTTCAAAAATACTCGCTATCCACGATCCTCGCACCGATAAGGGTGTAGATTTTGTTGGGGGTATCCGCGGGCTTAAAGAGCTGGAAACACGCGTCAATAGCGGAGAAATGGCTGTAGCATTTTCTTGCTACCCCGTAAGCATCCAGCAACTGTTTGACATTGCTGATAGCGGTCAAGTAATGCCTCCCAAAAGCACTTGGTTTGAGCCCAAAACCCGTGATGGCTTAGTGGTGTATACCATTTAACCAACAATGCACTATGTAAATAATAAATAGAAATGGCCTCCGATTAAAACCCTAGGCCATTTTTTTGTATCCAGTAAGAAGTTTTAATGGCAGCTAAAGGTTTTTAGCTAAAGGCCTTTTGTATCTTGCAAACAAAATAAAATAATCCTTTCAGTTATGCAGCTCCAAAAAGCCATAGTAGCTTTTTCTATAATCCTTGCAGTCCATTTCCCATCATATGGGCAAGCAAATAAAGAATATACTTCGTCCGAAATTGTTCAAAAGCTCCAAAAACTAAATACGGTGGGCTCAGTGCTCTATATTGCAGCGCATCCGGACGATGAAAACACTCGTCTGTTGGGCTATTTGGCCAATGAAAGAAAATTGCGAACCGGATATTTATCCCTCACACGAGGCGATGGCGGGCAAAATTTAATTGGCAAAGAACAAGGCGAAATGCTGGGATTGATACGCACACAAGAATTATTGGCAGCAAGAAGAATAGATGGTGCTGAGCAATTTTTTACCCGTGCCTACGACTTTGGTTTTTCCAAAAATCCAGAAGAAACCTTTCGGTTTTGGAATAAAGAATCAGTGCTAGCAGATATGGTTTGGGTGATTAGAAATTTCAAACCCGATGTGATTATATGTCGTTTTCCTACAACAGGCGAAGGTGGACACGGGCATCATACCGCCTCTGCAATACTAGCACTCGAAGCATTTAAAGCCGCTGCCGATTCCACTCGCTTTCCAGAACAATTAAAAGAAACACAATTATGGCAAGCGAAACGCATTTTTTGGAACACCTTTAATTTTGGCGGCCTCAATACAACTGCCGAAAATCAATTGAAAATAGATGTGGGTGGCTACAATCCTTTATTAGGAAAATCTTACGGCGAAATAGCGGCCGAAAGCCGCTCTAATCACAAAAGCCAAGGCTTTGGTTCGGCCAAAACACGCGGAGAAGCTTTTGAATATTTTAAGCAACTCGCAGGTGATACAGCAAGAAAAGATTTGTTTGAAGGCATCCATACTAGTTGGAATCGCTTTGCTACAAAGGCAAAATTCAACACCCTTTTGGATCAATGCATCGCACAATACAAGGCTCAATCACCTGAAAAATCGATTCCTGCCCTAGCAAATCTGTACCAACAATTAGAGCAATCCCATTTTAAAAACACAGAAACAGACTATTGGAAAAATCAAAAACTTACCGAATTAAAAGAACTCATGTTCGCTTGTGCGGGATTGTGGATTGAAGCCAGCGCAGGAGATTATACGGCCATTCCGGGCAAGCAAATGGACCTAACAACACAAATCATTGTGCGCAATAAAGCACAGGTTACAATCAATAAGCTTCAATATATTTCGAGTGATAGCAATGCTACTTTCGAGTTGAAAACAAATCAACTGTACACCTTTAAAAGAAAAGAAAAGCTAAGTGCTGAAGCTAAATTCTCTACTCCCTATTGGTTGACCAAGGCGCATACTTCGGGCTCCTTTATTGTCGATAATCAGCAACTCATTGGGCAGGGCGAAAACAAAGCGCCACTTAATGTCACGATTGATTTATCGATTGGCGGAATCAAATTCCAACATACAAGTCCTATTGTGTTTAAATCTACCGACCCTGTAAAAGGTGAGCGTTACAGACCTTTGGAAATTTTACCTCCCGCAACGGTAAACACCAGTGAAGCTGTTTATGTTTTTAGAAATCAAAACGAAAAGAAAATTCGTTTTGTAATCAAAGCAAATACTGCAAATGTGAAAGGCAAATTACTTTTGGAAACAAATAAGGGATGGAACTTAGAAACAGAAAATAACAGCTTCGAGTTAGCGGCTAAAAATGATGAGGCGATTATTGATGCCTATGTACACCCTGAAGAAAATGCTTTAGCAGGAAGCATTTCAGCCTCATTGGTCATTGATGGGAAAGTCTACAACAAGAGCATCAAGCGTATCGATTATGACCACATTCCTGCACAATTCACCTTGTCAGAAGCCCAAGTAAAATTGATAAAAATCGATGTGCAAAAAGAGGGCAACAATATCGGATACATACCCGGTGCAGGCGATGATGTAGCTACTTGCTTGCAACAAATTGGCTACAAAATCACGATGCTCCCTGATGAGATTTTAGCAACTGCGGAGCTCTCTCAATTTGATGCTATTGTTACAGGAGTCCGTGCATACAACACCAATGAAAAGCTACAATTGTACTACAAAAAATTAATGGCTTATGTAAAAAATGGGGGCAATCTTATTGTACAATACAATACCAATAACCGCATCAGCTCTGTACCTCAGAATATCGGCCCTTATCCTTTTACCATCACACGCGAAAGGGTGACTGACGAAAATGCAGCGGTTACCTTTACCCAAGAGCATCACCCAGCCTTTAATTTTCCGAATAAAATAACGAAGGCTGATTTTGACAATTGGGTACAAGAAAGAGGCATTTATTTTGCAAGCGATTCTTCAAAAAATTATGAACGCCTATTGTCGATGAAAGACCCCAATGAAAAAGCAAACGAAGGCAGTTTGCTCCTTGCAACTTATGGCAAAGGGAATTTTGTATATACCGGACTAGCCTTCTTCCGTCAGCTGCCAGCGGGCGTTTCAGGAGCCTATCGTTTATTTGCCAACCTGATTAGTTTGCCTCCAAACGACACTAAAAAGAAATAGCATGCACAACGAAAAGCCGCCATTTTTGAAAACCTGGACAAAGGTGTATTTGATGCTTGTTGTGGTGTTGGTATTGGTGATCTTTTTTCTGTATTTCATTACCCAGTATTTTCTATGAGTCCTATTGATTGGTCTGTTTTAGTCTTCACTTTGCTCTCCATTATCCTTTATGGGGTATGGAAAAGTCGTGGCACCAAAAACATAGAAGGCTACTTATTAGCCGACCGACAATTGCCTTGGTATCAGGTAGGATTTTCGGTGATGGCAACACAAGCGAGTGCGATTACTTTTTTGTCAGCACCCGGTCAAGCCTATAGCGATGGCCTGCGTTTTGTACAATTTTACTTTGGCTTGCCTTTGGCGATGGTGGTGATATGCGTTGCCTTTATCCCTGTGTTTTCAAAACTTAATGTCTATACCGCATATGAATATTTGGAAAAGCGTTTTGACAATAAGACCCGCAGTCTTACCGCCTTTTTGTTTTTATTGCAAAGAGGCTTGTCGACTGGTATTACCATTTATGCACCAGCCATAATTTTATCTACCATACTAGGAGTGAGTATTACTTACACAACCTTATTTATGGGAGCAGCTGTAATTCTGTACACTGTCTATGGCGGCACCAAGGCAGTATCCTACACACAGATGCTGCAAATGACCATCATTTTTGCAGGGCTGTTTTTTGCAGGCTATATGGTGGTGCATTTATTACCCAAAGAAGTAGGCTTTTTGGATGCGCTCCACATTGCCGGCAAGATGGGCAAAATGAATGCCATTGACACCAAGTTTGACTGGAACAACCGCTACAATTTATGGTCGGGCATTATTGGTGGTTTCTTTTTACAGCTTTCTTATTTTGGCACAGATCAATCGCAAGTTGGGCGATACCTAACGGGCAAATCCATTGCCCAGAGACGCATTGGACTGGTGATGAATGGCCTGATTAAAATTCCGATGCAGTTTCTTATTCTGCTCATAGGCATCTTAGTTTTTGCTTTTTATCAGTTTCATACGCCTCCTGTTTTCTTTAATAAAGTAGAAGTAGAAAGCATTCGCCAAAGCACTTATAATAGCCAATACGATTCGCTACAAAAAGTCTACTCGCTCATGCAAGAAGAGAAGCGTTTACAAATCAATGAATACGTTAGGGCCTTGCATGAAAATGATACAGCCAAAGAAAAAAGCATTGGTGCTGACTTAAAAATTAGCCAAGCAGAAGCCGATACTATTCGTAAAAAAACATTGGCATTGGTGCGCAAAAATTCGGGTAGTGAAAAGACCAATGATACCGATTACGTGTTTCTTTCTTTTGTGATGGAATACTTGCCTGTTGGGCTTGTTGGTTTATTGATTGCCATAATTTTCTTAGCGGCAATGGGCTCTACTGCTAGCGGTTTGAATTCTTTGGCCTCCACTACTATTGTTGACTTCTACAAAAGATTTCATCAGGGCGAAGAAAGTGAATCTTATTATTTAGCGGCATCGCGTTGGGTGACCGTATTGTGGGGTGTGTTTTGTATGGTAGTCGCTTTTTTTGCTAGCCGATTAGGAGATAACCTTATTGAGGTAGTGAATATTTTAGGCTCTTTTTTTTATGGTACTATTTTGGGTATTTTCTTAGTCGCTTTTTGGATGAAACAAGTAAAAGGCACCGCTGTATTTTTTGCGGCACTCATCACTGAAGCTTTTGTAATCGCTGCTTGGTATTTTAATGTAATGGCCTTTCTATGGCTCAATGTTTTGGGTTGTTTGTTATTGATGATATTGGCAGCGGGAATACAATTTTCATTATCAAAAAACCTTACTACAAGAAATCCTTAAAACTCTTTCAAATGGCTACTCAACAAGCTTATCCCAAAAATGTACGGATGCTGACTTCCTTTCTTTTCGTCTCCATCATATTAACCCTTTATTTGGGCTATATCGACGAAGGAAATTATAGTTTTGACGGGCTATTCAAAGGTGAAAACCTACCCGCACTGTTTATGTATGTAGCTATCTTTTGTGCCTTACAATTCTTTATCGCCAAAGTGGTGTTGCGCCGCTATAGAGGTCAATACCCCATTGTTTTGAGTATCGTTTTATTTGCATCCTTTCTATTTGCATTAGGGATGCTTGCTTGGTGGATCTAATGTTGACAGCAACAAAGCCTCTATTATTCCTTAATGATTTTCAGGGTCTTATTATAGCCTTGATTGTTGAGCCGCAGCAAATAGAGCCCTTTTGGCAAATTGCTTGATGGTACAATTTGGAAAGAAAAAGAACTGTCTGAAAACGATTGCCTATCCTCCATTATCTTTTGCCCTTGTAGATTATAAATACACCACTGTAGAATGCCTTTACTGCTCGTGCCATTTACATTTACGGTAATTTTTTCTGTAAATGGGCTTGGGAAAACATGTATGGCCTGCGCAGCACAATTACACAGAATTTCTGGACCTAATGAAAGCCTTGCTTTACCAAAATCAGGAACACCATAACCCATTTGGTTATTAGGGCTACTGGCGATATGCCCACTTTCTCTTATAGCCTTGCGCAATTGGTAGGGAGTGGCTTTAGGGTTTGTCTCCCAAAGGCAAGCTGCTAAGCCAGCCAATTCGGGCGTAGCAATTGAGGTGCCGCCTACAGAAGAGGTGGTTCCTGAATTATTAAACACAACTCCTGGCGCACCCAACATGCACACATCGGGTTTCATACGTCCTGCAGCATTAGGGCCTTTGCCGCTAGTTGGGGCAAGTGTTTTATTGATATCAACAGAACCACAAGTAAGGACACTATCCGCATCTCCAGGCGTTAAAATTTTATTCCAAGCCGTGCCACCATCATTACCTGCAGAGGCCACAACCAATATGCCTTTCGCCGAAGCAGTATTGGCACCCATTGCTGCAATGGTACTTTTGCCATCAATATCTGTGAGTGATAAGCTTGCATTAAGACCTCCAATATCAAAGCTATTATAGCCTAGCGAAATGGTGATGATATCGGCGCCAATACTATCGGCACGCTCCATGGCTGCTACCAAATTATCCATTTCATAAGGCTGTTCTGAACCGCCATTTTCGCTTACATACAATGCATAGGAAGCATCAGGTGCCGTGCCCACATAATTGCCAGTAATTATTCCTGCCATAGTGCTGAGTACTTGAGTACCATGAGAAGAATAATTATAAACGTCGGGCTTGTTGAGGTTAAAATTATAGGTATCAGCAATACGCCCAGTAATACGTAGACTATCAAAGCCTGGCAAGGTGTTGACAAGATTAAAGCCTTCATCTATTACCGCTATCAATTTCGTTTTCCCCCTAAATCCAATGTCGTGCAAATAATCGCCGTTAGCTAATTTTATTTGGTCGTAGGCATCACCATAGTAAGCAATAGAGCCGGTAGTACGCCAATTATTTCCATCCTCTGATTTGTTTCCCTCTTCTTTCTTCGTGTTTGTTGACGTAAAAAAGTGGAGCGGCGTTAAAAAGACAGCAATGTATTTAGTGCTTTTGACAAAGGATAAACTGCGCAAAGCGGCAATTTTGGATGTATCTTCTACCAATAGCACACAATTATTTTGCCAGCGCGAGCGACTATGAAAAATGCCATTGCTTAGTTTTAGTACACTATCAATATACAATTGTACAACAGGCAAATCGGCAGAGTCAATGGCTATGGACTGTGTTGTTCTTCTTGCAATTGCTCTGCTGCTCAAAAAACTGGCCGGACTAGAAATGCTAAAAGTAGTTTCGTTTTTATGTGCAAAGGAAATGCGAAAGGCATATTGCTTTTGCGCTATTGCACAAAAACCAAAAAGGATCAGAAAGGAAAACAGGAATAGCCTAAACATAGCTTCGGGGTTTTGAAGGTTGCTCTTTCAAAATTAAATGAAACAAACAACAATCAACACCCCGAATAAAAAAATCTAGTCTATTTTTTAGTTGTACTCTACGGCACGCATCGTTACACCCACCCCTTTACGGCAGTTTTTGCTGCCCGGTATTGGGTCATAAATCCAGTAGGTGTATTCGCGGTAAACAAGGCCTACACGGAAAGCATAAACTGATTTTGACTGCAACAATGAAGCATAAGCGTCTGGCATTGTCTCAGGGTTATTCAAAATGGTGTCTACTTCTTTTACTGTAATTGTTTTTTCAAAGTTAATCGCACCGTTGTTGTAGGGTTTCAACACATTGCTGTAGGTGTAATTCCAGTTTTGCAAATAGTTATAATCTTGGTCTTCGCTAGGTACAAGAATATTTCCCTTCCATTTTTTGCCTTCTGTGATAGGATTAACCAAACGCATAAAACGAATATTTTTTTCAACATATTCCATTTGCTCGGCACCGGGGGTATAATAAACCACATCGTTTACCACAAATTTGTCTGCCGGACTTTTTCTGCTCAACACATTGATCGCGTAAGATAAGCGTCTTTGTGCATCACGAAAAGTATCGGCTACCAAATATTCGTGCTGGTATTTGTTGGTGTATTTGATACATTTTGTGTCATCCCAGATAGATGAATCAATATCATAAATGATGTATTTACCCACTTCTAAAGGTAAAAATGCTTGGTATAAATCGCTGCTCTTAGCATCAACTACCACACGGTCTTTTTTGCAAGAGTTCAACAATGCCGTAGTAAACACTAGAGCCATCAATCCAAGGATAATTTTATGTTTATTCATACTGTATTAAATATGGTGCTATTAGAATAGTCGCGTAAAACGAGGCTAAAAATAATCTTTTTTCTAAAGAAACATAACAAAAAGCCAAAATTATATTCCCGAATGGATAATTCCGCCTGCTACTACATCGTCTCCTTCATAGATAACAGCACTTTGGCCTGGAGCAATACTGTTCACCGAATGATCGAAATGCACGCTCAGCTTGTCTTCTACCCAATACAAAGAACTTTCGGTGCCCGGGTCTTTATAGCGGATTTTTGTAGTAGCACGCATGCCATCGGGTATGCTGGCATATTTTACCATATTTAAGCCACTCACCAACATACTCCCTTGTTTCAAATCCTCAATATCTCCCAGCACTACAGTATTGGTTTCAGGGATGATTTTTGTCACAAATATGGGGCGACCTAAAGCTATATCTAAACCTTTACGCTGCCCAATAGTATAAAAAGGATAGCCTCTGTGTTTACCTACTTTGCTACCATCAGTGAGCACAAAATCGCCACCTTCTACCTCGAGCTCAAGATTGGGATTTTGTCTTTTTAAGAAACCCCGATAATCATTATCGGGTACAAAACATATTTCGTAGCTCTCGGCTTTTTTAGATAAATCGACATAACCCATTTCGGCGGCCATTTGGCGCACTTCGGTTTTGAGTAAATCGCCCAAAGGATAAATACTACGACTGAGACAATCTTGACCCAAGCCCCAAAGCACATAGCTTTGGTCTTTGGTTAAATCTTTGGCTTTGCTGAGGACATAACGCTCATTTTCTTGCCGCACCTTTACATAATGACCTGTGGCAATAAAATCGCAACCCAAGGCATCCGCTTTTTTGAGCAGGGCCGACCATTTGATATGGGTATTGCAGAGTACGCAAGGGTTTGGCGTGCGGCCAGCCATATATTCGTCTACAAAATTGCTAATAACATGCGAGCCAAATTCTTCGCGGATATCAAAAACATAATGCGGAAAACCATGCTCTACGGCTGCCTGTCGGGCATCATTAAACGAATCGAGGTTACAACAACCCGTTTCCTTTTTGCCACCACCCGAAACAGCATAATCCCAAGTTTTCATCGTAATCCCCACCACCTCATATCCTTGATGGTGCAGCATTAGTGCGGTAACGGTACTATCGATACCGCCACTCATAGCTACTAATACTTTGCCCATTTTACTCATGGTATACCCTCGTATTTATTGATAAAAAAGAAACAAAGATAAGATACCGGCCTTTGCGAGGATATATTTTATGATAATGATGGTATTTTTGATTATCCTAATTTGTTTTTTACTCCACTTCTCGTCCTCCAGTATATGCATAAACCGATTTTTACCCTCCTGTTTTTATTGTTAGCCCAAATGAGCTTTGGCCAGCGATATGAAGAGAAAATGGCAGCCTTTCGCAAAAAATACAAAGAAGATTTTATCCGGGAAGAACGCAGTCCACTCAAAGCAAAAGACACGGGCTTTATTCGTTTTTATCCCATTAATAGCAATTATGCCGTATGGGCAGAGCTTAGCTTGACACCCAATGCCCCTGTCTTTGATATGCTCACCCACAGTGGCAAAAAACAACAATACCGACAATATGCCATCGCCACTTTTAAGATCAAAAGCAAAATATACAACTTGAACATTTACCAAAGCCTAAAACTAATAGCAAAGGAAGAGATGAAAGACCACTTGTTCTTGCCCTTTAACGACCTTACTAATTACAAAAGCACTTTTGGGGGTGGGCGATATATTGACCTGAGTGTTATCGACATCCGAAACAATAAAATCTTGCTCGACTTCAATAAATGCTATAATCCTTACTGTGCCTACAAAGAAGGTTATTCTTGCCCCATTCCGCCTAGCGAAAACCGCCTGAATACAAGAATAGAGGCAGGTGAACAATTATTTGCAGGCAAAGTGGATGAATAACTATCTTTGCAGCCCTTACAAAATACAAACAATGCTTACGCTACAACTTTTCAGACAACAGAAAGACTTGATCATTGCGGGTCTTCAAAAGAAAAATTTTAAAGAGCTCGATATCGTTGATGCCATCATTGCACTCGACGAAAAACGCCGCCTTGTGCAAGTAGAAAACGACCGTATAGCGTCTGAAATAAATGCAGCCTCCAAAAGCATTGGCCTGTTGATGGGACAAGGCAAAAAAGAAGAAGCGGAGCTCCAAAAAAATGAAGTAGCCAGCAAAAAAGAAGCCGCCAAAGAAATAGCACAGCAACTTGCTGCTATGGAAGCCGAACAACTGGATTTACTCATTCGCCTACCCAACCTGCCGCATAGCTCAGTGCCTTTTGGCAAAACGCCCGAAGAAAATGAAGTAGTGCGCCAAAGTGGTGTACGCCCTAGCCTTGAAGCCCAAAAATTACCCCATTGGGATTTGACTACAAAATACAATCTCATTGATTTTGAATTGGGCAACAAAATCACGGGTAGCGGTTTCCCAGTGTATATGGGCAAAGGGGCCAAGTTGCAACGTTCACTTATTTCCTATTTCTTAGATTACAATACTGGCGCAGGTTATGGCGAGGTGTATCCTCCTTTTATGGTCAACGAAGCGAGTGCTTATGGCACAGGACAATTGCCCGACAAAGAAGGCCAAATGTATCATGCCACTGCCGATAATTTTTATTTGATTCCGACTGCCGAAGTGCCGGTTACTAATTTATACCGTGATACGATTACGGCCGAAAATGATCTACCCATAAAGATGACCGCTTACACACCTTGTTTTCGTCGCGAAGCAGGCTCTTATGGCAAAGACGTACGTGGGCTTAACCGTTTACACCAATTTGACAAAGTAGAAATTGTCCAATTTACCCATCCCGAAAAAAGCTACGATGCACTAGAAGATATGGTGCTGCATGTAGAAAAATTATTACAAAATTTAGGGCTCGAATACCGCATTCTGCGGCTTTGTGGTGGCGACATGAGCTTTACCTCTGCGCTTACTTACGACTTTGAAGTGTATAGCGCTGCGCAAGAGCGTTGGCTAGAAGTGAGCTCTGTGAGCAATTTCGAGAGTTTCCAAACCAACCGCTGTAAAGTGCGTTTTAAAAATGCCGAAGGCAAAACCCAATTGTTGCATTCGCTCAATGGCAGTTCATTGGCTTTGCCGCGCATTATGGCTTGCTTGTTGGAGAATTTCCAAACACCCGAAGGTATTGTAGTGCCCGAGGTATTGCGCCCTTATTTTGGCAGTAACATCATCCATTAATCTTTGAACTTTACAACAAAATAGACATGATACAACGCATTCAATCTATATGGTTTTTTCTGGCCTCTTTTTTTAGTGGTGCCTTATTTATTTTCCCCTTGTACGCTTACACGGTTGAGGGAGCCATGGGCAGCTCTTTATTGGCTGCACGTAGTGAATATATGCTGTTGATTTTAGCAGCTACAATGACCTTGCTACCTTTGATCGCCATTTTTATGTTTAAAAATCGCCAACAACAAAAAGCTATGGCTTGGATAAGCATCTTAGCATCTGCCGGTTTTATCGCAGTGATGCTGATGAACATTCAGAAGCTCAAAAATGCTGTTCCGCCAGCTACCAACGATAATTTTGCTTTGCCTGGGCCAATTATTCCAGCACTGGCCATCGTTTTTTTGTTATTAGCCATTAGCGGTATTCGCAAAGACGAAGCCCTCTTGAAATCGGTGGACAGATTGCGCTAGGAAATAGCTAAGGAATCCTTTTATTAAAAGTTGTTTTGGCTAAGGCTAAAACAACTTTTTCTTTTTTAGGGTTTCGTTGATGTAATGACTAATGTCTTTACTGGGGCGCAGCCAATAAACAAAGCCCACAAAGAGCGCAACAATGACTCCGCTGCGCAATAGGGTATCAATATAAGGACTGGAAATTTTAGGCAAAAAGAAAACCAAAGCGGTAATGGCTACACCCATAAAAATAGCGCGCAGGGTGCCCTTTGAAAAAGGCTGTAAGCCGAGTTTTTTCCAAACAAAAAAGGTTTTGAGCACATTATAAATAAGCAGTGCAATACTAAACACCCAAGCTGCGCCATACACTCCGTACAGGGGTATAAATATCCTGAAAGCGACGAGCATAAACAAAACCAATCCGATCGAAAAATAAAAATTGAGTTTAAAATAGGGTGACATATTCAAGGCAACATCATTAAGTCCAGTACCACTATCCATCAATTTGCCGATCATCATAATTAAGGTAAGGGTAAACACATTAGCATAACCCTCGCCCATAATGCTGACTGCATTGTGCAAATTGCATACAATCAATACACACATAAAAATGGTGGCCATAAAAATGTTGATGGCCGAACGGCTATAGGCATCACGTACTTTTTCATGCTCGCCTTGTGCAAAAGATTTGCTGATATCGGCACTGGCTATGCCGCTCATCGCACGGTAAGGTATAGACATCACACCAGAAATAAACACTGCATTGGTATATGCGGGCACAGCATTGAGCCCATCGGGATTAAGGGAGGCCAATAATATGGCATCCAAAAAACCAAACAAGGAAAATGTGACACTCATTAAAGCATGATAGCCCGAGAAACTAAATATCTCTTTATACTCGGCCTTGCTAAATAAGTGCCACTGAGTAGAGAATGCGAAAGAGTCATTTTTGCTGGCCAACAAAAGCAATATCACTACAGCCAATAAATTGGAAAACACAAAGCTGTAAATAAACACATCGTAATTAATCTGCCCAAAACCATATAAAAGAATCAATGCAAGATTGAGCCCCTTCAACAACACTTCACGCACAAAACTAGTAGCTGCCGACTTGAGCTGGGTGAGCATGTAATTTTCCAGCAAAGAAGTATAGAGATAAAACAAGGTATACAAGGGAAAGCACATCATATAGCGCTTCATAAAAGGCCTGTCCACTTCTTGAAAAAACTTGTTGAGCAAATAATCTTGAAACAAAAAATAGGGAATCATCGACAGAACGAAAACCACCAATGGCAACAAAAAACACAAGGAGAGGAATACCGCTCTACGCTCCTTTTCGGCCTCAGCATCGAATCGATGAAAGTATAAGAACAAGGTGCTGCTTACGCCCATGAGCATAAAAAAACTGGCCACAACCGTTTGGCTGGTAAGGTTGCGCGAAAAACCCAACTCTTGTTTGGGCATCATATTGGAGGCAACCAATACAATTATGGCACCCAAGGCGGCACCGGCAAAGGTGATTGCGGTGGTTTTTACCGATTGTCTGAATACTACCCCCATTGAATATTGCTTATGCTTCGAAATAACGGATGATACATTCTTGCAATAATTGCTCTTGCTCTTTCAGCGTCGTTGGCGCTTCTACTCCTGTGGCGATATAATGTGGCCAGCCCTCATCGTCAAACTTATCTAAGACATAAATGCCTACTTGACTCAGCAATTTACATACTGCTATGTGCATTAAGTCTTGCTTCTGTTCTTTTGTAAAATTTTTCCCTTCGGGGAATGCGCCCAACTCGTTGATGCCGATAAGGTATAAAATAGCCTCTACGTCTGGTTTTTTGCCAAAACGCTCCCTAATAAAAAATTCAACATTAATCCAACGTTGTTCAAAGTCTTCCATAGCTCTAGCAAAAGTAATGGATAATGTTTAATGCGACCATACCTTAGGCCAAGTGCTTTCTTTTTTATAAAAAACCCTAGAAAAGGAATTGCTTTCGTTTGTAGGCTATATTTGAACTGTCAGAACTTAATGAGTACTTCTTTATGCGTTACATATTCCTTATGCTTTTGTTTATAAGCCTTAGCTCCACGGCTCAAAAAAATGCTGTAGCGGATATCTTTTCGCTCGAGCAATTTCAGGAGCGGGTTGTGCAGGATAATGACACGGTTTATGTAGTCAATTTTTGGGCAACATGGTGTGGCCCCTGTGTCAAAGAATTACCACACTTCAAAACGCTAGCCAAAGAGCTGCAAGGAAAGCCCATTAAGTTTATTCTGATGAGCCTAGATGCCATCAATAATCTTGCTCTGGTAAATACCTTCTTGGCCAAAAAGAAAATCAGCATGGAAACTCATTTGTTAGATGCCGGCGATCCCAACATTTGGATTAACCAGCTAGAACCCTCTTGGCAGGGCAGTATACCGGCCACCTTCTTGTACCAAAAAGGCAGGAAACTCAGCTTTAAAGAAACTTATTTTTCCACTAAAAATGACCTCGCGTCTTATATAATCAACCACAGATAATGATGAAAAAACTAATTGGATGCATCATCGCCCTATGCAGTATTGCATGCAGCTCTATAGCACAAGAAGGCTATAAGATAGGTTCGGAAGTCAAAGATTTTGAGCTAAAAAATATTGATGGGCAAATGGTCTCCTTGGCATCCATCCCAAAAGCCAAAGGGTACATTGTCGTTTTTACCTGTAACCATTGCCCTTATTCTAGGGCATACGAAGATCGTATTATTCAATTACACCTCAATTATTCCTTACAAGGATATCCCGTAGTGGCCATCAACTCCAATGACCCCAAAGTCTCGCCCGAAGATTCGTACAAAAAAATGCAAGAACGAGCTAAACAAAAAGGCTTTCCCTTTGTTTATCTTTATGACGAGACCCAGGCCGTAGCGAAACAATTTGGTGCAGCACGCACGCCACAGGTATATTTGTTGCGCAATACAGAGGGCAAAAACAGTGTAGAGTATATTGGTGCAATAGACAACAATTGGGAAAACTACCAATTGGCGGAACAAAAATATGTAGAGCAAGCCCTTAAAAATATCCAAGAAGGAAACCCGGTAAGCCTTACTGAAACAAAGGCTGTGGGATGCACCATCAAATGGAAAAAATAAAATAATTCAGGCAAAAAGCACCACAAGGTTTTGTGGTGCTTTTTTGTGGCCTAGGCCCACCAATAAAAAACATGTTGCATGCAGCGGGCTCGCGCTACAGGCTTTTACTCCGCCTCAAAATGGACTGAACACAACAGCCCTTCATCTAGATAAGCGCTTCTATAACTTAGGCATCGGATAATTAAAAGCAACAAGTACTTTACACTCGGAAAAATATTCTAAACAATGAAAATATTAATGGTATGCCTGGGCAATATTTGCCGATCACCCATTGCAGAGGGTGTTTTACGCAAAATGGCAAAAGAGAATAGTTTAGATTGGATAATCGATTCGGCAGGTACCAACGGCTACCATATTGGCGAAGCGCCCCATCCTTTCTCCCAAAAAATATGCATACAAAAGGGCATCGACATCAGCCAGCAAAGAGCCACATTATTGCTAGCAAGGCATCTTGAAGAGTACGACCTCATTTATGCTCTGGCCGCAGATGTATATCAAGCTATCGAAAAAATAGGCGGCACCAATGCACCCATGCACAAAGTAAAACTCTTCCTCAGTGAGCTCCATGAAGGCAGTACAGAATCAGTACCCGATCCATGGTATGGGGATGAAAGCGGCTATTTACCCGTGTATGAACTTATCGAAAAAACCTGCCACAAAATCATTGACAAGTATCATTAATCATCAAAGATTAAGCACTATTTTTGCCTCCATATGTCTAAACCATCTGTACCTCAAGGCACACGCGACCTCACACCAGAAGTGGTGCGCAAACGCCTATTCTTACTCGCTACATTGCGCAATATATTTGAGCAATGTGGCTTTCAGCCCATCGAAACCCCGAGTATGGAAAACCTCACAACCCTTATGGGTAAATATGGAGAGGAAGGCGATCGCTTGGTTTTCAAGGTGCTGAATAATGGACTGAACGACCCGAACAAACACGACAAAACACGTAGTGCACTAGAAAATGTATTGCAAGGCAAAAACGATGTCAACCTCACTGAGCGTGCGCTTCGCTACGACCTCACCATACCTTTTGCTCGCTATGTAGTGATGCACCAAAGCGAATTGCAATTCCCTTTCCGACGCTATCAGATGCAACCCGTGTGGCGTGCCGACCGCCCACAAAAAGGACGCTATCGCGAGTTTTGGCAATGCGATGTCGACATTGTAGGTAGCAATTCGCTTATCAACGAAGCCGAATTATTATACATCTACCGCGAAGCATTTTTTCAATTAGCAGTACCAGAGGTTGTTGTAAGAATCAATAGTCGCAAGGTGTTGACGGGCATAGCCCAATATTGTGGTGCCGAAGAAAAGCTGGTAGACATTACCACAGCCATTGACAAGCTAGACAAAGTGGGCGAAGAAGGTGTTGTGAAAGAATTAAGCGAAAGAGGATTGACTGACAAACAGATTCAGGACATTATCCGCTTGATAAATTGTACAGAACTTGATAGGCTGGAACAGGAATTTATTGCTACAGAAATTAGCGAAGGGATATTGGGCATCAAAGAATTGCGCGATACGATTGCCTACCACAGCACATTAGCTAAGCTTGAGTGGAACAACTCAACATTGAAAATTGATTTCACCCTAGCACGCGGACTGAGCTATTACACGGGCATTATTGTCGAAGTGAATTGCAATGATCCACGCATCAAAATGGGCAGCATTGGTGGTGGTGGCCGCTATGACGACCTTACGGGTTTATTTGGCTTAAAAGACCTTTCGGGTGTAGGTGTCTCTTTTGGCATTGACAGGATATATGATGTAATGGAAGAATTACACTTATTTCCAGCAGAAATAGGAGTAGGCACAAAAGCGATGATTGTCAATACTGGCGGCGAAAATGAACTATATGCTTTAAATATTTTAAAGCAATTGCGCAGCCAAAATATCGCTGCAGAAATTTACCCCGAGCCGCTTAAGTTTGACAAACAAATGAAATACATTTTCAATCGCAGCATTCCCTTTGCCATCATTATTGAAAATGAAGAGCGCGAGCAAGGAAATGTGCGCATCAAAAATTTTGCCGCAGGTACACAAACAAAAATCAGCATTGAAGTTTTAATCAAAACACTATCCTAAGCGCAGTGTAAAATCAAAATCCACTTCAAATCCCTGCAATCCCTTTGCAGGGATTCTTTTTTAGCGCCTCAGGACAATCATACAAGACGTACTTACCTTCAATTGCGCTGCGGCTTGAATAGCATTATATACCAAATGAGACCAGCAAATGGTCAAGGATTATGATTTGAAGTAGCCTTTGGCATAGAGATTTGAAAAGCAAATTGTACCTTATTCGTAACAATCATTACAGTCTGCCAACTGCTTTTTTATCTTTTCATACTACTCTGCTTGCTTTTCTTTATGGATGCCATTGTTGGTCTCGGAATCGTAAAGGTCTTGTAAGGCTTCATTTTGGGTCCGATACTTTGCTTGTAATTCAACTATTTCCTTTTCAAATTTTGAACTAAAAGAAAAAGCCTTTAAAGCCTTGTATAAGGCACAGGCATTGATCACAGTGATGTCAAAATGCAGCTGTTCGTGATCAAGAGTTCTTTGGTTTTTATGCTCCTCTAGAAACCAAGATTTTTCTTTATCAAATGTGGGACAAAGATTGATGTTTATAAAAATTTGATCGGCCTTTATTGCAGCAGAGTAGTTTAGGCTTACTCCTGAATAGGTCATCGCAATTGCCCTCATTTCTTTTTCTTCGCTCCCTTCAAAATCCTTGATGCGCAATAATTGTCCTTTGCGATAAACGATTTGACCGACCTTGTCTGAACTGCTGTTCATGGTAACTGTGGCCTGAACCTTTTGAGCATAGGACCCGAACGAACAGGAGGCGAAAACAAAAACCCAAAAAAAACGCAACGCTTTCATATCGATAGATGATTATTAAATTTTCGAGCGATCATATTGTTTTGGCCAGGCGATATCCGCTCCCAGCTGTTTGGCAGCTTGCAAAGGAAAGTAAGGATTCCGCAATAATTCTCTGCCCATGAATATTAGATCTGCTTCATTGTTTTGTAGAATATCTTCGGCTTGCTGTGCCCCGGTAATCAAACCCACAGCAGCTGTTGGCATATTGGCTTCTTGCTTGATTTGGGCCGCAAGCGGCACTTGGTAATTAGGCGCAACAGGAATGGGCGCTTTAGGAATATTAGCTGCACTAGACACGTCAATTAAATCGACACCTCTTTCTTTTAATATCATAGATAAGCTTACAGAATCTTCAATAGTCCATCCGCCCTCTACCCAATCTGTTGCAGAAATGCGTACCAATAAAGGAAGATCATTAGGCCATTCTGTTTGCACCGCGTCAATAATGTCTAACAAAAAACGAATGCGATTATCAAAACTACCCCCATACTCATCCGTTCTGAAATTGCTGAGAGGCGAATAAAATTCATGGATTAAATATCCATGTGCCGCATGTATTTCCAACACTTTGAAACCCGCTTGCAGAGAGCGTTTTGCAGCATCTTTAAATGCTTGAACGATTAATTTTATCTCCTCGCAGGATAATTCTTTCGGGGTTCTATCTTTTTCATGAAAAGGAATTGGCGAGGGCGCAACAGGCAACCAAGAATTTTCGCCCTCCTGTATTTGACGACCGCCGTTCCAAGCAGTTTCTGCACTGGCTTTGCGTCCAGCATGAGCTAATTGTATCCCTGCTACCGAACCTTGTTGATGAATAAATTGATTCATCTCTCTTAACTTTTCAATATGCTCATCTTTCCAGATGCCCATATCGGCATAACTAATGCGCCCTTCCGGCAATACGGCGGTGGCTTCTTGAATGATAAGAGCCGCGCCACCCATCGCACGTGTGCCCAAATGCACCAAATGAAAATTAGTAGCAAAACCATCAATGCAGGAATACATGCACATGGGTGATACCACAATCCTGTTTTTAAACGTGATACTTTTTAAGGTAAAGGGGGAAAACAATTTGCTCATCAGAGATCCTATTTAATTTTGAGCTATTAGCAATATTTCGCTTGCAGCTAGTGCAGATGCAGGTTTTGAGCCCAGCTTGTGCCACAGTTCTTTGTATTCTTTTTTCATCGAATCTAATACTGGGCCTTCAGTCAACATTTTATGCAGCTCGGCAATGAGGTTTTCTTTGTTTAAATCGTCTTGGATCAGCTCTGTAACAATTGGCTTATCCATAATCAAATTGACCAATGAAATGTATTTGACCTTTACTAGTTTTTTGGCCAACCAAAAAGAAGCGGCATTGCCCTTATAGCAAACCACTTGAGGCAAGCCAAACAAAGCCGTTTCTAAGGTAGCGGTACCACTTGTAATCAAGCCTGCTTTGGCTTGTTTGAGCAGATTATACGTTTGGTCTTTTGCCAATAAAACGGGCTTATCACCAATAATGTGTAATAATAAATCGTCGGGCAATGAAGGGGCCTGTGCCACAACAAATTGGTATTCTGGGAAAGCATCAACTACCGACAACATTATCGGAAGCTTCACTTTGATTTCTTGCTCTCTACTACCGGGCAGTAGGGCTATGATTGGCTTTTGAGCGATAGGCACAATTGGATTACGCTCTATTTCTTGCTGCACAACCTCAATTAGCGGATGCCCTGTATACAGAACATCCAACTTCCATTTTTTATAAAAATCTACTTCGAATGGAAGAATAACCAGCATTTTATCTACTGAGGACTTTATCGTATGAACGCGACTTTCTTTCCAAGCCCATACTTGTGGGGATATGTAATAAACCACTTTGATACCTTGCTGTTTTGCCCATTTGGCGATACGTAAATTAAAGCCCGGGTAATCAATCAAGACCAAAACATCAGGACGGTAATCCAAAATATCTTTTTTACAAAAGGACAAATTACCCAAAATGGTACCCAAGTGTTTGATCACTTCTACAAATCCCATAAAGGCTAAGTCTTTATAGTGCTTAACCAATGTTGCGCCAGCCGCTTGCATCTTATCTCCACCCCAGCATCGAACATGGGCATGTGCATCTAGATTGCGAAGAGCCTTAATTAAATTGCTCCCGTGCAAATCGCCACTGGCCTCGCCTGCTATAATATAATATTTCAAGGATAGGATGTATTAAAGCATTACCATACAAACATGAGCAAGACAATAAACACTACATACAGCATTGTAGCAACAAAAATGCCACGTGACACATAATCGTAACGTTTGAAATTACAATAGACAAATGGAATAAGGTTGGCCAAAATGCTTAAAGTCATCAATTTGGCAAACATTTTATTATTAGCCCAATACACCGAAAAAAAGCTTTCTAGCGATTGATTGGGATTTCTAAAAATCAAGTACACTACAGCAAAGCCAAGTAAAGGGACTATTGCCCCAAGAATAAAGCCTAAAATAGGCACATTACGTTTCATAGTTAAAAACAAATTAATTGCTAAGGTAGCAAAAGCACCTATAATTTATTGCCAAAAAAAGTATAGCTAAACAATACCCATTGATAAGTCAATTGGGCTTACCTTTGGGCTCAACATTTCAAGTTTTGCATTTATGAATTTTCCACTCAAGAATATTCCGGAACGCACGAGCATACCTCGCAACAACGGATTGACAATGATCATGGACAAAGGACTGTCCATAGAAGAAGTAAAAAATTTCATCTCCATTGCCCGACCGTATATTGACATTGTAAAATTAGGATTTGGGACTGCTGCCGTAACACCAAATTTAAAAGCAAAGATTGAAGTCTATCAAGAGCAGGATATTCCTGTTTATTTTGGGGGCACCCTTTTTGAAGCATTTGCCATTAGAGGCCAATTCGAAGATTACCTCAATATTGTTAAAGAATACGGATTGCAACATGTAGAGGTTTCGGATGGCTCCATGAGCATTGATCAAAGCACCAAATGTCATTATATCGAAAGACTGGCCAAAGAAGTAACTGTGTTTTCAGAAGTTGGCTCTAAAGATGCTACTCATATTATACCCCCTTACAAATGGATTGAACTCATGCGTTCAGAATTGAGTGCGGGGTCTAAATATGTGATTGCTGAAGCGCGTGAAGCAGGCAATGTAGGCATCTATAGGGGTAGTGGAGAAGTGCGCGAAGGATTGGTTCAAGAGATATTAACCCAAATTCCTGCTCAAAAAATAATTTGGGAAGCACCACAAAAGGCACAGCAAGTTTATTTTATGGAATTGCTGGGGGCAAATGTAAACTTAGGCAATATTGCACCCAATGATGTATTGCCTGTAGAAGCAACACGCATTGGATTGCGTGGAGACACTTTTCATTTTTACCTTGACAAATAATGATGGATTGATCATTTAATATTAACAAAGCGATTGTCATTTCTTAAAAATGCAATCGCTTTTTCAATGAATACTTATGCAGGAATATGGACTCATTGGATATCCGCTCAGCCATAGTTTTTCGCCAGGCTATTTCCATGAAAAAATTACTCAAGAACAATTGAATGCTCGCTACAATAGCTTTCCTATTGCTTCTATATCAGCACTCGAAAAACTAATCAAAGAAACGGAAAACCTAAAGGGCCTCAACGTAACCATTCCTTACAAAAGCAGTGTCATTCCTTTTTTAAAGAAAATAAGCACATCCGCCAAAAACATAGGTGCGGTCAATTGCATTAAAATAGTCAATGGTGAATTGTATGGATTCAATACAGATTACATTGGATTTGCCGAAAGCCTAAAACCCTTACTAAGAAAAGATATAAACAAAGCGCTTGTATTAGGAACAGGGGGTTCTTCAAAAGCGGTTTGCTATGCACTGTCGGAACTTGGCATTGCCTATCAATTGGTTTCTGCCAGCGGCAAGGCCAATCTGTCTTATGAAGGCATAGAGGCCAAAACAATTCAAGAACATCTACTAATTGTCAATACTACACCGCTGGGTATGCACCCCAACACAAATGAATGCCCTAATATTCCCTACTCATTTCTAACAAAGGAGCATTTGCTTTTTGACCTTATTTATAACCCAGAAGAAACGATGTTTTTACAAAAAGGAAAAGCACGAAATGCCTTGGTAAAAAACGGATTAGAAATGCTCCATTTACAAGCAGAGAAAAGTTGGGCAATTTGGAATGACCAAGAAGCGATTAAAGATACTATTTCGACAAAGTAAGCTTTGCTAGATATTGTCCTGACTCATCAACAAACAAAAGCTTAGTATCAAAACCATTGTCCAAAGCAACTTCACGAAGTGTTCGTTCATCAATATACAACCAAGAAAACCATTCCGACTTTTGACGACGATATTCGTAGCAACATTTGACCTCGCCATAGTAATGAGGCAATTGGGGTAGCCCCTCTTCGTATAAATAAGCCACATCAGAAGAATCAAACAGTAATTGCCCGCCCTTTTTCAACATTGTTTTGGCCTCTTGTAAAAATCGATTCAACCCTTCAATTGTTTGCACCAAGCCGATGCCATTCATCAACAATAAAAGGGTATCAAACTTCTCCTGCTTCATTTCAAAAACATCTTGAACAAAGGCTTTTTTCACTCCACGCTCTTTCATGACCTCAACGGCCCCTTCCGAAATATCAATGGCCGTAACGTCTATACCCTTTTCTTGCAACAACAGCGCATGACTACCTGCACCAGCGCCAATATCTAAAGTCTTGCCTTTACACATATCAATAGCCATGAGCTCTAAATCGGGCATGGCCTCTGGGCTACGAAAATAAATTGGGACAATCATTTCCACTTTGGGGCCATGATTATCGTGAACCCACAATTTGTATTCTTTGCCCCCATAAAAGTATTCGGAAATCGCTCTACCTAAAATATCCATCATTCATTATTTCTTTATAAAATCGGCATAAGCTTCATTCCACCCTATCCATTCCTTATCGGTACCTAAAGAAAAATTATGGAATACCGTAAGCATGAGTCCATTGATTTTTTGTAAGCTATTTTTAAAATAATGCAGCTTTTCAAATGCCTCCTCGACCGACAAGCCCATCTCGTAATGAGCCGTTGTATCCATAAAGCAGAAAGGGAAAATGTGCAATTGAGTTGGTGCTTCTGCCAACAAATCGTACCAAAAAAAAGATCTGCTTGTTCCGGCCCGAAAACCCAAATGTGTGCTATATCCCATAGAATAGTCTTGCCGAATATCCATCTCAAGAAGGGCTCTGTAGGTTTTGGGCCATTCTACCTTGATATAATGTTGTCGGGAAATATCCATCTGCTGGCCCGATATTGTCGATAATGTTTTTTGTTCTTCCCTGAATAAATGCGGTTGTGCGTTGGCATGATAAGACGGATGTATTCCAATCTTGTATTGTTGTGCAAGGCTTTGGATCAAAGCACTCATATGTTTATTGGATGGCAATATATGCTTGTCCCAAGCAGTGTTTTGGGCTGCGGCCAAAATGAAATACAAGGGCTCTAGCTCGTTATCTCGATGCAGCCTATCTGTCACATCAAAACTAAAATAGGGATCCTTTTTCTTAGCCTGCAAGACTGCAGTACGTTCTTTTAAAGACTCAAAATTATTTTTTGCTATATCCCTCAGATAGCCGCCCATCGTGCGTTTTAATCCTTTATGTTTAAAACTCCAGGCAATATCAATATCATAGGTTGGTAAAAATTCGAAGGATTTTTGATGTATCGAAAGGCCTTTATCCCTTAATAGCTTTGAGAGGGCAAAAAGCCATTCATCAATAATTGGCCTTTCTAATAAACCGGCCTTAAATAAAATACTTTCTGTAGCCGGATAGCGATGATGCCTATCAGGAACAAAAGGAACATACTCTTCGTAGCGACTAATTAAATAAAACACTGCTGAAAAAAGGTCAAAGGGCAGTACATGGTCGGCGTCCTGTGCAGCAAAGAGCGTGGGCAATTCATTCCAAAGGCCCGTATGTATGCTTTGTTGTTCAATGCTATTTGCAAACAACAATCCAATATTAGGCACCGAAAAATTACTGACTTTATTGGTGTAGTCTATGGTCAATAAGGCCTCTTGTTCCTCTGTCTTATTCGTACAAAACTTATAGTCAACTCCTAACTGTTGCACAAAAATCCAATCGCAGACATAAGTCAAGCGGCTAGATATTTCTGATACGATGATGACAATATGCATAGTTTAGCCGAATAGTTTTTGTTTCCATTGCCAAAGGAAGGAATGGGCAATGCTATAATTTGGATAGCTTTTCTTTATGCCTCCAAAGCGATGAAAAAAATGAGCGATCCCATCATCCATACTCCCTTCAAAATCAAAAGTCTCCAAGCCCATTTTTTTAGACTCTAGTATAGCAGTCCATAGCAACAATGCAATCGCGCCGCGATGCGTTTGGGCTGGTGTAGCACTGAGTAAATAATACACTTTTGAAGCATCAAAAGCCAACCAAATTTGACCTAATTCATTTCCGCTTTTATCGCTAACACTGTAATTAAGTGAGGCTTTTTGCTCTGAAGCCTTATCGATTACAGGTTTGAGAAAGGCCGCAGTAAAAGGGTACCTACTTTTCTTTTCGTCAAAGGCCAATTTTTGCCAGTCTACAAAATCATCCACATCCATCATCTTAGACTGAACAACCAAATCAGACTGGGCCTTCCGAATAGCATTCCTTCTTTTCGGATGCATGTTTTGCCATAGCTCTTCCTCTGACAACTTCAGTTCAATGCAATAAGTTACCCTTTGCTGCTGTTTGCTATTTTTGAACCGAACCAAAGACTTTTGTGTAAACTCAGGCAGGCAGGTCCATTGCGCAAAATGCACTTTGGGTAATTGCCGATATAAATCTTCTACCCAGTCTTCACTAAGTGGCTTTTCGCTTAGGGATATAGGGCCCAAATATGGCGTAAATGGGGGGTTGCGCAGCAAACTAAAGCCCCATTTTTGCTCAACTTGATAGGGCCAAGCAGCGAGTACTTTTTCTTGTTCTTTTAGGATAGCTACATCCCAACCACCTTTGCATACAGCATCTAACCACCATGGTTGATGAAACAATGGCAATAAATGAGCAATCGATTGGTATGCTGTTTTAGGGGTCAAAAAACTAGGATTCTTTTTTATTACGCTCGGCAAACAACTGTTGAAAGGTTTGTTTTGGAAACTGTATCTCTTCACGCCTATTAGCCCAGCTTTTGCTAAAAACAGAATGAAATACTTTATTTTTTATTCCCTGTCCTGCTAGTCCTATAAGCTTACGATTCATCATTCCTTTTTGCCACAAGGCCCAACCCATATTTTCCTGAAATCCATTCAAACCAGCGTTTACAGATGCTTGCCTATTGGCTAATAACATAGAGTGTATGTTGATTTTAAGGGGGCACACTTCTGTACAATTGCCACAGAGACTTGAGGCGTAGCTCAAGTGCTTATACTCCTCCATGCCTTTCATATGAGGGGTAATAACGGCGCCAATTGGCCCACTATACGTTGCGCCATAGGCATGGCCTCCGATATTTTTATAAATGGGGCAGGCATTGAGGCAGGATCCACAGCGAATGCAATACATGCTTTCACGCACACTAATATCTGCTAATAAATTTGTTCGCCCATTATCCAACATAATGACATACATCTCATCGGGACCATCTTGCTCATTTTTTTGCTTGGGCCCACTGAACAAGGTATTGTATGAAGTCACTTTTTGTCCTGTACCAAAAGTGGCCAATAAAGGCAAAAACAAATTCAAATCTTTGATACTTGGCAGCACTTTTTCAATACCAACAATAGCAATATGCACTTTAGGCAAAGCTGTTGTCAAACGAGCATTTCCTTCGTTTTCTGTAACAGAAATGGCGCCAGCATCTGCAATCCAAAAATTTGCTCCTGTTATACCTATCTGTGCTGTTTGGTATTTGCTGCGCAATTTTTCGCGCGCAACAAGGGTTAATTGTGTAGGGCTAAGATTAGAGGGTGTGCCTAATTTTTCATGAAAGAGCTTAGCAACATCCTCTTTACTTTTGTGCATAGCCGGCGTTACAATATGATAGGGCGCTTCGCCATCTAGCTGCTGAATATATTCACCGAGATCTGTTTCTACAGATTCAATCCCATGCGCTTCCAAAAATTCGTTGAGGTGTATTTCCTCCGTTACCATCGACTTAGATTTTACAATCTGCGTGGTGTTTTTTTCTGTGCAAATTTTAATGATGTGCTGCTGTGCTTCTTCTGCATCGTTGGCCCAAAGTAATTTTCCACCTTTGGCTGTGAAATTTTTTTCAAAGACTTCTAAATGTCTATCTAATTCTTCAATGGCTTTCCATTTAATATTTTTTGCTTTTTTGCGCGCCAACTCAAGCTCTGCAAATTGCTCTTTACCCTTAAGCACTGAAGCATTATATTTCTGGATATTCCACGAAATTTTGCGCTTGTGTTCAAGGTCGTGGGTTTTAACCTCACTCTTGGCTAAGAAAATGGATTGCTGCTGATTCATTGATAGCAAATATACTCGCTCTGCCATAAATGTTTTCAAAATAAATCCGAAAACAATATTGAATAGAACCGAATGAGAAAACAGGCTTAAATATTTGATATTTTTATGCTTTTCACACAAAGCATCATTTATAAACAATTAAAATACAGTTTTATAAGATGGGTCTATTGCTACACAAGCAATGCACGCAGCAACAAACCATGCACCTATACCCCAATAAGACGTTTGTTTACATGAAATCAAGGCTGTAAAAGGAGTCAGACGAAACCGATTAACGATGCGCTACAGAAATAGGGTGTAAAATAAACCCTATAGGCTTAGCAAGAGTTAGTAAACAACTAAGGCATTCTAGATAAGAATGCCTTAGTTGTTTGCCTTGTAGATAAAACTTTTATTAAGCTAATTTCTTACGTGGATTGCGTTCGAGCACCTCGTCAATCATGCCGTAATCCTTTGCTTCTTTGGCGGTCATCCAATAATCGCGGTCGCTATCTTTTTCAACTTTAGAGAATTTCTGCCCACTATGCTCCGCAATGATTTCGTACAGTTCTTTTTTCAATTTACCAATCTCACGAGCGGTAATTTCAATATCACTTGCTTGACCCTCAGCACCACCCAATGGCTGATGAATCATTACCCTGCTATGCTTTAGTGCCGTGCGTTTTCCTTTTGCACCCGCACACATCAACACAGCACCCATTGATGCTGCGATACCCGTACAAATAGTAGACACATCCGGATTGATAATTTGCATGGTATCATAAATACCCAAGCCAGCATAAACGCTGCCACCTGGACTATTGAGGTACATTTGAATGTCACGATTGCGATCTGCACTTTCTAAAAAAAGCATTTGGGCGGTTACCACATTGGCAACATAATCATTAATTCCTTCGCCCAAAAAAATAATGCGATCCATCATCAAACGCGAGAACACGTCAATGGTTGTGCCATGTAATTGTCTTTCTTCTAAAATATAGGGCGTAAGATTGCTGGGCATTTTCCTGTTTACAGCAGCGGTATAACTATCTACAGTAAGGCTACTGATGCCATGATGCTTGATAGCATATTTGCGGAATTCATTATTGTTCATGTTTTATTTTTTTAAGAGTTAAAAAGTATTCTTGATATAGGTGCAATTTAAACGCCAAAATAAAATTAATGTCATTTAGTCAAATTGACGCTGACAAAAATGTCTTGGATAAAATTTAGCGGCTCGTTTCGCGAAGCTGATCTTTTTCTGATTGACTAAGCGAATGGTAACCCTTTTCATTTATTTTGTCTAGGATATTATCAATAGCTTGCTCGCTCAAGGGTTTGACGCCTCTTGCTTTTGTTGTAATCGGCGGACTAAGCACTGTATCCATTTTATTATACAATCGATAGGCCCAAGCGCCTGGCTGAAAGCCATTTTGCAACAGTTTAATATAAACGAAGCCTACTGCTGCACCAGCAGCCAATAAGCTGATCGTTGCTATTTCAAAATTCGAGTTGATGATCATGAGCAAAATAAAAATACCTGCCAGCAACAATAGTGGAATACTGAAATAATCGCTCAAATAAATTCTGTATTTGGGCGATAGCGTCAAGGCTGCTGCCATCAAAGCCATGATACCCCCTTGCGCACCCATGACCATTGCATTATCAGGCATAAGTGCTGCCGGAAGGAGTTGTACACCAGCAAAAGCCAATCCGCCCGCGACAACACCATAGACAAACAAGGGGATAATTTGCTTATACCCTACCAAATTTTGCACCACATTACCAAATGCATAAAGCCACATCATACTGCTGAGCCACTCCCAAAATCCGCGATGGCACCAGCCATAGGCAAACATCGTCCACCAACGACTTTTGAGCCTATCTAAACTGCCTAGGCCAATATATTCGAAAGTCAGTGCAAATGAGCGCTGCTCGGGCACTGCATACACAATTAGCGTAATCCAAATAAGATGAATAATAATAAAACCTAAGCCCGAAAGGGCAATTAACTGCACAACTGCATTGCGGTTGTAAGAGGGAATGTGAAACCTTTGAATGGAAGATCGAGCGGACATTTACGTAGAATAAAATAGTGGTTAATACAGAGGCTGGCGATTATTAGACTGCCAATACTTAAGCAATATAAAGGCAAAGAGCATACCGCCAAGGTGTGCAAAATGAGCCACATTATCGCCGGCAGAATTATTAAAACCCGAAAACAATTCGATAGCAGCATAAAGGGCCACAAAATATTTTGCCTTAATCGGAAATAAAAAGTAGATATACAATTCGGTATTAGGGAACAGAAAACCATAAGCAAATAACACACCAAACACGGCTCCAGATGCGCCTACAGTGGCTTGGTCCATAATACCTGCAAAAACAGAACGGCTATTGGGATCGAAGCCCCCATGTAAATATTGTTCAATAAATAAAGATGCTTGGTTACGCAAAATGGGATTAGCCGGGTCTCCTTCCCACTCACGCAACAAATCCGTAAATCCAAGAGCAGATGGATTCCCTACATGCTGACCAATAAATTGCGCAAACTGATCAACACTTGGGTTTTGCTGGTACATCGCAAATGCTTTTTCAATAGCACCAAACTCGAAACCCAAAACCGCTAGGTGACAAAGTGCGGCACCCAAGCCGCATACAAAGTAAAAAATCAAAAAACGTTTGGGCCCCCATATATTTTCAATAATGCTACCAAACATCCAAAGCGCAAACATGTTGAAAAATAAATGCCCAAAATTACCATGCATAAACAAGTGGGTGATGAGCTGCCAAGGACCAAAAAATTGAGAGCTCCAATAATGTAAGCCAAGATATTGCGACAAGTTGATGCCGTACCTTTCTAAGGCGGTATCTAGTAATAAAAAAATGGCATTGATGATGATTAAATTTTTGACGATTAAGGGCAAAACCTGAAACCGCTGTGGGCGTAATTCTATCATGGATTGAAAATAAAAAAAGTCTTAGCAAAAACTACAAAAAAACAACTTGCTTTTTTGATTCGGCAAACAAAACTACTGCATTAAGCTGGCAAATATGGTAAGCAAAACAGAATAAAGACCTAAAATTTCTAGGCGATTTTACTGTTTTTTCCTTTTCCAAAAAAGCCAACATTAATCGTACTTTTACAGCTATAGAAAGCAGCAATGAAATCATTAGTATTATTTGCCTCGGGCAAAGGCAGCAATGCACAAGCAATAATTGATTATTTTAACCAAACGAAACAAGCCAAAGTAAATCTTGTGGTTTGTAATAACGCAGAAGCGGGAGTGCTGGACATTGCCCGCCTACATAATATTCCCTTTTTAATAGTGAACAAAACGACTATAGAAGAGCCTTTGATGATCACACAAATAATGGACTATGAGCCCAGCCTAATTGTATTAGCTGGTTTCTTGTTGAAAATGCCCCTTTCCTTATTGCAAGCCTTTCCTGACAAAACAATCAATATACACCCAGCCCTTTTGCCTAAATATGGGGGAAAAGGAATGTATGGCAACAAGGTACACCAAGCGGTGAAAGCCAATAATGAAAAGGAAACAGGAATAACGATTCACTTTGTTAATGAACATTACGATGAAGGGGCACAAATTGTCCAAGTACGTTGTGCCCTTACCGCCAATGAAACGGTAGAAAACATAGCCCAAAAAGTCGCAAAACTTGAACACGCTTTTTATCCGAAAACAATAGAATATCTGCTCAGTATACAATAAGCTTTTCTATTGCCACGTTCTTAATATTATGCACGCAAGGCCATCCTAAATCATTCAAACATGAACATTCGTATAATACTCACCGCATTTATAAGTTTTGCACTAGTCCTTAATGGTTTTGCACAGGGCGAACCTATTGGTCAGTGGCGCTCGCATATGCCCTACAATCGTGGGGTATCGCTAGCATCAGACGGTCAAACAATTTTTGTAGCCTGCCGATATGGTTTCTTTACCTATCATTTACTCAGCGAAGAAATCAACACTTATGCCAAGTCTAACGGGATGGCTGATGTTGAAATGGCTTATATAGCACACGACAACATAACCAACATGACGGTAATGGCTTATGTCAATAGCAATATTGACCTTTTTAAAGACAATACCTTTTATAATATTCCTGACTTGAAATTAAAAAACATAGCGGGAGACAAGACGATTTATCACATATTTATTGAAGATGGCTTTGCCTATTTGAGCACCGGAATTGGCGTAATTGTCGTCAACTTAAATAAAAAAGAAATTAAAGAAACCTTCGTGTTTAGTGAGCTTAGCAAAAACTTTGCGGTGAAAGGCTTTTGTGCGGATTCTTCTTTTTACTATGCGGCTACCGACAACGGATTGTTTAAGAGCCCTAAAACAAACCCTCGCATACAAACTTCAGCATCCTGGACTAGGCTAGAAAAACAGAGAAAATATAGCTACATTACGAATAGCTTAAACAAGGTTTTTGTAAGCACAAACGATTCGGTATTTGTGCTCCAAAAGGACAGCTTAGCATTTGTTTTTGCGCTTGACAGCAGCAAAATCACCCATTTAGACCCCATTGAAAAAGGCTTGGCCATAGCCACCTTTAACTCCTTTAAAGGCGGTGGAAAAATTTTCATAATGGACAATGCGCTAAAAACAATCGACTCTATTAGCGCAGCAAGACCTTTACAAACCATTAGCACCTCAGACCAAAGCATCTGGATTGCCGATGCCTACGCAGGCCTGAAATCTAGCAGCAAAAACATAATTCCCAATGGCCCTTATAGCGCGAGCACATTTGATATTATTGCAGAAAATGGCAAGCTCAATATCGCCCACGGCTCTTATGATGACAAATGGATCATCCAATACAACAGAGACGGCCTTTCCTGTTTTGAAAACGACCAATGGAGTGCGTATAATAGCTTTCTTTTTAGTCCATTTAACAACCTTCACGATGCTATTCGATTAGCCAAAGACCCGAGAGATGGCACGGTATACATTGCATCACAAACAGATGGTTTGTTTTTTCTAAAAAAAGACAAAACAGGCGGGCAAATTAAAGAAGGTGTTTTCGAAAAGCACATAGTTGACCCCAGTACCTACAGGCTTAGTGGAGCAGCATTTGATAGGAATAACAATTTATGGATTACCCAATCCAATGCCCCTAACGAATTGATGGCAAAGTCTGCCAAAGATGGCAACTGGTACAAGTTTAGCTTACCACTTACGCGCCCACGACCCAGTATGGAAAACGGTGCTGCTGGCCTTATCATCGATGACAATAACTTGAAGTGGTTTTTTTCGCCAGTGGGCGGAGGCGTGCTCGTATATGACGACAAAGGCACACTTGAAAACCCTAATGATGACGAATACACAAGACTAACCAGCGGCAAAGGCGCAGGCAACTTGCCGGACAATATTGTACAGTGCATTGTTAACGACAAAAAAGGAACCATTTGGATCGGCACCGCCAATGGCATTGGCATTATTAATTGCCCAGAAAACGTCATTGCTGGGCAGTGCGAAACCGAAATAAGAGTGGTCCAATATGATAAATTTGCAGGAGAGCTTTTTGCAGGAGAAAATGTGAAAACAATTGCAGTTGATGGTGCAAATAGAAAATGGGTGGGCACCGGAAATGGGGTTTGGCTTATTTCTGAAGATGCCAATAAAATTATTAGCCGATTCACCATTGAAAATAGCCCACTCCCCTCCAACAATATTCAGGTAATCAAGGTGGACCCCGCAACAGGAGATGTTTATTTTGGCACCGATAAAGGGCTGGTAAGCTATCGCGGAACCGCTGTTGATGGGGGCGAGACCAATACAGATGTGCTTATTTTTCCCAATCCTGTAACACACGAATACAGTGGCCCCATTGCTATTAGGGGTTTAGTTGAAAACGCCGATGTGCGGATTACAGACATTTCAGGCCAATTAATTTACCGCAGCAAGGCCCTAGGTGGCCAAGCCATTTGGAATGGCACAGACTACACCGGCCGCCGACCCCAAACGGGCGTATTTCTTGTTTTTGCAAGCAACAATTTGGGAACTGAAAAATTTGTTGGCAAATTAGTTTTTGTAAAATAATACATGTTACTCACCACTAAAGGCATTGTACTGAGAACAGTAAAATACGGCGAAACTAGCCTAATAGCAAGTGTTTTCACGGAAGCCTTAGGGCTACAATCGTATATGCTCAAAGGCATTAGAAGTGAGCAAAACAAAACCAAAAGAAGTGGCCTACTGCAAATTGCCTCCCTACTTGAATTAAGCGTCGAACACAAACCCAACAGGCAATTACAGCACATCAAAGAATTTCAACCCGCACATATTTACCAAAGCCTGCAAGAAGAAATTGTGAAGAACAGCGTGGCTGTATATTCTGTAGAATTATTGTCCCGCTTATTACCCCAGGCAGAAACGATGGACGATTTGTTTCAGTTTGTATATGATTATTATATAGCAATAGACAGTGCCGCAGCTGCCAGCATAGCGAATTACCCGATTTACTTTACCATACAATGCGGCAAATATTTTGGATACAATGTACTCGGCAATTACAGCAGCAGCACAGCATATTTAAATGCAAAGGAAGGTGTTTTTACCAATATGCCACCAAGCATTGGTGTGCAATTATTGGATGAAGATGTACAGGCTATTGCAGAATTATTATCCATTGAAAACACCGCACAGCTGCATCAAATCAGATTAAATGCGGCTTCAAGAAATAGGATATTAGATTGGTATATTGAATTTTTGCAGCACCATACGCAACATTTAAGCCATATGCGCTCATTAGACATATTGAGAGCCATCTTGCATTAATACTGCCCGATATCTGGCAACAAAGTACGCACTACTTGTTTTTGTGAGAGTGCTGTTTTGCTGTAAACAATGGCTTTCCATTGAGTGCTTGGTATAGTGTAAGCAATGCTACACATCCATAAAGGATCGACACGAGTATCGTGGCCTTTGTGCTCTTCAAAAAACAATAGGACAAAAAAGGTAAAACTTGCAAGGCATGCATGCCTACAAAATGGGCTACCCGCAAATCTCCAACAGTCTTACTCCATCCCATGATGAACCAATTTGAATTATCGTTTAGGCCTCCAACACTGTGATTAAGTCGGGAACCCATTAAAAAACCCTGGAAAGAAAAAAGCACAAAAAGGCTAATGCCCAATCGAATTGCCCAAACATAATAATCAGGTAGTTCTGGAAATGAATTGTTGAAAAACAAAAAACCAACATAAGCGGTATACAGCGTTACCAAAGTAGCGGCTAACGCCATCATTGAATAGAGCGCTGCATAAACCGGACTGCTTAAATTGTAGTGCGAAAGCTGCCCTTTACTTGCTTGCAGAGCAATATAGACTATTTCAAAACCCAACAATATGATAACCGACCAATTGAATAATTTGATATTGAAATCCGGCAGATAATAACAATACCATGCCATTGCCCAAGCAAAGGTAAAGGTTGAAAAAGCAAATTTAAAAGGCTTGTACCAAGCGTTTACGTTATACACTTGAGTATCTGTAAACTTAGTCAGTGTAATAAATACTAAAGATAATATTAGGCAGAGCAAGCCATAATAAAATAGGGTTTCATTGCGATGCTTGAGTTGTTGGATAAAGTCTATCATAAAAACGATGAGGTATTGACTATTTCACTCCCCTTATTCTGGATAAATATGGAGCAAATATTCTTTTGTTATACTCTTAAACACTAAAGATCAGCAAACACTCTCTTGATACCAATCGTAAAATTAATGTTTACGTAACCTCGCTACAGGTATCATGAGCTGCTCTCGATATTTAGCCACTGTACGGCGCGAAATATTATAACCCTTTTGAGCCAAGAGGTCCATTATATCTTCATCTCGCAGGGGTTTCTTTTTGTTTTCGGCAGCAATAATTTCTGCAATTTTACTTTTGATTTCTTTGTTGGTTACTTCCTCTCCATTGTCCATGGTTATTTTTTCGGAGAAGAAATGCTTGAGCGAAAAAGTGCCAAATTGCGTTTGTACAAATTTACTATTAGCTACCCGCGAAACCGTTGAGACATCAAGATTCGTAACTTCTGCTACGTCTTTTAAAATCATGGGCTTAAGGGTTGTTTCATCACCAGAAAGCAAAAATTCTTTTTGAAAATGAACAATAGCCGTCATGGTTTGCAACAATGTTGTTTGCCGCTGACGAATAGAATTGATAAACCACTGGGCTGAGTCTAATTTTTGTTTGATGAAGGTAATGGCCTCTGTATTTTTTTTGTCCTTTTTATCGGCCTTATCATAGGCATTAAGCATTTCTTTAAACTCTGGCGAAATACGCAATTCTGGTGCGTTTTTAGAATTTAGCATTATTTCTAAAACACCGTCGTTATTATCTACAAAAAAATCGGGAAGTATATAGTTGTTGCTGGTGTTGTTTCCTTCAAAAGCACTGCCCGGCTTAGGATTGAGTTTCAATATTTGATCTATTGCCTTTTGAAAAACATCGTCATCGAGCTTGAGAGCCTTCTTCATTTTGTCAAAATGCTTTTTAATAAACAAGTCATAATGCTTCTCTAAAATAGCAATTGAAACAGCAACAATTTCTTTGGGTTTAGCAATACGCTTAAGCTGCAAGACAAGGCACTCTTGAAGAGAGTAGGTCGCAATGCCTGGGGGGTCAAACGTTTGGATTTTTTGGATGATTTTTTTTACTTCATCTTCGTTGGTGATAATGTTTCTGCTAAACGCCAAATCATCGACGATTGCGCTTACCGCACGACTAAGATAACCATCGTCATTAATGCTACCAATCACCTGCTCGGCAATCATGGTTTCCTGCTCTGATAGATCGAGCATATTCAATTGATCTAAGAGCGCTTGATGAAAGTCAACTTCATATCGAACAGAATTATAGCTTCCCTTTTCATGATCACCTGCACCATAATCATAAGCCGATTCATCACCCTCATTGCGCAAATAATCATCAATATCAATTTGATCGGCATGGTCGTCTTGTAATGAAACGTCATCAAGACTATCTTGCATGGGTTGGTCATTTACATCTTCATAAATATCCGTTTGGGTATCGTCTGTGCTGTATTCTAATGCGGGATTTATTTCCATTTCCTCTTTAATCCGCGTCTCCATCTCTAAGGTAGGCACGCGCAACAGCTTCAGGAATTGAATCTGTTGTGGAGACATCCGCTGCAGCAATCGCAGCTGTTGACTTTGGCGTAACATTTTTAGTTCTATGGTTAAGACAAAAATAAATGATTATTCGAAGCTGTTGACTATTAGTTTTTAAAAGCATGCATTATTAAGTAAAACACAATTTTCTATAAAGGTTATAAATTCCGAAAATCATATTGTACATTTCCTAACCAATTACAAAATAGAACGTCATGAAGCCATTTGTTGCCCCTTCTTTTTCGTATGTGCCACTGGAAGAAACTTTGGAAATTATTCCGAAAAAGAAAAAATTATTTATAGGCATTCCCAAAGAAACTTCTTTTGACGAAAACCGAGTGCCTTTAAGCCCTGAAGCAGTAGCTGTATTGTCCAACAATGGACATGAGATCATTGTAGAAAGTAATGCTGGGGAGGGCGCATTTTATTTTGACAACGACTACAGTGAGGCTGGCGCACGAATAGCCTATTCAAAATCAGAGGTATACAATGCCTCAACCATTATTAAAGCCGCACCCATTTCTGAAGAAGAAATCAACTTGTTACAAGCCAATCAAGTAGTGCTTTCGCCTATTCATATTCCTTTTTTAAAGGCCAGTATGATAGAGCAATTAATCAAAAAGAAAATTATAGCTATTGCCTTTGAGTCTATCAGAGACGATTCAGGCAATTACCCCATCGTGCGCTCCATGAGCGAAATTGCAGGCAACTCAGCGATATTAACAGCTGCACAATACCTCAGCAATCAGCATCAGGGCAAAGGGATTTTATTGGGCGGCATATCAGGAGTACCTTCAGCAAAAGTTGTCATTATCGGCGCTGGTGTTGTGGGCGAATTTGCTACTAGGGCGGCCTTGGGCCTAGGCGCATCGGTAACCATTTTTGATAATTCCATTTATCGTTTAATGCGCTTACAAAATAATATTGGTAGGCGCTGCTCCACCTCTGTGCTGGACCCTGTAACCCTTGGCGAAGAATTGGCTACAGCAGACATTGCTGTTGGCGCATTAAAACCCCTTCACGGCATTACGCCAATGGTAGTAAGCGAGGCGATGGTAGGCAACATGAAGGCAGGCTCCGTTATCATAGACGTGAGCATCGACCGTGGAGGCTGCTTTGAAACGTCAAGGGCCACTACTCACCAAAAACCAACCTTTAGACACCAAGATGTTATCCATTACTGCGTACCCAACATCGCGTCGGGTGTATCCCGAACAGCCTCAAGAGCCATAAGCAATGTATTGATGCCCCTAATAAACCAATCATCCGACTTTGGTGGCATGGAGACGCTGATAGAAATGAAATCTGGCATTCGCAATGGCGTATACTTATATAAAGGTTGTGTGACAAAGGCCTCTATCGCTAAACGTTTTGACCTTAAGTATACCGACCTAGACTTGCTCTTGGCCACACAACGATAAATAAGTGAAACAAAGCAGCATTGAATCGCATATACTAAACAGGAAACCATCGAACCGTAAATTATGCCCAATAACAGAATGAATAAAACAATGGCAGGCTATCATATTTTAATGATCTTGTCTGCTGTTGACTTTCGTTTTAACGTTAAAGAAGATGAGGTAATAAGAGCGTATCTCGTTCAAGAATTCCCTTTTCAGGTAAGTTTGGATAAGCAAATGACCATTATTAGCCATTTAAAACATAGCGAATGGGAGGCTCATTTTATTAAGGCTCTTGAAGATTTTTACGATGACTCTACAAAAGAAGAGCGCATAAAATTATTAGACTTTGCTCTTCAGCTGTGCAAAGCCGACGAAGTAATCACCAAGACCGAAAATCATTATTTGGACCTTTTATTTAATGCTTGGGACCCCCAATAAGCAATAATTCAAAAGCAATAAAAGCGTCATAAATGAATCGATGTGCTTTAAATTGGCCCCTTGCTTTTACCCTATCTGGCAGATATCCTTTCAAAAGCTTGTTTTCGAAAAGCCACTCCTTATTACAAACCATCGCATCTATTATGCAGGGCAATTGAAAAGGGCCGATATTCTAATTGAATATCGGCCCTCAAAAAAAGAATAGGTCTTAAAAAACTACGCTTTCATTGTCTTAGCATATTTCGCTCTGTCATTTTCGTCGAGCATAATTTTACGCAAACGAATGTTTTGTGGTGTTACTTCAATACACTCGTCTTGTTGGATATATTCCATACACTCTTCTAATGTCAATTGTACTTTTGGTGCAATTCTATTGGCATCATCTGTACCGCTCGCGCGCATGTTGGTAAGCTTCTTTGGTTCTGTAGCATTTACAACAAGGTCGCCTGGCTTAATGTGCTCACCAATAATCATGCCTGAGTAAACCTCTTCGCCCGCATCAATAAAGAAAGATCCGCGATCTTGTAATTTATCCATTGAATAACCGGTAGTGGTTGCTGAGTTTTTAGACAACAACACGCCGTTGCTACGGCCAGGAATTACACCTTTCCAAGGCTTGTACTCGCTAAAACGGTGTGCCATTACCGCCTCGCCGGCAGTGGCCGTAAGCATATTGCTACGCAAACCGATTAAGCCACGAGAAGGGATATCAAACTCAAGATGTTGCATATCACCTTTGCTTTCCATGATCAACAATTCGCCTTTTTTCTGTGTAACCAAATCAATAACCTTTCCAGAATAATCAGAGGGTACGTCTACAACCAAAACTTCATATGGCTCACATTTTTTACCGTCAATTTCTTTGGTGATAACTTGTGGCTGACCAACGGTCAATTCAAAACCTTCGCGACGCATGGTTTCGATCAATACGCTCAAATGCAATATACCACGACCAAAAACCATAAACTTATCCGCATCCTCAGTGTCTTGTACACGAAGGGCAAGATTTTTTTCTAGTTCTTTCATTAAACGATCACGCAAATTACGGCTCGTTACAAACTTGCCTTCGCGACCAAAAAATGGAGAGTTGTTGATACCAAACTGCATGTTCATTGTTGGCTCATCAATTGGAATAACCTCTAATGCTTCTGGATTTTCGAAATCAGCGATTGTTTCACCAATTTGGAAACCCTCAATACCCACAACCGCACAAATATCACCAGCAGAAACTTCCGTTACCTTCTTCTTACCCATTCCTTCGAATGTGTACAGCTCTTTTACCTTACTCTTTGTCATTGTACCATCAAGGCGGCACAATTGTACATTCTGCCCTTCTTTAATCGTGCCACGAGCGATACGGCCAATAGCGATACGACCAAGGAAAGTAGAATAATCCAAAGAGGTAATTTGTAATTGGATCGTGCCTTCAGAAACTTTTGGTTCTGGTACTTTTGTAAGAATAGTATCTAGTACAGCAGTGATATTATCGGTCGCTTCGTTAGTATAATTAAACCAGCCCTGCTTAGAAGAGCCATATAAGGTAGTAAAATTCAATTGCTCTTCGGTTGCATCCAATTGGAAAAACAACTCAAAAACGGCATCGTGAACTTCGTCCGGACGACAGTTTGGTTTGTCTACTTTGTTAATCACCACGATAGGATGCAGGCCAAGTGCCAAGGCTTTTTGCAATACGAAACGCGTTTGAGGCATAGGGCCTTCAAAAGCATCTACCAACAAAAGCACGCCATCGGCCATTTTCAATACGCGCTCTACCTCACCACCAAAGTCGGCGTGACCTGGAGTATCGATTACGTTGATTTTTGTGCCTTTGTAATTTACAGAGATGTTTTTGGCAAGAATCGTGATACCGCGTTCGCGCTCTAGATCGTTGCTATCCATTATCAACTCGCCCGTTTCTTGGTTGTCGCGAAATACTTGTGTAGCGTGGATGATTTTATCCACCAAGGTTGTTTTTCCGTGATCGACGTGGGCAATAATGGCAATGTTACGAATATTCATAAAAGAAGAAATTGACTTAGCTTTTTAGTATTTTAAAAATGTTTGAATTTATTAGCTGCACAAATTTTGCTTCGTGAAGGTATTAGCTGTTAATAGATGCTAATGGCTTGTTGGCAGCAGTAGAATAAGGGCCTTAAAAAATTTGTGCAAAAGTAGGGGAAAAAGGTGAGAATATCAGAACTATTTACAATTTATGTCAATATTCACAGAATAGTAATAAACAAAAAAGCTCCGCAAAAATTTGCGAAGCTTTAGTGAGACCGTTGGGACTCGAACCCAAGACCCATACATTAAAAGTGTATTGCTCTACCAACTGAGCTACGATCTCAACGTTGTTCTTTTCTGAACGGGATGCAAAGGTAATCGATTTTAAACACTGACAAAATTTTGCCTGCTTTTTTTTAAAGATAATTTTTCTTAACGCAACTTGCTCAATATAAGCTTTTGGATTTCCTCTAATTCAAGCATTGTTGGCGCAGTCGGCTTTTGGGTAAAATTGAGGTCATTAGCGGTCGAAATAGGAACTAAATGCATGTGGGCATGCGGCACCTCTATCCCAATAATACTCATCCCAATTCTTTTACAATCAAAACATTGTTCCATGGCAAGGGCTATGGGCTTTGCAAAAGACAACCAATTTTGCAGATAGGCCTCATCTGCGTCGTAAAATTTATCGACCTCTTGTTTGGGCACAACCAACACATGACCTTTTCGTAAGGGTTCAATATCTAAAAATGCCAAAAACAAATCGCTTTCGGCAATTTTAAAACAAGGAATATCCCCTTTGATTATTTTGCTAAAAACAGAACTGGCCATGTTTATTGACTATTAAAGATTAATACTGTCTATTTTAAATCGCAGCATACCGCTAGGAACAGAAATTTCAGCAATGGCACCCTTTGTTTTGCCCAATAGGCCTTTGCCAATAGGTGAGTTTACAGAAATCTTCCCCAATTTAATGTCTGCCTCACCCTCTGAAACAATTTGATATTCAAAGGATTTTTTAGTGGCCGTATTGGTAACTTTTACTTTACTCAATATAGAAACCTTGCTGGTATCAATATCCTTAGGGTCTAGAATGCGGGTATTTGCCAATGCATTTTCTAGCTGTGCCACTTTAGCTTCGTGCAAGCCTTGAGCTTCTTTCGCGGCATCATATTCTGCGTTTTCTTTTAGGTCACCCTTTTCCCTCGCTTCTGCAATTTGGCGTGCAATTTCTGCTCTACCGGATGTTTTCATTCGGTTCAACTCTTCCCGCATGGTCTCTAATGTTTCTTTCGAAACGTAGTTTATACTGCTCATTTGCTTTATTCTATTTGATTAAATAAAAACACAACGCTCCTACCGAAATAGAAGCGTTGTTTCATAAAATATTCTTGAATAACTAGGGTGCTGTTACGTCTTCAGTGGCTTTATCCATAAAATTAAAACGCAAACCAATTACGTGCACACCGTTGGCAGGGCGTTGCGTTGGGCGATAGCTATAATCTAAAGCTAACATTGGACCTGCTTTGCCTAATTGTGTGCTAATGGTTGCACCCATACTTAAGCCTGTGTAAAAAGAAGTGCTTTTTAGCTTGTTCATAATATCTCTTTCGTAACGATAAGCTGTACGGAACATAAAGCGCTCTTTAAAAGCATATTCAGCACCAGCACCTAGGTAATCGTTGTTAAAAGAATTGGAAGTAAAATTACCTATGGCAGTTAAGCGATGAAAAGGTTTTGCATCTCCTTGTCTATTTTTCTCATCTAGGTAAAAATCATAGGCCAATCCCAATGTCATGTAGGTAGGCAATTGGAATTTTTCTTGAGGAGTCATGCGAACGACATTATAAGAGGGGTCGTTTACAGAAGGGCTCTCACTTGCAAAACCACCGCCAGAGAAACGCATATTTGTTCCAGCATTTCTGAGTGCAATACCAATATGCAAATTATCGTCTTTACCTGTTACGTATTGAATACCCGCATCAATACTAGCACCAACAGCTCCAATGTTACCAATTTGTTCGGTAATAAAAGTAGCATTAACACCTCCGCGAATACTATGGGAGAACTCTTTTGCAAAGCCAAGAGATACATTCAAAAATGAAGGCTTAAACTTTCCACTTGTGCCTTCTGGAGCATCTACTGTAGTAACATCTATCTCGCCAAAATTCATGGACATGGCATTAACGCCGAGAACAGAGGTCTCGCTTAAACGATAAGCAATACCAGCGTTATTAATAGCAATACCTGTACCAGACAAATATCTACTGTGGCTCACACCCACCTCTAGATTATCCGAAAAAGAAAGGCCCGCGATATTAACTTTCATAGCGGCAATGCCTTTTACATTTGCCACGTCCAAACCAAAAACACCTGTGCTTTGCGCCCAAGGGTTAATGAGCAATTCTGTTGCACCTGCTTGTCCAGACCTATCTTTATTACCTGCCAAAGCCTCGTTTGCAGCGGATAAAATAAGTGCGGATAAAATCGCTTTTGTTACTATTTTTTTCATACTAAATTTTGTTTGAGGTATGATAAAGTATCTCTCGTCTAATTATTATTTTATGAAATAATTGCTTGCAAAGCAAAGGCTGCTTTGCAAGCAATTACATTTAGTTGTTGGTAACGTCTAGTGGGCGCATTGCACCAAACCATCTAATCACTTTATCTTTTCCATAAGCACTTACATGTATCAAGTACATACCGCTAGCAATGGGCAATCCTGCTTGATTGTATAAGTCCCAAGAAACAGATGGCTCATTGTTAGACTTTTCAATACGTCTAATTAGGGTGCCGTCAAGGGAATAAATATTAATTGTGGCCTGTACTGGCAAATTAATAATTTTCACTTTGGTTTCCAGTCTGTTGGATTCATAAGTGTTGCCTCCGGAAGCCTGACCTTTATAAGGGTTAGGTACTACAAAAATTTTATCCATTAGGGCATCTGCATCCGTAGTTTGGGTATAGTCATTCGGAGCTAGGCCTTTTGTAGTGAAATTATATTTCGGGTTTCCTATGTTGCTAACATCTGAAGGGTCTAATGGCGTCTGACCCGCAAACAAAGGATATTTTTTATAAGGAGCAGTTACGCGGAAACGCAAACGTGTTTCTGTGGGTATCAAGCCGTCTTTAAGCGAAAGGTATTGAGATCCTTCGTTAAGCATGGGAATACCTACCCATCTGATTTGACGATATCCTGGAACCCAAACAAAAACACTTGGGCTCGTAATGGCGCTTACAAATTTCTTACAAGAATCATATTTGGTATTCAAGATATAAGTAAAGTGCTTACCACCAAAAATGGTTTCACCAAAGATGTTGAACAAATCCGTAGTTGGATTCCATAACATATCACTACCATTAAATTTCTTTAGGTAAGAGTCTTCAGCAAAAGCAATATTCAACCTTTCACCTGTAATTTGGTTAATTGCGTATCCTGGGAAATAAGAATAACCTGTATCGCCAGCAAGGGTAGAATACTTTGGATTACCAAAATTGTCCAATTCCATATTCCATGATGCATGAGAACGTGGCTTAAGTTTTGGTGCCGCACCTTCTGAAAGTATAGGTGAATTTTGCGCTTCTAAAACAACACACCTTGTCCACTTCGATTTGTCTGAAGTGTATACTAAGTCAACATTCGGGTATTCCGATTGGCGAATGGCTGTTGGAGAGCTCGCTACATACATAGAATTGCCAATACTTAATGTGTTGGGGAAAACGGGAGCAAAACCACAGGTAGGACCATCTACAAAATTACTTAGATCATAAGGAGCCCATGTAGAAGCCACATTGGTATTGTTTGCAAACATTGTAGAATATATACCTGTAGTATCTGCTTTGTAATCATCAAAAGAAGAGCACAAAGGAGCTGTACCGCCAGCAGGCAATTCATAAACAAAGCTTCCAGACCTAATCCAGTTGGTCAAAGCAAGCTCTGAACCATCTTTTACACCAGTAAGCCATGGGATAGCCGTATTAGCGAAAGAAACATCAGAAGTTATATATCCATTAGGTACCATTTCTACACCGGGAACAACTACTTGATTAACCGAAACAGATAGACCATATTTGGCCAAAATTTGCTCATTAGGTACAGATAAATCGCGCTCACTGTAAATGATATCATCTACGACTCCATTATTGTCAAATTTCTCGATTTTCCAACCTGAGCTATCCACCATACCCAAAGCATTAGAATCTGTTTTTTGTCCTTTGCTTAACAAGGAAATACGCCAGTTAGCATTTACTACTTTTACAGGGTCAACAACTTTGATATTAATTGGGCCTTTACCTGCCTTATAAGTAGGTGATTGGATTTGATTGGTAGGAGACATTAAGATGGCCAACTCTGAAGTGTCATCTAATTGTACATCATTACCACCATTACCCACACCTTCAATACGAGTAATAATTACACCCTGACCATAAACAGCATTGGAGAATGTGTCTCCTTTTTGATTCATGGGGTTAGGCATTGCTGGATAACGGGCAATGGGGGTTGCCCCTGGGCCATTATCACCAATTAAGTAAGCTTTATCTTGTGTACCTACTTCATTAGAAGGTGAGAAGTTTGCAAAATTATTGTGGGCATAAGCAACAACTTGGTAATAGTATGTTTTGTAATTGACAAGTGATTTGTCGCCTGATGTACCCGATGCAAATGCGTCCTCTGTTAAAACAAAACTGTGCACTATACCACTATCCTTTCCTTCAACCTTAATAGTGGCTTTATATTGGTCAATCGGATTTTTAATGTCCAATTGTTTTTCATAGTTTACAATTTGGCTTACACCATTCTTTCTGTCTGTTTGGAACACTTGAATGGCGTCTTTAGATAAATTACCATTTTCATCAAACAAACTTACGTTTGGACCTCTCAATTGATATACACTATAACCTTCGAATCGGTACAATGAATCTGCTGAGCCTTGAGCTTTGGCTTTCGCAGAAATAATTCTGAAAATGTCATTATTAATATATTTTGGATCGCCGTATTGCTCATTAAAGTTATTACTATTCTCAGGGTTAGTAATATAGAAAATGAGTTTCTTATCCAATTCACGAATAGTCAATATAGGCGCTTCTGGACCAACAGTACGTTTGAAGCCATTATCAAATAAGGCTTGTGCAATATCATCTGCACTTCTGATCTTTTTAAATGATGCTGTACCACATCCACCCACATCATCTACCCAAACAACACCGATAGTAATGTCATTTTTGGCACCTGGTTTCAGCGTAAAAGGACCTGCAGAGTGAATAAAGCGTTGGTCACCAGGAGGTGTTTTTGAAGCACACATAGACCATTCGGCAGGATTAGCAGGATCGCCATAGAATACAAAAGGTGCAATCGGACCTTTACCATAACCTTTAGATCCGGGGCCTTGGTCATTTGAGAATGGTGTACCATCCGCATTTGAACCCGTCATATAGTTATAAAACTCTGTACCGATCTCAGGATTTCTTAAAGGCGTACCCCTTTCGTTTCTATAATAAGAAAAAGAGCGCATTTTTAACAAACGAGATGTTTGACTACCATCAGGCGCTGTTTCAAATTTACGTGGGCCAATAAAGAAGTCCACGCCAATCATAGGTAAACGAGTGCCATAACTATTTTGACCATTGGCGGCATCTGGTGTAGAGGCATTATATAGAATACCCAAACCACGAGCGGTATCACAACCGATGTAGTCATCGTTGGGCGCTCCCAAATCCGCATCTGTCCAAGTAGCAATAAAGCAAGAATCGAGCACGATATTACCTCTATTGATTAATCGATAATTGTAAAAAGAGGCATCGTTTAAAAAGTCTGTAGAAGAATAGGCAAACGCAGACGTTTGAATCTCCATACCAATAGATTGGGTTTTGGTCATTGTTTTGGTATTACCAATATCATTGAACACCCACCAAATAAACTGACTTGGATTACTACCTGCTGTACCATATGATGCTGGATAATCACCATCTTTCCAATTATAGATTTTATCGCCATTTACATCCACAAATGGTGCATAGCCATATTCGTCAACTGGTGCTAATAATTCAGGTAAAGTGTTATTGTTTTTACCAACAGCATAAATATTACCTGTGGCTGGCCATTGTTTAATGACGTCGTATTGTTCGTCAACAATAGCAGCAGCACCGCCATTTTTATATAAACGACGGAATTCTTGAACAGTTGACGCATTTACTTTCCAAAATCGATCCCATTCCGTACAACTTGTTTCGGTAATGTTTTTGGTAATAGGATCAATTGGACCAGACCAATAATCATTTCCTGCTCCTCTAAAAGTTTGCGCAGAAACCTTTAATTGACCGTTACCATCAATACCTCCAATCCAACAAGAGCCTGCAAATAAAGAATGGCGCTTACTGTTGATGGGCACCTCATAAGCTGGCTGTCCGTTACCGATGTTGTACCACATATCTCCACCCGTCATCAACCTTGCACGGACATTGTTGATATCCAAATCAATCGCTGCGCTGGCTTGTTTACAACCAGCGGTAGTTTTCAATAATCCCTTTGCCGCCTGCGGAGTAGTTGGAGTGCCTACAGAAATATATGCAGATACATTTGACGTTGCACCCAAAACAAGTACAGCCGCAAACATCGATTTCAAAAGGTACCTTTTCATAGTTTTAAAATTTTTAGTACTCACTAAATAAATTATGCTTTATTAAAATTAGAAAGAGAATGCAAAACCAACATTAGCTCTTCTAGGTCCATTGTAAAAACCAGGATTGTTAACATACAAAGAGTACAAATCTTGCACTGATTGTGGGCTCAAAGTAGAATTTACAAAGAGTTGTCCATTTGGAGAAGTAATATAACCATCATCATCTGGACGGCTAGTGTAAGGATAAACGCCCAATACATCCCTAATGTTGAATAGGTTCTGGAAGTAAATAAACGTTGTCACGTAATATTTATGTTTAGACAAAACGGGAGCATCTGTTGCTGTAGCCGATTTTTTTCCAAAACCACTCACTGCAAAACGCTTATCTAAACGCAAATCAATACCGAAATGCCAAGGCAAACGAGTGCCATTTAAGCCACCTTGAATTTGGTTACCAATAACATTTTGTGTTGTGGTATAAGGCTCACCACTGCGCGCACGCATAATCATATTGGCATTAAAGTTCTGTAAGAAGTGTTTTCCGTTAACGGTTGGGCCTTCATTTTCTTCGTAGCTATAGTTAAAATTCAAGTTGATGTTATGACGAGAATCATAAGTAAGCGGAGCAACATAACGTAAGTTAGGCAAGCCAGAAGAAATGAAGTTTTGCAATAAACCACTAGAAGAAACCTGGTTGCCATTACCACCATTTCCTGAAGTAGCGCTAGAACCTGTACCATCAGCAAATTGTAGGGTATACGCCAATGTCATCTCTATAGGAATATTGGTTCCTTTGGGTTTACGATAATCATAAGAGAAGGTAAAACCTTTGGTCGTAGAGAAGTCTCTATTACCAAATGTATAGTAGGTTTGAGGCCATGCGAACAAATAAGGACGCACTTGGATCATATCCTTACGCTCGCGATAGAAAGCACTGATACCAATACCTGAATTGTTCGTTACTTGCTGTTGGTAACCCAATTCATAATCAAAAGTCTTCTCAGGCTTCAAATCAGGATTGCCAATTAAGTTACCTGTATTGTTTGCTAAATACATATAATCCAATGGTGTTGCGAAATTGCCCGTTTTGGGACGCTGCACCAAGATGTCGTAGTGGGCATAGAACAAAGCCTTACCATCATTGATTGGGAAATCAAATTGGAAACGAGGAGAAACCGTAACTTTTGGTTTGTAATCAGTAAAAGAACGATTAGGGTCAAATTTAGCGTCTGTAATCAGCGTTTTGCCTTCTGGAGTTAAGAATGGAGAAGGGTCTGTACCGCCATTTTCTGTTTTCAAAACTGCTGGATCCGAAATCTCTACACCATATGCATTGTACCATTTATCATTGCTTCTATAACCAATAATAGAAGGCGTGGCAGATTGGTTGTTGTTTACATAAACGGCATAATCATCACCAATATTTTCGGGGTGCTTACCACCATTTATTAGATTTCGTGCACCGTCAACACCGCCTCTCTTATTCAATTCGTATAAAGAATAAGGATCTTTCAACACTTTGGTATTGTTATCGTAACGCTCGATACGAACACCAATATTAAAGTTCATGTCTTGGAAACGGAATTTATCCAT
>JAIXWS010000141.1 GCA_027491165.1 Sphingobacteriales bacterium | reverse complement strand
TATACTATTTTACCAGAAGTATTTTTATAATTAAAGTCTAGTATATTCGCTAAAAGTAGCACAACTTTCATCTCAAAAAAACAATAGCTCTTGACAGAAATAATCATCAATCTCGAAACAATTAATCCCATAGAATTTGTAGGCGTCAACAACAGCAAATTTGATATTCTTAAAAAAAGATTTCCTTCGCTTAAAATACTTTCAAGAGGCACACAGCTAAAGGTTTCGGGCAAACCAGAAGAAGTAGAAAATGCTTCTGTAAAAATCAACCAAGTCATTAATTACTTGGAGCGGAATGGACACATTTCTGAAAATTATTTCGCCCGCATTTTGGGTGATGATGAATTGGGGGAATTGAGTGCCGAAGAAATGTCTAGTAATGATGTGCTTGTATTTGGGCCAAATGGCAAGGTAATCCGTGCCAAAACGCCTAACCAAAAGTTGATGACCACAACGTCCGACAAGAATGATATCACTTTTGCCATTGGTCCTGCAGGAACTGGAAAAACCTATACAGCGGTGGCATTGGCGGTACGTGCCCTTAAAAACAAAGCCGTACGCAAAATCATCCTTACCCGTCCTGCTGTTGAAGCGGGAGAAAACCTTGGTTTTCTACCCGGTGATTTAAAAGAAAAAATAGATCCTTATTTGCGCCCATTGTATGATGCCTTGGAGGATATGATACCTGCCGATAAGCTCAACTATTATATGACTAATCGTGTGATAGAAGTAGCGCCTTTGGCCTACATGCGCGGACGTACATTGGACAATGCTTTTATCATTTTGGATGAAGCGCAAAATACAACTGACCTTCAGCTTAAAATGTTTCTAACCCGTATTGGCTCTAATGCCAAAGCCATTATTACCGGAGATATTACCCAAATTGACCTTCCGAAGAATATGAAATCGGGCTTGGCAAAGGCTGAAAGAATTTTGAATAAAATTGATGGTATCGGCTTTATTCAATTAGACGAAAGCGATGTGGTGCGTCACCGATTGGTCAAATTGATTATCAGAGCTTATGAAAATGCACAAGCACAAGAAGAACAGCAAGAAGAAGATCTAAAAGAACTACGCCGCAAACAACGTAATGAAAACCGTGGTGAATAATTTTTATTCATTTGTATTGACATTTTAATTTTTATATCTACCTTCGGAACATCAAAAAATACACAATGAAATTATCGAACAGCTTGTTTTTTTCGGCAGCACTTATCGCTATTGTCAGTGCTACATCTTGCACCAAAGAATATACTTGCCAATGCAAGATCAAATATTCTGGCGTAGCGGGCATGCCTGATTCTACCATCAATGAGTACCAAATAAGAGATACTAAAAAAACCGCAAAGTCTATCTGCGAAGGCAATTCAGCTACTTATGAAAAAGACAATGTCAAAACGGTAGAAACCTGTCAGTTGTTTTAATACAATATATAAATAGATATCAAAATGGCTGCTTCCAAAATAAATGAAGCAGCCATTTTTTTATACCAGCGCCACATTTACGAAACAAAGGGTCTAGGAAGCCTCAGCATGAACCATTTTTATAATGGGCATCTGTTTCGCTCCGAATGCCCTATTTTTGCGGCGTTTCCTTAAAAAAGAAGAATTCACTTTTATGAGCCAAATACTCAGCGAACAAGAAATTATCCGTCGCGAAAAACTACAACAATTACAAGCTATGGGTATCGACCCATTTCCTGCCCCAACATACCATGTAAGCCATACGGCCAAAAGCATTAAGGCCGATTATACCGAGGATAAAAAAGAGGATTTTGCCCAAGTTTCAGTAGCAGGACGTATAATGATGGTGCGCGACATGGGGAAGGCCAATTTTGCTGTCTTACAGGACAGTACCGAGCGCATTCAAATCTATATTCGCCGAGATGATATTTGCCCCGGCGAAGATAAAAGCATGTTTGACACCGTTTGGAAAAAACTCATCGATATAGGCGACATTATTGGCATTGAGGGTTATGTGTTTACCACCAAAATGGGTGAAACTTCTATCCATGCCACCTCCTTTACGCTGTTGACCAAATCACTGCATCCACTGCCTATTATCAAAGAAAAAGATGGTGAAGTATTCGATGCCGTTAGCGATATGGAATTCAAATATCGTCAGCGCTATGCCGACCTTATTGTAAACCCTGGCGTGCGCGACACCTTTACTAAGATAACCAAAATGAAAAATGCTATCCGCAGTTTCCTCAACGAACGTGGCGGACTAGAAGTAGACACACCAGTACTACAAAGCATTCCTGGTGGTGCAGCGGCACGACCCTTTGTGACGCATCACAATGCACTTGATATACCATTATACTTGCGTATTGCCAACGAATTATACCTCAAACGCCTTATTGTGGGCGGCTTTGAATGGGTGTACGAGTTCAGCCGCAACTTCCGCAACGAAGGCATGGACCGCACGCACAATCCAGAATTTACTGTACTCGAATTTTACGTTGCCTACAAAGATTATTATTGGATGATGGAAACCACCGAGCAATTGCTGGAAGAAACAGCCATTGCGACCAACGGTACGCCCATTACCCACATTAATGGTACAGAAGTTAGTTTCAAAGCGCCTTACGCTCGTGTGTGCATTTATGATGCCATCAAAGAACATACCGGTTTTGATGTGAGCGAAATGGACGAAGCGGGCCTACGCGACGTGTGCAAGCAATTGCATATCCAGGTAGACCCTAATGTGGGCAAAGGGAAACTTATCGATGAAATTTTTGGTGGCAAATGCGAACACCATTATGTACAACCCACCTTCATCATCGACTATCCTGTAGAGATGAGCCCACTCACAAAAAAGCACCGCAGCAAAGCAGGACTAGTAGAGCGTTTTGAGCTCATCATAAATGGCAAAGAAATTGCCAATGCCTATAGCGAGTTGAACGACCCTATCGATCAGCGTGAACGTTTTGAAGAGCAGGTAGCACTTATGGAGCGTGGCGATGACGAGGCGATGTTTATCGACTATGATTTCTTGCGTGCTCTCGAATATGGCATGCCCCCCACAGCGGGTATTGGTTTTGGTATCGACCGTTTAGCGATGTTGCTCACGGGCCAAGTATCAATTCAAGATGTACTTTTGTTCCCGCAAATGCGCCCTGAAAAAACAGCAGAATAAGGGGATTAATAAATACAAGAAAAAAGCCTGTACAGGTTGTACAGGCTTTTTTTATTTCTTCAGTTTTCCCAACTTCATCTCATTATAAATTTCGGATGCTTTTTGTTTGGTATGTAGCGCAAAATCTGCATTCATAATCCAATCATAATAGCTCGGCTCTTTTTCAAAAATCTCTACTACCCTACGTCCTTTATGCTTTCCGAAATTAAAAATCGGATGTCCATCTTTCATGACCATTCGGCGCGCATAGTCCACCAAATCATTACTACCAACATATTCCTGAATAGCAATAGCCTCTTTAGGCAAATCAGCGTAGCGCTCCAGCTGGGCTTCTAAAACATCAATAGTCGCATCAATATCCGCTTCGGCACTATGCGCATTTTCTATGCTGCGTCCACAATAAAAAGCCAAGGCAGCGCTTAATGTGCGTTGCTCCATCTTAAAGAAAATCTGTTGTACATCTACCATGGAACGCTCCGTAAAATCTACATCAATACCCGAACGTAAAAACTCTTCGGCCAACAAGGGCAAATCAAAACGAGTGGAATTATAACCACCAAAATCACATCCTTTAATCCAATTGTTGAGCTCCTGACCAATCTGTTTAAAAGTAGGTGCATCTGCTACATCAGCATCATAAATACCATGTACGGCCGACGATTCGGCAGGGATAGGCATTTGTGGATTGATACGCTTTACGTATTTATCCCGACTACCATCAACACTTATTTTTACAAAAGCCAATTCTACGATTCGGTCTTTGGCGGTATCAGTACCCGTAGTTTCGAGGTCGAAGAAAACAATAGGGCGTTTGAGATTGAGTTTCATTTTAGAACATTATTGAATGGAGCGAAGGTATACAATTCGGCAATGCATCAATTCGACAATTTGGCAATGTGAAAATGTGGTTGTAAAAATTTGATAGATTTTTTGAGGTCAGCTTGGTCTTTTCTTCTTCTTCGTTGCGTCGCACCGTCAGGGTAAAGAAAATTCTTTAGGCTTTGATTTGCGGATTACAAATCCGATTTATCTGTAGTTCGGAATGCCCTTCGGAACATCCCGAACAGCTGGGCAATAGAAGTTCACCCTATACACAAACACAGATTGCTTCGTGCCTCGCAATGACGAAAGCGCAGGCAAAACAAACAAATAGAAAAATTGAAGAAAAGGTAAGCCCCGAAGTGTGCGACGCAACGAAGATGAAGAAATGAGAATGCTGACTTCCCAAAAAAAAAATGCCAAGCACAAAATTGGGTGCTTGGCATTTTCGATAAATTATGAATAATTAAAGATTTCCTCTCTTCGCTTGTTCGCGCTCCAAGCTTTCGAATAAGGCCTTAAAATTGCCCGCACCAAAACTTTGTGCTCCGTGGCGTTCGATAATTTCGAAGAATAAGGTTGGACGATCTTCAACAGGCTTGGTGAAGATTTGCAACAAGTATCCTTCTTCATCGCAATCAACAAGAATACCTAATGACTGTAATTTTTTCAAGTCTTCATCAATGCTACCTACACGCTCAGGAATCATCTCGTAATAGGCTTCGGGCGGTGCACTCAAAAACTCAATACCTCGAGCTTTTAATTCGCTAACCGTTTTTACGATGTCTTTAGTGGCTACTGCAATATGCTGCACGCCTTCGCCTTCATAAAAATCAAGGTATTCTTCAATCTGAGATTTCTTTTTTCCTTCGGCGGGTTCGTTGATGGGGAATTTAGAAAAACCATTTCCGTTGCTCATCACCTTACTCATCAAGGCAGAATATTCTGTATTGATTTGTTTGTCGTCAAACGAAAGGATATTCACAAAACCCATCACATCTTCGTACCATTTTACAGTGGGCAACATGCGGTTCCAGCCTACATTTCCTACACAATGATCGATATACAACAATCCGCAATCGCTAGGGTTGTAAGTACTTTCCCATTTTTCGTAACCAGGCATAAAGGGACCTGTATAATTTTTACGCTCGATAAACATATGTACTGTTTCGCCGTAGGTATAAATGCCCGACATACGCACTTCACCATTTTCATCGGTTAAGGTCTTGGGCTCCATATAAGATTTACCACCACGCTTAGTGGTTTGCTCGTAAGCATCATAAGCATCATCCACCCAAAGGGCAAGGATTTTGACACCGTCGCCATGTTTTTTTACATGTTCTGAAATCTCATGATTTGAATTAAGTGCAGTAGTCAGTACCAAACGGATTTTGCCTTGTTGCAAAACGTAAGAAGAACGATCGCGTACACCCGTCTCTGGACCAGCGTAGGCTAGGCTTTGGAAACCAAAAGCTGTTTTATAAAAATGCGCAGCCTGCTTGGCATTCCCCACATAAAATTCAATATAATCGGTACCGTTTATGGGTAAAAAATCGCCTGCTTTGGCAATTTTTTCGGCAAAAGTGAGTGTTTTCGTATCCATTAATTTCAATCTTTATTGGGTACAAAAGTAAGAAAGCAAAGTGAAATAAGAACCTTATGTGGGCAATGAGCTAAAATGCACTTGAAAACAGTGGATTCATGCTCAAAAGCAATAGCAAATCAGCAATATCTTTTTATTTTACAAAAAATTCACCCGACAATGCCTACATTTTTAAAAGATAAAGCAACAAAGCTATTTGTGTTTATGGCCGCCTTTTTTGTGGCCAATGCCTTGATTGCCGAGTGCATTGGGGGCAAATTATTTTCGTTGGAAACATTGTTGGGACTTGAGGTACAAGCCTTTTCACTTTTGGGTGAAGATGGCCTTAACTATACCTTGACAGCTGGGGTATTGCTTTGGCCGCTTGAATTTGTAATGACCGACATAGTGAATGAATATTATGGTCCCAAGGCGGTGAAACGTATTAGTTGGATTGCTGTTTCTTTGATTGCTTATGCCTTTGTGATGTTTTACCTAGCGATGCGTGTGCCCGCAGAGCAGTCCTTTTGGATAGGCAGTATGCAACAAGAAGGCATTCCCAATATGCAAACGGCTTTCAGTGCGGTTTTGGGGCAAGGAATGTGGATTATTGTAGGGAGCATTTGCGCCTTTTTAGTCAGCCAATTGGTGGATGTTTGGGTCTTTCATAAAATCAAAAAAGCCACAGGCGAAAAAAGTGTTTGGTTGCGGGCTACGGGCTCTACCATGCTGTCTCAGCTGATAGACAGTTTTATCGTTTTATTCATAGCCTTTCATTTGGGCAAAGATTGGTCGATACAGAGGGTATTCGCAATTGGACTGGTAAACTATAGCTATAAGGCAGTAATGGCCATTGTGTTAACGCCTGTAATTTATTTGGTAGAATATTTCATAGAACGCTATTTAGGAAAAGAAAAAGTGGCCGAGATGAAAGCTTCTGCGATGGGGAGTTAATTGGACAATTCGGCAATATGGAAATTTTTTGAATGACCTTTCTAAATGAAGCATTCAACATTAAACATTAAGCATTAATTGAACCATTTCCTTTGCCAAACTTGGTCCTGCCGAAAAACCACGGGTACCCAAACCATTGAAGAAGTAAATATTTTTATGCTGTGCATGCTGCAACAAAAGCGATTGTTGTCCAGCAGTAGTAGGTCTTTCGGCTACCCAATGATCCACTGTTTCAAAGGGCAATTTCAACCAGCTTTTTAAGGCTATTTCTGTTTCAATTCGCCATTCAAGATTGGGTTCTAAAGAATCATATTCCCAGATGTAATTACTGCCACACCAAAACAAATGATCTCGATGAGGAACTAAGCGAAAATCTTTGTGGTAGATATGCTCATGAGAAAGATGAGGAATAGACAAGAGCAAAGCATCCCCTCTATTGTGGGTAAAAGTTAAAGATGGGAAAAAAGGATTCTGCCGACCAATAGCACCTTCACAAAAGATAAGATTGTCGGCAGTGATATCTTTGTAACGAATGGCATGACCAGAAAATTGCAGCTCTTCAAATTGGAAATACTCTTGGATTAAGGCATTTTGTGACTGCAAAAAAAGCGCCCATTTATTGAGTAGGCTTTGCGCATCAATTGTGTAAACAGGTGCCACTTTGCCCGAGCCAAATGGGGCATCCCAAGCGCTACGCTGTGTAGGATAATCTTCTTGTATAAAGGGATTGCCTGCTTGAATTTGTATGCTAAAATTTTGCCTTGAAGCATCATCACGATGAAAAACCAACAAGGATTTTTGTTGAACTAGATCCACTTGCAGCAGTTCACTTAGCCGATAATATGTTTCCAAAGCGACAGGAATAATCCGCTCAGCGTCCTTGGCCAAAGTCCAATTTTTACCCACTAGAGGATTGATAACTGCGGAAGCTGCCAAACTTGTATTGTGCACTTCTTTTTTATCAATAATCAAGACCGACTTCCCAGCACGCATCAACTCATCACTGAGCAGAGTGCCTGCCATACCTTGACCAATAATGAGAAAATCTGCGTGCATAAAAACAAAAGCGTCCGGCAAAAATACCGAACGCTTTGATGCAAAAAATAATTAAAATTTAAACTAGTTCACTAAAGGCAAAAAGGCATATTTCTTAGCGTATTCCATCATTTGTCCGTAGAAAGAATCTGGATATTCTAGTTTCACATCAGTTATTTTATCACCCTCCATTACAGGCACAAGGCGTGGCTGAATAAATCCTTTGTACGATTTAATGTTCAATTTGGCAAAGCGCTCCAAAACCTCTTTATGTAATTCTTGGTTCACTTTAACGCCATAAGTTTCTACTAAATTTTTCCCGGCATTAAAATCACCTTCTGATTTGATGCGTTGAATTTCTCGTAATAATTCGCCAAACAAAACACGCAATTTATCGTAGTCGTTGATTTGCACATAAGTCTTGTTGTCTTTCTTTACAAACTCAACAACATTATCCTTTTTGCCTTTTTCAAAAACCCAATAAGCGTTGAGTGCACGGTTGCGCATATGGGCTTCTTCGATATTGTCGCCCAATTTCAAACGTGTCAATTGTGTCATCAAGCCATTCATCATATAGCTATCATACTCGGCCATACCCACTTCGAGTGATGGCATTACGCCAATATCTACCAGCTTTTTATCCATGATATAGTACAGCGCAACTAGGTCTGCACGGGCTTCTTCAAGACAGCTAGCATAATTTTTCAATGTCTTATCGGGTGTACCTACACCAGGATTAATTTGGCCTGATGCGTGTCCAATACATTCGTGCATATCAGTATGTAAATCACTACCGAGGTTACCGAATTCTTTCATTCTTTTGGTTTTGGCCGCATCCCCAACAAACTCATCCAACATACCACTACCCGCACTACTCTCGTTATAAGCATGTACGATATTGCTTAAGGAAACAGATTTAGATCCTTTCTCTTTGCGCAACCAATCAGAGTTGGGTAAGTTGATACCAATAGGAGTGCTTGGGGCAGCATCACCGGATTCTACAATAACTGTGATCGCTTTGGCCGTAATCCCTTTCACTGTTTTCTTTTTATGTTCGGGCATTAAGGGCGAATTGTCTTCAAACCACTGAGCCTCTTTGGCAATCTTGGCTATGGTCTTGGTTGTTTCCATATCTTTCAAAGAAAGCACCGATTCAAAACTTCCTTTCTTACCAATAGCATCATTATACACTTCAATAAAACCATGACTGATGTCGATACGGCTAGCGGTGTCGGCCACCCAAGCAATATTGTACTCGTCCCATGTGTGCAAATCGCCTGTTTTGTAATACTCTGACAACAATTGCAAGGCCTTTTTCTGCTGCTCATTTTCGGCAACGCTAGCGGCTTTATCCAACCAGTACACTACTTTTTCTAAGGCAGCAGAATACATACCGCCCACTTTCCAAACACGCTCCACCACTTTGCCATTTTCTTTGGTCACTTTACTATTTAAACCCCACTCAGGCGTTTGATCGCTAACTGGGAATTGTGCCGTATTGTCGTAAAATGCTTCTACCTCTTTTTGGCTAACCCCTTCGTAAAAGTTGACAGATGAACTGGCCACATTATCGACGCCTGCGCGTAAGTCCACCATTTTGGGTTGGAAACTGGCATCAAAAATGACTGGTTTTATTCTATTCAAAAAGGCATCAAGATTTTCGCCTTGAGCAAGCGGCAATTGACTTTGATCGCTATTCTTCACCAATTCGCTGAAGTACTCAAAAGAGCATTCAGGTACAAATTTATCTTTAGAATAATGGTGATGATTGCCTGTGCTAAACCACACACGACCGGCATATTCTTCAAACTTTTTCCAATCGGCTGCATTTCTATCGCCTTTATAGGTGCCATAGATGGCCTCAATAGTTTTGCGCAATGTCAATCCATGCTTGTTGGCTTGATCATAATACAAATCACGACCAGAGAGTGCTGCTTCGTACAAATAATAAGCTAAAGTTTTTTGTTGTAGAGTCAATTCCTCCCAGCCTGGCACTTGATAGCGCAGTAATTGCAGGTCGGCAAAAGATTCAGCCATTACGTTGAAAGGTGTATCCTTTAATTGGCTTGACCCTGACTTGTCGGCTGCATTTTTCTCGCCACAGGCAGACAATAGTGTTGAAGCCCCTAATAGCACCATAGTGGGTATTTTCCATTTTTGCATGATCGATAAAATTTTTAATTGGGATAAAGATAGTTGAGAATGAAAAATTAAGAATGAATAATGAAAAATCATTTTAAAAATCACAGCTAAGGGAGAGTATAAATAAAAAAATGCCGACCAATTATTTTTGTCGGCATTGTAAATTTATAAGCAGAAAATTTACTTTTTGATTTCTTCTTTAATATCCTCAATAATGCGCTGGGCAATGTTATTCGCAGTTGTCTCGCTCGTGCTTTCGGCATAAATGCGGATAATAGGCTCAGTATTGGAGGTACGCAAATGCACCCAATCTGTATCAAACTCTATTTTCAAACCATCTTCGGTATTGATGGGTTGTGCCGCATATTTTTTCTGTATGGCTGCAAAGATTTTGGGCACATCTAATCCCTCGGGTAATTCAATTTTGTTTTTTGAAATGATGTAATGGGGATAGCTATTGCGCAAGCTAGAAATAGTTTGACCACTTTTGGCCAGATGGCTCAAAAACAATGCTATTCCGGCTAAGGCATCACGACCATAATGCAATTCAGGACAAATCACGCCACCATTTCCTTCACCACCGATTACGGCATTGTTCGCTTTCATTTTGGACACCACATTTACTTCACCCACCGCACTCGGAAAATATTGCCCACCGTGTTTTTCTGTTACATCGCGCAGGGCACGTGTAGAAGACATATTTGAAACTGTATTGCCTTTAGTATGACCCAAAACATAATCAGCTATGGCCACTAAAGTGTATTCTTCGCCAAATAAACTACCATCTTCATTGACAAAACAAAGCCGATCCACATCAGGATCAACAGCAATACCTAAATGCGCTTTTTCTTTCAATACTGTGCTGCATAGTTCTATCAGGTTTTCAGGCAATGGCTCAGGATTATGTGCAAAATCCCCGGTCACCTCGGCATTGATAACCACTACATGCTCTACACCTAAAGCCTTTAATAAAGCAGGAACAAAAGTGGCGCCAGTAGAATTAATAGCATCAATAACTATTTTAAAATCCTTCGATTTAATGGCCGTAATATCAACCAAAGGATGTGCTATTAGGGCCTCTATATGCCTTTGCATGTATGTTTGATTGTAGGAAACTTTACCCAAATGATTGATATCGGCATAGACCGCTTCTTCCTTTTCGGCAAAATCTAAAATCCATTGCCCGTCGGCAGCGCTTAAAAATTCGCCTTCTTCGTTTAATAATTTTAGGGCATTCCATTCCTTGGGATTATGGCTTGCAGTAAGAATAATACCGCCTGCAGCGCCTTCCCATTTAACAGCCATTTCTACCGTTGGCGTAGTACTCAGCCCTAAATCCACTATATCGAATCCGCAATTTTGCAAAGTAGCCACCACAATATTGCGGACCATTTCGCCGCTCATTCTACCATCTCTACCCAAGACGATTGTTTTGTTTTCTTTATGTCGTTGTTGCAAAAAATGAGCGTAGGCTGTTGTAAATTTTACAAGGTCTATAGGGCTAAGGCCATTACCAGGCTTGCCTCCTATAGTTCCCCTGATACCCGAAATTGATTTGATTAATGCCATTGATTATTGAATATTGAAAGATTATCTAAGGATATTATGCAGGATTTTTTTGTTGCGCAGAAGCTTCATAAATCACTTGTAACAGTGTTTGTCCCACCGCCTTTAAAGTGGCTCTGTCAATGATGTTCATATTGTCATCGTGGGTATGCCAATGGGGCTTGAACACATCGACACCATTCGTATGGGTATTGATGATGTCTATTGTAGGAATTCTGATTAATTCATTGACAAATTTGTGGTCATCTGTAATTCCAGGCCCTTGCACAAAAGGAAAATACGAGGAATAACCTGCTCTTGCTGCAGCCTGATAAACACTATTTTGAACCTCTCCGGCATATTGGGCCGAAACCATTTCCATAGGGAATATTGCCCCTTTTGCACCAACCATGTCTAATAAAATGCCAAACTCTGCTGTATAGCCTGCCAAGTGCGGATTACGCGCCCAATATTGGGTACCCAAGCAATAACTCTCTTCGCCCCATTCGCTTTTTCCGTAATCTTCAACATCCGTAAAGAAAATGTCGATACCCAAGTCGGGACTGATTTTTTGAAGTTGAATGTGTCGTGATAATTCTATCAAAACACCCACGCCACTTGCGGCATCATCTGCGGCGAGTATCGGTTTTGTTTGTGCACTGTCGTCTTCATCTGCCCAAGGGCGGCTATCCCAATGGGTGAGCAACAGTATACGGCGCTTGGCATTGGGGTTAATGCTTCCAATCAAATTAATACAAGGCAACATTTTACCATCACCGCCTTTAACGCTTACTTCTTGACGATAAACGGTATCGCAATATTGCTTTAGTTGCTGTTCCATCCAATTGGCACAATTTTTTTGACCTAGGGAACCTGGAATACGAAAACCAAAACTCAATTGCTTATCGATATAGTTATAAGCACTATCCGCATTAAAATCAGGGCTAGTGATTGCAGCGGTTGTATTTACCGTTTCTGTAGATTCTTTTGGTTCGCTACCACAAGATTGAAGCATCGTGGAGGCACAAAAAAGAGCAGATATAATTGTGTATTTGAAATTCATTTTCGGAAAAATATTAGTAGGTAAAAGTGATTTGTTTTGGCCAAAAATAAAAGTGCCTTTTTCTAAATTTTTGATAAAGAAAAAGGCTTTTTAGCTGAAATCTTTTTGTTGCTATTTAAGTTTCACCTCTTTTGCTTGCAAAATTTCTTTATTGCCTGTAGTGTTATTGATATAAGCAATTACATAACAATTGTCTAGATTCCATTTTTCATCAGGGGTAAAAGTATAGTTGAATTCATATACACGACCAGCTTTTTTAGTAGCTATAGAATCTAATACAGGATAACCGTTGTATGGAGTAAGGCCTTTTCTGAAAACATGATTGTGCTCATAATTGACCTCTATGCGATCTGAAAACTCTTGAGCATCAATAATCTTGCTTTCTACTACACCAAGGTTAATAGCGTT
>JAIXWS010000021.1 GCA_027491165.1 Sphingobacteriales bacterium | reverse complement strand
TTATTTCGCTTCTTCAGCTGTTGTTGTGCTATTGTGCTCAATGGTAAATATGATTTTACTTTCTTCACTATTGAAGTCTGCAAGCACATTATCGCCACTTACAATGCGGTGGTTGAGTATTTCTTCGGCCAATGGATCTTCGAGATACTTCTGGATGGCACGATGTAAAGGGCGTGCGCCAAATTGCTGATCATAACCTTTTTCGGCAATAAACTTTTTGGCATCATCGCTCAATACAAGGCTAAATCCAAGATTGTTCAGGCGTTTCATCACCCCTTTCATAATGATGTCAATGATTTTATTGATGTCCTCTTGTACCAAAGAGTTGAAAATAATTACATCGTCAATTCGGTTCAAGAATTCGGGCGAGAAAGTACGTTTCAATGCTTTTTCGATCACACTTCTGCTGCTTTCTTCGGTGGTCGTTTGTTTGGCTTGTGTTGCAAAACCTACACCATCTCCAAAATCTTTTAATTGGCGAACACCAATATTGGAGGTCATGATGATGAGTGTATTTTTAAAATCAACTTTTCTACCCAAGCCATCCGTCAATTGACCATCATCCAATACTTGCAACAAAATGTTGAAAATATCGGGATGGGCTTTTTCTATTTCATCCAGCAATACCACACTGTAGGGTTTGCGGCGAATTTTCTCGGTTAATTGTCCCCCTTCTTCATAACCTACATATCCTGGAGGGGCACCAATTAAGCGGGTAAGTGAAAATTTCTCCATGTACTCACTCATGTCAATGCGGATCAAGGCATCATCACTATCAAACATGTATCGTGCTAGGCATCGCGCTAATTCTGTTTTTCCCACACCTGTTGGGCCAAGGAAAATAAATGAGCCAATAGGTTTGCGTGGGTCTTTCAGGCCTACACGATTACGTTGTATCGACTTGACCACTTTGCCGATTGCTTCGTTTTGACCAATTACTGCAGCGGCAAGGTCTTCATTCATGCGAATGAGTTTCGCACTTTCGGCTTCTACCATGCGCATTACGGGTATGCCTGTCATCATACTCACTACTTCGGCGATGTCTTCTTCACCAATAGGGTAGCGCATACTTTTGGCTTCTTCTTCCCAAGTTAATTTGGCTTTTTCTAAGTCTTCTCCTAGGCGTTTTTCTTTGTCGCGCAAAGCAGCTGCTTCTTCAAATCGTTGGCTTTTGACCACACGATTTTTTTCTTGTTTTATTTCCTCAATTTGTGTTTCGAGTTCGATAATGTTTTGCGGAACGTTGATGTTTTTTAAATGCACACGAGCGCCTACTTCGTCCAGCACATCAATAGCTTTGTCGGGTAATAGGCGGTCTGTCATGTAACGGTCGCTTAGTTTGACACATGCTTCAATAGCTTCATGGTCGTACACAACATTGTGGAAGTCTTCGTATTTCGATTTGATATTTTCCAGTATTTGAATGGTCTCGTCTACACTCGGTTGCTCAATCAATACTTTTTGAAAACGACGGTCCAATGCACCATCTTTTTCGATGTGCATACGGTATTCGTCTAATGTAGAAGCGCCTATGCATTGCAGATCGCCACGGGCCAAAGCGGGTTTGAAAATATTGGAGGCATCCAATGAGCCACTAGCTCCACCAGCCCCTACAATGGTATGTATCTCGTCGATGAATAAAATGACATCTCGGTTTTTTTCTAATTCCGTCATGATGGCCTTCATGCGCTCTTCAAATTGACCGCGGTATTTGGTACCTGCTACTAGCGATGCTAAATCGAGGCTCACCACACGCTTGTCAAACAATACACGCGATACTTTACGTTGTACAATCCTCAAGGCTAGGCCTTCTATAATAGCGGTTTTTCCCACACCAGGTTCGCCAATAAGTATAGGGTTGTTCTTTTTGCGGCGCGATAAAATTTGTGATACCCGCTCAATCTCTTGTTCACGTCCCACAATGGGGTCCAATGTGCCTTGCTCTGCTTGACGGGTTACGTCTCTGCCAAAATTATCCAATACCGGTGTTTTGGATTTAGATGTACTGGCGGTTGTTTTCTTTTGTTGGTATTGTTTGCGTTCTTCTTCTTCTTCAAAGTCATCGCTTTGTCCGCCTTCAAATTCGGCACTTGGAGCATTGCCTTGCAAAATATTGAGTTCGTTTTTGAAGTTTTCGTAGCTCACTTCCATTTGTAATAGAATACTCGATGCTGGATTTTCTTTGTTTTTAAGAATAGAGAGCATTAAGTGTTGCGTTTCTACCGTTGGGCTTTTCAGTGCACGTGCTTCTAAAACGGTAATTCTAATTACTTTTTCAGCTTGTTTGGTAAGGGGCAAGCTGCTGAGGCTATCTAGTGGTTTGCTGGTTTTTTCTTTGATCACATTTTCTACTTCGTGACGAAGGGAAAAAATGTCCACATTCATATTTTGCAACACCCGAACAGCCATGCCTTCGCCTTCGCGCAGCAATCCAAGAAGCAAATGTTCGGTGCCGATAAAATCGTTACCTAAACGAAGGGCTTCTTCACGACTGTAAGAGATGATTTCTTTTACTTTTGGTGAGAAATTAGAATCCATTTAATCGTTAGTTTTTAAGTAGTTAAAGTTAGGGAGAAATGAATTAGTTGTGCTCTTGGCACTATAATTTTTAACTAATTGTTCCGCCCTTATCATTATTTTTGTTTGGTTGGTTAAAACCCCGACGCTCCTTATGACATTCAAAATTGATGCCAAAGAACAATTTACGGTTATTACGCCACAGTCATGCCCATTAAATGCACAATTGGCTGCGGAATTGGCAGAGCAATGCCAAATTTTAATCCAAAACGGCAGTCGGAATTTTATTGTGGATCTAGCTTTGTGTCTAGACGTTCAATCTGATTTTTTAGAACCCTTTATTGAGCTCTCGGCACAGCACTATGAACAAGCAAGCTCTTTTGTGCTTGTCCATCCGCCTGCCGAGATGTTGCAACTGCTCAAAAAAGAAGATGCCATTGATAGTCTTAATTATGCCCCAACCTTTATAGAAGCCATAGATATGGTGAATATGGAAATTTTGGAGCGGGATTTGTTTGGTGAGGCCTAAGGTTTGTTGACCAATAAAATTAGAAATAGATTATTCATTAAAATAACTTATTAAAAAAAATGCTGCACGAGGGTGCAGCATTTTTTTATTTTTCGATTGTAGTGGTTTATTATTTAAAGGGATGTTCCACCTTGGGGATATCGCGTTTCATGAGTTTGGTAATGCCTTTCAAGTATTGAACTTCTTCAGCGTCGCAGAAAGAAAGTGCTATTCCTTCAGAGCCTGCACGGCCGGTACGACCAATACGATGCACATAAGTTTCGGCCACCTCAGGTAATTCAAAATTGATCACAAAACCAAGACGGTCGATATCAATACCACGTGCGGCAATATCAGTAGCAATTAAAGCTTGAACTGTTTTGCTTTTGAAGCCTGCAAGTGCACGCTCGCGCGCATTCTGCGATTTGTTGCCATGGATAGCCTCTGCGTTGATGCCTGCTTTGCACAATTCTTTGGCTACTTTATCCGCACCATGTTTGGTACGGGTAAAGACCAGCACTTGATCCATTTTTCGTTCTTTAATGAGATGCTTTAGCAAAGTGCGTTTGTGGTTTTTATCCACCATAAAAACCGACTGCTCTACCAATTCGGCAGGACTGGCAACAGGTGTTACTTCCACGCTTACGGGTTTAATCAATAGACCATCTGCCAATTTTTTGATGTCGGGCGCTACTGTTGCCGAAAAGAAAATTGTTTGTCTTTGTGTGGGCAATTTTGGAATAATCTTTTTAATGTCGTGTATAAAACCCATATCCAACATGCGGTCGGCCTCGTCCAATACAAAATGCGTAACCATATTCAATTTTACAAAACCTTGTTGCATTAAGTCTAGCAAACGACCTGGCGTGGCAATTAAAATATTCACGCCTTTGCGCAAGGCTTGTACCTGGCTATGTTGGTTGACCCCACCAAAAATTACGGTTGAGCTGATGTTCAGGTTTTCGCTGTAGAGCACAATGTTTTCATGGATTTGTATGGCTAGCTCGCGTGTTGGTGCGAGTATTAAGGCCTTGGTGCCACTGCGTGGGCCAATTTTGGCCGCATCCAGCATTTGTAAAATAGGTAAGGCAAAAGCCGCTGTTTTACCGGTTCCTGTTTGTGCGCAACCAAAGATGTCGCGTCCAGCTAGCAAATGGGGAATAGATTGTTCTTGGATGGGGGTGGCTTGGGTATAACCCATTTTGTCGAGTGGGCCCAATAAGGGCTGTATCAAATTTAATTCTTTAAATGTCATTGTTGATTTTTAATGATTATAGTCTTCCGCATGGCATAGGCCATACAGATTTGAAAAAATACTCCAAAGAAAAATGTAAGGGAGAAGACTGAAATGTAAGCGGTAATAATTACAAGTACAGAGCGTACGTTCTTCTGAAAGAATAAGCAAAGATAGGGTTTATTGTGCAGTACAATGCCTTTGGATGCTAATCAGTGCTGTCATGCTGTTCGGGGGCTAAGCTTAGGGCATTTTGAACTATAGAAAATGGGGATGCTTAATTTGCAGGCAAATACCCCCCTCCTTAGGCACAAAAAAATAGTTAAAGCTTAGCGGACTGCCAACAATCTGCTAGCTGGAGCCTCTTAGTTCACTAGCAATACAATTGCCTCATTGTCCAAAGGGGTATAAACGAATTAACTAATTGTCGAATTGTCTAATTGCCTAAATTTGCGCCCTTATGTTACTTTCTTTACAAAATTTAAGTTTTTCATTCGGGGCGCGCACCATGCTCGATGAAGTGAATTGGCAAATTGGCAACAACGAACGTATTGGATTGGTGGGTGTTAATGGTGCCGGAAAATCAACTGTATTGCGCATTATGACAGGTGCGTACTCGCCTGAGAGCGGCACGGTAAACAAGCCCAAAGATGTCAGTATTGGTTTTTTCAATCAGGATTTGCTTAGTTTTTCTACTTCAGATTCCATCTTAAAAGTAGGTATGCAGGCTTTTGAAAAAGCACATAAAATAGAGCAGGAGATGAATGATATCCTTGCCGAATTGGAAAGTAAACCCGATGACGAAAAATTATTAAACGATTATAGCCACGCATTGCACGATTTTGAAGTAGCCGGTGGTTATGAAATGGATCATAAAACAGCTGAGGTTTTGGAAGGCCTTGGTTTCACGACCGAGGATTTGCAACGCCCTTACGATACCTTTTCGGGTGGATGGCGGATGCGCGTTTTGCTAGCCAAAATGATGTTGCAAGCGCCCGAATTGTTGCTGCTGGATGAGCCAACCAACCACTTGGATTTGCCTTCTATCGAATGGTTAGAACGCTATTTGCAAAGCTATCCAGGCTCTGTTGTAGTGGTGTCGCATGACCGTCATTTCTTGGATAAAATGGTCACCAAAATTGTGGAGGTATGGCAACGCGATTTGGTACAGTATACCGGTAATTATTCTTGGTATTTGAAAGAAAAGGCTGAGCGGATGGAATTGCAGCAAAGAGCTTACGAGAACCAGCAAGAGTACATTAAGAAAGAAGAACGTTTTATTGAGCGTTTCCGTGCGCAAGCCACCAAAGCAGCTCAGGCTCAATCAGCCGTTAAACGTTTGGATAAATTAGAAATGATTGAGGCGCCCGATGCGAGTGTGCCCGTAATGAACATCAACTTCCACGTAGGCATTCAGCCCGGTAAAATCATTTGCACCCTTAATAATGTGAGTAAATCTTACGGTAAACTCACCATCCTCAAAAATACTACCGCAGAGATTATGCGGGGGGATAAAATTGCCTTATTGGGCGCCAATGGTAAAGGAAAATCTACATTGCTACGAATTATATCTGGTGCCGAAGAAATAGAGGGAGAGCGCAAGCCAGGCCATAATGTGGAAGAAAGTTTTTACGCCCAACATCAGTTAGAATCCTTAGATATAAACAATGAGATCCTGGAAGAAATGAAAATGTGTGGCAGTGGTAAAACGGAAGTGGAACTGCGTCAGATATTGGGTTGCTTTTTGTTTAGTGGTGACGATGTATTCAAGAAAATTAAGGTCTTGTCGGGTGGTGAAAAAGCGCGTGTTGCTTTGGCCAAAACTATTGTAGCCAAAGGAAATTTTTTAATGCTGGATGAGCCGACCAACCACTTGGATATGCAAAGTGTAGAAATGTTGATTGAGGCCTTGAATAAGTACCAAGGAACATTGGTATTGGTGTCGCATGATCGATATTTTGTGAGCAAAACAGCCAATAAAATATGGGAGATTGAAGAGGGAATCATCAAAGAATTTAATGGCCCCTACGACGAATGGCTGGTCTATAAGGCAGAAAAAGCAGCTAAGGCAAAACTTGCTGAGCAAGGTGCTGCTGCTCCAAAAGTAGCCGCGCCCAAACCCGAAAAAAAAAAGGTAAATGATGATGAGTTGCGTCAATTGAAAAAGGAATTGCAGAGCAAACAAAAAGCCTTTCAAAAATTAGAAGAAGACCTGAACCAATGTAAAGCAGAACAAGCAAAAGTGGAAGCTTCCTTGGCAGACCCATCGGTGTATCAGGATAAAGAAAAATTCAAGCAATTAGACGAGCAATATAAAAAACTAAGCCATCAGTCTGATGCCTTGAATAAGCAATACGACAAGGCTTTTGAAGAATTGATGGCATTAGAAGAACAGTTGTCTTAATTTCTGTATGCTATACTTATGATTCGTACAATTGGTTTATTTCTACGATGGCGCAGCCAACAAAAACAAGAGCATCAATGGATGCGCTTGTTTGAAGAATGGCGCGGTTTTTTGGAGCAATGGCCATTGCAGGCCAGCACAGAAAAAAAACTCGCTATTGTTCGCTTAGACGATATTGGTGATTATTTGTTGTGGCGCAATTTTATCGAGGTGTATAAGCAATCGGAGCGATTTGCAAATTATTCGATTACACTCATTGGTAACATAGTATGGAAAGATATTTTCGATGCTTTTGATCGTCAAGCTGTCGATGATACCATTTGGGTGCATAAGCAGCAATATCTGTCTAGTGAAAGCTACAGAAATGAATTGTGGCAAACTATCCGAGAACAAAAATTTGAAACAATTGTATGTCCCTCGCGCACGAGACCGCTGTTATTGGATGATTTGATAGTGGTAGCCAGCGGAGCGGCTAATCGCTTTGCTGCGCACAATTCGCTGCCATTAGCTAAGTCTAATATCATTTCGGATGCTTTGTACAATAAGTTTTTGGTGCAGGAAGAGCCAGCACACGAATTTATATTCAATAAACATTTTGCCTCCTTTGTTTCAGGAGTGCAACAGACAATAGCACTTCCTTTTTTGCCTATATCCAATAGCCCTATTAATCCTCAGCAAGTGATTTGTTTTATTGGTGCTGCTGCACAAAGCAAAACATGGCCATTACAGTATTGGATTGAATTGGTCAAATTATTGCAGAAAGGCGGTTTTGAGCCCTTACTTTCCGGTGGGAAAAATGAAATGCTTATTGCCGAAAAAATCGTGGCTGCAACCCATGCTCATTCTATTGTTGGGCAAACCAATCTGGTGGATACCCTTAATGCTATTGCTGCTTCGCTAGCGGTTATTACAGGCGATACCATGGCGGCGCATGCGGCTGTTTCTTTAAAAAAGCCAAGCGTAATTTTAGCCAATGGTGTCAACGCCCAACGTTTCGTTGCCTACGAAGAAGCAGGTTTTGATAAGGTAAAAACGGTCTTTACCCAACAATATTTGAGCAGTAAAAAAAATCAAAATTATCGCGCGGTGACCAAGGATATGGATAGCATTAAACCAAAACAGATAATACTTGCCTTAAACAGTTTATTGAATCGCTAAACTATTTCCTTGCTTGAGTACTTTGCAAAAATAATAGGTACTCGTTGCTTTTTTGCGGGTAGCGGGGTTCATAAAATCAGGTTTCAATTCACTCACTTTGAAGAGCTCATTTTTCATCAAGATCTGCAACTCAAAACCTCTTTCCTCTAGTTCAGTCAATCCTTCTTTTTGGGTCAAAATATAGTCGCCCGCTTGTGAGGGTAAATAACCTTTTTCGCGTTGAATTCTGATGACACGATTGGCATTATAATGCAAGGAATTCAGTGGGTCACCCATGCGGTATACCATTATCTTGTTATTGGGAATATTGTGTTGGCGAATGTATTTACCCACTACAGTACCCACTTGGTATTGCATCAATTCGTAGTAGAAATGATGGGTGAGAAAAATATTGATGAGGATCATTACGCTGGCTCCCACCCAAATTATTTTGCCCTGACTGTTCTTGCGCAGTACTAAGAAAAAATAAAGCGATAGGCAAATTGCGCATAATACTAGCCAATACCATGCAGCAGGGAATACAATCAGTAGAATCATCAACACCCCTACAAATAGGAGCAGACCAGCACCCATCATTATTGTAGTCAATAGCCTTGTGAGTTTGGGATACAACTTCAATTCATAGCAGTCTCTTAAGAAGGATGCGCAAGCGATGGAGGCCATTGGGAAAGCTACAAATATGTAATGCGGCAATTGGTATTTAGATAAACCAACCGCTACATAGCACAAAATAAATCCGCCTGTAGATATCCATTCTTGTTGCGCAGTCAGTTTAAATTTTTGTCGAATGAGACTGCCTATGCTTAAAAATAAAGCGGGTAACAAAATGAATATCCATGGTAAAAATGACCACAGCATATTGACCAATTGAAAGGAAATATCCGCACCATTATTCCACACATTTTCGCCTGTGATGCGACCAAAACTTTGGGTCCAATAGAAAAATTTTAATCCCGATACGCCCGATTTTCCGTCAATAAATTTGTCTGGATGAAGGTCGTATTGTTGGTACAATCCTATACTCATCGGAATCAACATTATGGCAATCACTAATCCCCCCCATAAATGGCGGTAATTGAAGATTTGCTTCCAGTTGCGTTTGAGCACCCAGTCTGTTCCTAAACAAAACATCGGTGCCATTAAAGCAATTGGTCCTTTGGTCATCATCCCACAGGCAATTGCAGCGGTTCCTCCCAATACATTCCACCAACGTCTTTTAATTTCGGCCTCTTTCATCAACCAAATGCTGGTGATCACCAAACTCATTAATGCAAGGTCGCAGCGTACATCTTGGGTCATCAAAAACATTCCTTGTGAGCTTGCTAGAATCAAGGCTGCTACTCTTGCAGTATGTTCTTCGTATAGCAGTTTAGCCAAGCGATAAGTGGCATAAATGGCTAATAAGGCTAGAAGAAGGGATGGAAATTTGAAACCAAAATTGCTGGCTCCAAAAATGCTGATACTGGCTGCACTGATCCAGAATAGAAAAGGCGGTTTGTCTAAATAATTATTGCCTCGGTCGTAGATATGCAGGTAATCCCCACTTTGAGCCATTTCTCGACTGATTTCGGCATATTGTGTGGCGTCAATATCCATCAAATCGACCCTTACTGCCGAAAAGTATAGCACTGCAATAACAGCAAAAATCCAAAAGGGAAT
>JAIXWS010000090.1 GCA_027491165.1 Sphingobacteriales bacterium | reverse complement strand
GCACTAATACCTGCACCAGTAAGAACAACCAATTTTTTCTTGAGCATGACCTATTGGTGGGATTTTTGATTAATAAAATCGCAAAGCAATCGAAACACTTCGGGAATTTTATTAAGCGATAACTCTTTTGGCCGATCAAACACATCGTGATAATGGCCTTTGCCGCCCATTGCATAAATAAAAATGGCAGGAACTTTTGCTTGCGTAAAAGGGTAATGATCACTATTGGGCGCATTGCCTCTGCTATTGATTTTAGGCAAGTAGTTTTTTGCAGTATTGATTTTCTGCAACAACTCAAATGCGTTATTTTGTTCTTCTGCATTAACCACTGTAAGGCCATCACTTGCATCGCCCATCAAATCAATATTGACTAGAAACTTAATATTGGATAAAGGAAAAGCAGGATGAGCAACATAATGGGAAGAACCTAATAAGCCAGCCTCTTCGCCACTAAATGCGATAAAAGCTATGGAATATTTAGGTGGGTTTTCTTTAAAATACTTTGCTAAGGCCAACATAAAAGCAGTACCACTTGCATTGTCGTTTGCACCGGGGAAAATGGCCTGGTTACCCATCTTTCCTAAATGGTCGTAGTGTGCCGTAAACACAAAAAAACTATCCGGAACTAGAGTGCCAGGTATATAGCCAATTACATTGTTGCTGGGTGCTTTTTTTAAGAATTTATGCTGCACATGCACCTCTACCTTTTTCCCTTTGGCTAATGAGCTATCGGCAACATAGAAAACCGTAGCTGGAATATTATCAGTGGCTACCGTCCATATTAATTTATTGTTTTGGGGTATGAGATAACAAGCTGCGGGTAATTGCTGAACCATCACCCTATGGCTACTGTTCATTCGGTTACATAAGGTATCAAAATGCTTTAGTTGATACACTTTATCGGACCTAAAACTACTTTTCAATTTTTGCCATTGTATTGAATCTTTAATTTTATTCAAATTTATTATGTCCATTTTACTTTTCTCCGCTGTTCGGAATCCAACACTCCCAGCATCTACAATAAAATCAACTCCAGGCTCCATATATTTTTTACCCAACTTCAATTCTACTTTATTCGGAAATGTATTGACCGAAAAATGATATTGCTGATAAAAATTTCCGGAATCATAAAAAGAGTTTAATCGCATTTCACTGAAATTTCTATGCAAAAATCGGGCTGCCTTATCCCGACCATTGGCGACATAACCTCTCCCACCAAAACCAGGTCCAGCAAGGGTGTAGATACTTTGCTTTATAAAGCGCATATCCTGTGATTGGGCTCCAAAAGACAGCAACAAAAGAGCAAGCGAGCTCCAGAATTTAATCATATAATTGTTTTAGTCAGTGATTTGTTGGGGTGCATCTTTTATTAAATAAATAAGGGTAGGAAAATGATCACTGTACCCATTAATCCATTTAGTACCATTATAACTGCGGTGCGGATAACCACGATATGCTCCAAATGAATTTTTCAGAAAATCCTTATCAAATACACGCGCTTGGTAATATTGCCATCGACCAGTATGATTGTTCAACCAAGCAGGTGAAAGCAGAATTTGATCAAACAAATTCCATCTATCATTGTGACTCAATGTACCCAATCCTCGATCATAAAATGTTGTCCAAGGATTATACAAAAGATGATGACTAATGGCTTTCTCTTGATTATTCGTGGCACCCAAAATCTTTGCTACACTTTCATTTACAGGATCGTCATTAAGGTCACCCATTAAAATAATTTTTGCCCGATTATTTGTGGCCAAAATCTTATCGACAATTTGCCTATTCACATGGGCTGCAGCAGCGCGTTTGGGCGCGGAGCGAGCCTCTCCACCACTGCGCGATGGCCAATGATTGACCAGTACAAAAACCGTATCGCCTTGCAATACCCCCTCTACAAGTAATACATCGCGTGTAAGGCCACCCCCTGCAAATTTCAAATTAACGGGTATCGATTTTGCCGAAATTAAATGAAAATATCTAGGGCTATAAATAAGTGCCACATTGATACCCCGCCTATCAGGCCCATCGATACGAACAAATCGATAATTTCTTGGCTTGAGTACTGGTTGTTGAAGGAGGACCTTCAAAGCACGATCATCTTCTACCTCACAAACCCCAATTAGTGCTGCACCCTCTGGCGACAAATCTGTACCTAATTGCGCTAGTACTTCAGCCATATTTTTTGCCTTTTGTGCAAATACAGCCTCGGTATAGCGATGAGAACCTTCAGGTGTAAAATCTTCATCATTGGTTTCTGGATTATCTTCAGGATTGAAAAAATTCTCAAGGTTATAAAAAGCAACAGCAGCTATAGAATATTTTTTTTGCTGGGCCAGGCTAGCAAATGAAATAAGGCAAACCAGAAGGCTTATGAGGTAGGATTTAAGGTTCATCTCAGATCTATCAATAGTGAGTAATGGGTGTCAAAGTTAATCCCTGCGGCATTCACATCCTGCAAAAAATAAGGAACTGAGAAAATTAGCGAGTAGAATAGTAATTATGTTTTTATTTTCGCCAAATGAAAATTGCATTTGATGCCAAAAGGCTCTTTAACAACCATACCGGCTTAGGCAATTACAGCCGTAGCTTGGTAGGTAATTTGCAATTATCCTACCCCAACAAGGAGTATCATTTATTTACCCCCGAAAAGAAACAGATAGAGACTACAGAAAATTTTTGTGATACACTCAAATTTCAGGTACATGAAAGTAAAGCACGGATAAAATCCTATTGGCGAAGCTTCTCTATCGTAAAAGATTTACAAAAAGCAGGCATTCAGGTATACCATGGATTGAGTAATGAATTGCCCCACAACATTAACCAATCGGGAATAAAAAGCGTAGTCACCATCCACGATTTAATTTTTAAATTATATCCTGAAACCTATAGCCTTGGTGAAAGAGTAATCTACAATCGTAAGTTTCAATACGCTTGTCGGCAAGCAGATAAAATAGTGGCCATTAGTAATAATACCAAGCAGGACATTATCAAATTCTACCAAATAGAGCCAGAAAAAATTGCGGTTATCTACCAAAGTTGCAATCCCATATTTTATCATTTACGGAGTGATGTTGCCAACAACGAAGTGAGACAGGCCTACCCATTGCCGCCTGAATTTTTTCTGTATGTAGGCAGTATTGAAACGCGTAAAAATTTGAAGCTCATTATTGAAGCCTATCACTTAGGTCATAGCACAATCAAGATACCCATTGTTGTGATCGGCAAGGGAGGACAATATAAAATCGACTGCAAAAAACTGATTGCCCAATATGGCTTAGAACATTGTTTTATCTGGCTTGAAAATGTACATGATAACCTCCATTTGCAATCTATCTACCAACTAGCAAGCGCTCTAATCTACCCTTCATTCTATGAAGGATTTGGATTACCCATTGCAGAAGCACTTTTGAGTAAAACACCAGTAATAGCCGCTAATACCTCTTCATTATGCGAAGCAGGTGGTGCACATTCGCTGTATATTCATCCTCAAAAGGCGCAAGAACTTATGGATGCAATGTTGCTCATTTTAGATAACAAAGAACTTGCAGCGAGTATGCGCAAAGAAGGTTACGACTATGCACTCAAGCATTTTTCGCCAGAGATATTAAGTACACAAATGATGAACCTGTACCAAAATTTATAGAAAAGGAGCAATAAGTAATTATTGCTCCTTTCTTTCTTCAACATTATACTACAAAACAGCAAACAACAAATGCTCTAGCCTAATCATCAGACCACGCTTAGCCATCCTTTCCATATCACCTGCCATTTGTTGCCGAAAACCAATATCAATACGGGTTTGACTATGAATGATAAACTGAATTGATGGTGCAACATCTACAAAGTACAAACCTAATTCTGGCTGATATTGCCCCAAGACCTCGAACATAAGATTGAGATTAGTTTGCTTATAAGAAGTATATCTCCGAGGTAATATTAACCTACCTGTAGATGCCGAATAATTGAGTGCCCTCAAGGCATTGCCTGCATGGATATCATTTCCGGCACCATTATTGCCTATTTGCTCATAACTGAAGGATGCAGATAAAGCTTGCTTATGTAGCAGCTGGGTAGCTATAAAACCCAACTCAGCACCAGTGTTCATGCCATTGGTTTCTATTTCTTGATAATGCACATGACCTTGGTTGTATGCAGCACGGGCAAAAGCAGCCATTCTAAAATGACGATGTACTTCATCCTGACTATAAAAACGGTATTTAGCATAAACACTAGCACCGGCAAGGCGAAAAGGTGTCTCGCTATTATTGGCAATAGCTTCTACATGCAGCATCAAATTTTTATGAACACCCCACATCAATTCGGGTAAAAATTGATGGGTAATTTGGCCTAAATGCTTTTCATCGAGTATGTTATTTGTTAAGCGAATACCCAAGCTATGGGCAGGCATATTACTAGCAGGTTCGCTATAATTAAATAATTCTTGGGCCTTCAATGATGACCCTAAAATCATAAACATGAACCATAAGATCCTTTTCTTGTTTTTCATAATCCTATACTATCAAAAATTTAAAAGAGGATATGATAAACACGAGAACCTATTGAAGCATCTTTAGGGCAACATGATGCAAGTTTACCCGTCTCTATGCAATGCATATTGGTCATTTTTTTATACTGTTTAAATGCAGCATCTGGTACAAAACCTTTATCGACTATCCTGAATGCCACATCGCCATTTGGGGCTTGATTACCCTCGTTGAGCAAATGATAAGTAGCAGCAGCATAAATATTATGGGCATCTTTTGCCAAATTCAACTTTGGAAAGCGAGCCACAATGTGTAATGAAGCAATGGCAAATCCGGCTTCTGTGACCGCTTTTTTGATGTCGTCAGGCTGTACATGGGCATTGTCTTTAAATTGAATTTGAAAAACCGATTGGTCAATATCTACTTCCACGGATTGAACCGATGCTAATTTTTCTAATGCTTTAAAAATAGATTTACTACACATACTACAAGTAAGGCCACTGGCAGTAAGGGTTGCAGATTGAATTTGTGCAAATGATAAGAAACTGCTCATGATCAGAGCAAAGCTTAAAAAGAGAGTTTTCATTGTTTAAAAAATTTTATTGAAGGAAGAAGAGCCCCTTTCAAAAATAGGAAAGGAGCATTTTAAGACCCAAAAAACTGATCTAGCACCAAGGAATGGTGCAGCTGATCAAATTTTAAAACAACAAAATTCTTTAAAAAGAGGAATCGCCTTCGGTGGAGGCTTTGGAAAGGCCTGTAAAGCTATGAGCCGAGCAACACTTGGCCTTGGCATACTAGGCATTGTGAAAACAGGCAATAAATCAATGAAGCAAAAGGGAATATCCCAAGAGTGTATTTCATTAATTTGTTGCTCAATGGTTTTCTTGAGGATTAGGGTTTTGCTCTCGCAACAACCACCCTCCTCTTCTTCCATTCCACAATCATCGCACATTTCGGTACTGCCTAGGCTACTAAAATCGACTTGAGTAGCCACAAATTCTCCCGCGCAATAATGCTGACGCAGCAACATACCGCTACCCGCCACAAAATAGAGCAAAGCCAATAGGAGAATAAATACTCTTTTCAAACCAAATAATTAATAAAGCAAAGCTATAATCTAATATCGAAATAAAAAGCCAAAATATTTAGGGCAAGAACTACTTTTGCAGTATATGAAAATTGGCATTGTTTGTTATCCAACATTTGGCGGTAGTGGCGTATTGGCTACAGAATTGGGCATGGCCCTATCTGAAAAAGGACATGAGGTACATTTTATTACCTACCAACAGCCTGTACGCCTGCATTTTCATCCCAATGTTTATTACCACGAGGTGACGGTCCCTTCTTACCCTCTTTTTGACTTTGCACCTTACGAAACCGTTTTGACCAGTACAATGGTGGATGTAATTGTAAATAACCAATTGGATATCCTACATGTTCATTATGCCATACCGCATGCATCAGCAGCTTATTTTGCGATGCAAATTTTAAAGAAGCAAGGCAAAGACATCCCTTTTATTACTACTCTACATGGCACCGATATTACACTAGTTGGCCGAGACCCCAAATATATGCCTGTAGTTACTTTCTCGATGAATGAATCATCAGCCATTACTGCCGTTTCTGAAAATCTGAAGCAAGAAACCTACAAGCATTTTGCTATGGAAAAAGAAATTCATGTCATCACCAATTTTGTGGATACACAGCGCTTTCAACATAGCGACAAGGAGCATTTTAAAAAAATGCTCGCACCACAAGGAGAACGAATTTTAGCCCATGTATCTAATTTCAGAAAAGTAAAACGAGTAGAAGATGTCATCCGTGTTTTTGAAAAAATAAGAAAAGTAATCCCCTCCAAGTTGTTAATGATTGGGGATGGGCCAGAAAGACCCAATGCCGAAGAATTGAGCCGCAGCTTAGGCGTATGCAACGATATGCGATTTTTAGGCAAGCAAGATCAAGTAGATGAAATATTGAGTATTACCGATTTGTTCATTTTGCCTTCAGAATATGAAAGTTTTGGATTAGCTGCATTAGAGGCCATGGCCTGCGGTGTACCCGTCATCTCTACCAATACAGGTGGTTTGCCAGAAATCAATGTACCCGGAGTTACCGGCTATTTGAGTGATGTAGGAGATATTGAAAGCATGGCCGATGGAGCAATAAAAATTTTGAAAGACGATACAAGCTTGGAAGAATTTAAGTCTCGGGCTTTAAACCATACCAAAAATTTTGAACGCGGTAAGATTGTTCCCTTATACGAAAATCTTTACATCAACACCATTAAGGACTATAAAAGCAAAAAAAACAGCAAATAAATGCGGTTTACAGTCAAGGCAAACTACTGCTTTTGTTCCATACATGGTGTATGATTGAAGCCCATAAAGAAGAGCGTAAAGCTTTATGGCCATTGTAAAATATATATATTCTGGATGGAAAATCGCTATTATGAAAAAAGGTATTGCCGATAAAGCAATACCCTTTGTAAAAAAATCTAGCCTTTGCAGTTACAAAAGCTCCTTTAATTTTTCGATTACTTTTTCCACTTCTTCTTTGGAATTATTTTTACAAAAAGAAAAACGAATCGGTATCATATTTTCTGATTGTCCATTGTGCAATGCTTTGATAACATGACTGATTGAAGTTGTGCCGCTAGAACAAGCACTGCCGCCACTTACACAGATACCAGCCATATCCAGGTTGAAAAGAAGCATTTCTGATTGTTCGGTTTTGGGAAAGGATACGTTCAATACGGTATACAAACAATTTCCAAAAGCATCACCATTGGTAATGATTTCAGGAAAATTTTGCTTCAATAACTGATGCATGTATTCCTTCAATTCAAAGATATACTGTGCGTCAGCATCTTGGTGATTATAGGCTAATTCAAGTGCTTTTGCAAAACCAACAATACCATATAAATTCTCTGTTCCGGCCCGCATATTGCGCTCTTGGGCACCACCGTGGATTAAGGGTTTGATCTGGGTTTGGGCATTGATATACAATACGCCAACACCTTTTGGACCATGAAATTTATGCCCAGCCGCACTAGCAAAATGCACTTTTAATGCAGACAACTGAAGTGGATAATGACCAATTGTTTGCACCATATCACAATGAAATACAGCATGATATTGTTCGCACAAATCGCCAACAGCAGCTACTTCTAATAAATTTCCAATTTCATTATTAGCATGCATTAAAGTTACCAAGGCCTTACCAGAGTGGCCAGCCAAAAGTGCCTGAAGATGCTGCAGATCGACATGGCCTAATGCATCTATTTGTACAAAACGTAAAGGAATATTACGCTCATGAGCTACTTGCTCTGCACAGTGTAATGTAGCATGATGTTCAATGGGAGAGCTAATGATAAAATCGCAACCCAAATCTCTAACGGCAGTGTGAATAGCCGTGTTGGTACTTTCTGTACCGCCAGAGGTAAAGAAAATTTCGCCGGGTGTTACCCCCAAAATTTTAGCAACTTGTTTACGGGCATTTTCGATAGCCATTTTTGTTTCTCGGCCGTAAGAATAAATGGAGCTTGGGTTACCAAATTTTTCGGTAAGGTAAGGCATCATCGATTCCAAAACTTCGGGAGCCAGAGCTGTTGTGGCAGCATTATCAAAATATATCCTTTCCATAATTTTAAAAGTGTGTAAAGTTGTGCGAAGGTAAATGATTATAGAGCAGATGTCACTCTAAGAAGAAAGAATTTCTTTTGTATCTCCATAAAAAAAGTCACAAATAATTGTGACTTTCCTCTATTTTATTAGGCTACCAATAGCTTAAAGCAATGCCTTAAAAGCAGCATAATCCTTATCGTTTTCAGTACTAGTAATAATTGGCTTACAGGCCCCTAGCTGCGCTTGTTCCCGAATATATGCAACACGATTATCCGGATTTGGATGAGTGCTTAAAAATGCGGGCGGACTAGATGAACCTTGATCAATGATTTTTTGAAAGAAATTAGCCGCGCCATCAGCCTGATATTTGGTAGGGCAAAGGTAGGTAACAGAATATTCATCTGCTTGGGTTTCATCAGTACGACTAAAGGACAAACTAACTAATTGTGCGCCGATTTGGGTAAGTAGGCCTTGATCATTACCCAAGACCACATCCAACAAAGTTTGTACACCATACTGTTTTGTAAGTTGCGCGGTACTATGTCTTTTGTCGGCATGGGCCATCTCATGCGCTAGAACACCTGCCAATGATGATTTATTATCGAGATACTTAATTAATCCCGTGTATAAATAAATGTAGCCTCCTGGGGTACAAAATGCATTTTGTACATCATCATTTTTAATAATCTTGACTTCCCAAAGAAAATCATCTTTGTGGGTTACTTGTCCCCCAGCAAGAATGTCATCTCTTAGGGCATTGATGTAGTCATAAGCAAGGGCGTGAGATGCAGGATTAAGAATAGGAAATTGTTCTGGATCTGCTTCAATTTGACTTTTGGTTTGCAAGCCAAGTTGTTTATCATCTTCGATTGAAAAAATGTTGATACTAATACCTTCTTGCTCGCAACCAGTAAAAATGCAAGCAGCCGAAACGACTATAGCCAAAAATAAACAACGAAAAGACTTTATCATAAATAGCGATTGAAAGCGAAATTTCAAAAACTAGGACATGGTCATTTTGAATTCCTTAAGGCTAATCATTTTTTGTAATTCTGGATCCCAAATTTTCAATTTGAAACATTCCACCATGTCTTTTATTTTGAGGGAAGTTTCTTTTGCCATTTGTAATTCTTTTATATTTTTAAAAGCTTCGGGCAAACGGTAAAAAGGGATACGGGCATTAAGGTGATGAATATGATGGTAGCCGATATTACCCGAAAACCAAGCCATCACGGGATTTGTTTTCATATAGCTACTGGAGTCTAAAGCAGCCTTTTCGTAAGTCCAATCTTCGTTATTATTGAACACAACACCGGGAAAATTGTGCTGTACATAAAAAAGATAGGAACCAATAGCGCAAGTGATGGTAAAGGGCAGTAATAAAGTAAACATCCAGGTTTGGGCGTCAAAGAAAAAGAACACAAATAGCGATAAGCCAATGTGCAGTATAAGCGCTACCAAAGAATCCCAGTGTTTTTTAGGTGTACTGGCAAAAGAAGAGATACACATGCCAAATATAAAAATGGTAAAATAGCCGAATAACATCACTAATGGGTGACGAATGGCTAAATAAGCAAGGCGCTCACCTTTACCCATAGAGGCAAATTTCTTTTTGGTAGCAATGGGATAAGAACCAATACTTGCACTAAAGAGTTTGGAATTATTTTTGTGGTGGTAATCGTGCGAGCGCTTCCAAATACTAGAAGGGGTAAGCATGTATAATCCGTAAGCTGACATAATCAACTTGGCTATACGAGATTTTTGTAAAATAGCATGATGTTCAAAATCGTGATAAATAATAAACATGCGCATCATCAATAGTGCCATGAGTATACTACAGCTTAGTCGGATGGCAATGTATTGTCCATATATAGTTCCCGCAGCAGCTGCCAAAAACAGCGTTAAAGTACTGAGTAATACGTACCAACTTCTTCCTCTTTGTTCTTGCGCATAAGGTTTGGTAGCAAGTATTAATTGTTTTCCTGTTAGCATTGTGTTGATCTAAATTGAATTAAGTAGTCTAATTAATATTGTTTCTTTTGTGCTTCCACCTCCGGTGGGTCCATAGCCAAGTCTCTGGCTCTTCAATAATTGATTCTTCTAGTAATCTCATGTGGGCTTCCGTCAATGCTGATTCTTTAAAATCACTGGGCTTAAGCACATTTTTTTCATCTAATACTATTGTATAATAACCTCTTTTTATTTTTTGAACGCTTACAAAAATCACTTTTCTATTCAATTTGCGCGCAATTTTTTCTGTCCCTTCAAATACCGGAGTATCTTGATGTAAAAACGTCATCCAATGAGCACTATTAGGTTGCGGCGTTTGATCGGCAATAAAAGCAGTGGCACTTAGTATGTCTCTTTGGCGCACCATTTCTTTAAAAGTATCCTTCATCGCAATGAGCTTTGTTCCAAACCTTGTACGCATTTTGTACATTAATTTGTCAAAATGAACATTGCTTAAAGGGTGATAAATAACAAATAACTGATGCTCACTCAAAAGCGAAAAGGTATTACCGGCCCATTCCCAGTTGCCTTTATGACCCAATACGAGTAAAATACTCTCGCCATTACTGGCCAATTTATGTAAAAGAGCTAATGATTGTTCTTCTATGCTACAATGGCGTACCATCGCTTTTTTGCTAATGGTCAGCGTTTTAAAAGTTTCTACAAACAAATCACAAAAATATCGGTATGATTTTTTGCGCAATACAAGTAATTCTTGCTCTGTTTTGTAGGGAAATGAAGAACGTAAATTGTTCAACACAACCTTTTTCCGATAGCCAAAAATATAAAAGAGCAATACATAAAAAACATCAGACACACCATATAATATCCTAAATGGCATTACCGATAATAAGTAAATAAACGGCAAGCTGATATAGTAAATAATGGTCGTTATCAGTGATGTTTTTTTTCGTTAAAAAATTGCTGGTTCAATGAATCCTCATTAAAACTATAATGTTTTTACAGCAGCTGCCAAAAGTACTCAATATTCAGTAAATAATGAAGCCTCATTTTATGATGGTAGGCATAAGCAAAGACTATAGAATAAGCCGTCCTTCTGGAAGACCTCAAATGAATAATACTTTTTATCCCCAAGCTTATCACATCCCATATTATCCATACCATTGTTTTTAAAGTTAAAATGCTATATTTGCCGACTTTCATTTTTATTAACACAATACTACTGTTTTAACCCCTCAAGACCTATGCAATTAAAAGGTTTGGTAAAATTTTTTACCGTAGCACTTATCCTCATTTCGCTGTATCAACTTTCTTTCACTTTTGTGGTGCAGAATATAGAGAACAAAGCTAGAGCATCCGCTCGTAGCTATGTACTGGCCAAGCAGCCCGAACTTGCCAGCAACCCTGACGAACAAGCTAGAGCCATTGATGCTCGTTTCGACCAGATTACTGATAGTCTTCAGGGAGAAACGGTCTTTAATGCCTTAGTAAAAAAATACACTTTCCAAGAAGCTAAAGATCAAGAAATCAATCTTGGACTAGACCTTCAAGGAGGTATGAACGTAACTTTAGAAGTAGGTTTGGATGGTCTTGTACGCTCGATGAGTAATAACCCCAAAGACCCTGCATTAAACAAAGCGATCAATGACGCTAATGTATTGAAAGCCAACAGCGATGCAGATTTCATTAAATTATTTGGAGAAGCTTATGCCAAAAACAATGGTGGCAACCTAGCCTCTTTGTTTACAAAACCATCTGAAAAAGAGATTACCATTAACTCTACTGCAGAACAAGTTTTGGCTAAAATCCGTAGAGAATCAGATGATGCCATCGATCGCACTTACCATGTAATACAAACACGTATTGACAAATTTGGTGTAGCCAACCCTAACGTTAACCTTGACAAAAGAAAAGGAATTATCTCCGTAGAACTAGCTGGTGTGCGTAATCCTGAGCGTGTTCGTTCTTTCTTACAATCAACTGCTCGCCTTCAGTTTTGGTCAGTGGCTATACCCGACAAAAACTTTAGCGATGCCTTATTGAAAGCGGACGAAGCTTTAGCGGCTTATCTCAGCGGTACAAAAGCTACAGTAGACACTACTGCTGCAATGACCGATACCTCTGCTGCACAACTTGCCCTAGCTGCTGACACCACAATTAAAACTACAGCAAGCGATACCGGTAGCCTGTCTTCATTAGTAAGTAACAAAACAGGTTCTACAACAAATGACACTTCAGCAATGGGTGTTGCCACTAAAAAGAATCCATTATTATCCTTGCTTGCAGGTTCTACCTCTGGCAATCCTGCTTTCGCCTTTATCGAAAAGAAAAATGTAAAGAAATTCCAAGAATACTTGGAGCTTGATGTTGTGAAAAGCAAAATGCCCAACAACATTAAAATCCTTTTTGACGCTGAAAACGCTAAAAATAAATTTAATCCTAACGCTCCTCTAGGTGTTTATGCGATTAAATTGGTGCCTGGTAAAGAGGGCGCAATGTTAGAAGGAGATCAAATTGTTGAAGCCGGTAGAGATTATGATCAATTGAATGGTAAACCAGAAGTGACGATGACCTTCAACGCAACTGGTGAGCGCTTGTTTAAAAGATTAACTGGTGAAAACGTAGGTGGTTATATCGCTATTGTATTAGATGACCGTGTTTATTCTGCACCCTCTGTAGCCCAAGAAATTGCTGGCGGTCGTTGTTCTATCAGTGGTAGCTTTACACTAGAAGAAGCTACTGACCTTGCCAACATTCTTAAATCTGGCAAGCTTTCTGCACCTGCTCGTATTGTACAGGAACAAGTAGTGGGTCCAACATTGGGCGCTGAATCTATTGCTGCTGGTAAAAATTCATTGTTACTATCATTCATTGTGATCTTTGCCTTAATGTTGATTTACTACAACAGCGCAGGTATTGTTGCCAACATCGCCCTTATCCTCAACTTGTTCTTTACTGTAGCTATTCTTGCTTCGGCACATGCTACCTTAACTATGGCGAGTATCGCGGGTCTTGTATTGACAATCGGTATGGCCGTAGATACTAACGTAATTGTATTTGAGCGTATCAAAGAAGAACTTTCATTGGGTAAAAGCTACAAACAAGCAATTGATGATGGTTATAAACGCTCTTATGCCCCTGTATTAGATGGTCATATTTCTCAGTTTATCACCGCAGTTATCTTGTTTGTATTTGGTTTAGGTCCAGTAAAAGGTTTTGCCTACACGCAAATGTGGGGCTTGTTCCTTTCTGTATTCTGCGGATTATTATTGTCTCGTTTGGTTACAGATATTTGGATGAAGAAAGAACGTCATTTTAATTACTTCACCAAACTGTCTACATCTATTTTCCGCAAAGCCCATTTCAAATTTATTGAAGCGCGTAAATACACTTATGTAATTAGTGGTATTATCTTCTTATTGGGTATTGCTTCTATTTTCCACGGCTTCAACTATGGTGTTGAGTTTGCTGGAGGACGCAGCTATACCGTGAAATTTGCTGAAAAACATACCGTTACTGAGGTAAAAGACAAACTTAAAAAGCACCTGAATGATGAATTCCCTATTGTAAAAACAATTGGTACTAAAGGAAACCTCAACATCACTACTGCTTATTTAATCGAAAAACAAGGTGAAGCCATCAGCACAGAAGTGCGTACAAAATTGTATGATGGTTTGAAAGCGGAAAACTTAATCCCTGCTTCTACTAGTTACGAAGACTTCTCTTCAAACTTTATAGAAGAAGAAAAAACTGTGTTGCCTACCATCTCTGATGATTTGAAACGCGGAGCCATTTATGCAACTATTTTCTCTCTTATTGCTATCTTCCTGTATATCCTTATTCGCTTCCGCAAATGGCAATATTCATTGGGTACCATCATTTCATTATTGCATGACGTGTGTGTAACCTTTGCTGTATTCTCTTTCTTCAAAGACATTATGCCTTTTGCCTTAGAAATTGACCAACACTTTATTGCGGCTATCCTTACCGTAATCGGTTTCTCGATGAATGATACGGTTATTGTTTTTGACCGCGTTCGTGAATACTTCCGTAAAAACCCAAGCGAAGGAAAAGCAAGTGTTATCAACCGTGCGATCAATGATACACTTAGTCGTACCGTGATGACCTCACTTACTGTATTCCTAACTGTACTGATTCTGTTCATTGTTGGGGGTGAAGCAACACGTGGTTTCGCCTTTGCCATGCTGATTGGTGTATTTACCGGTACCTACTCTTCTATCTTTGTGGCAGCGCCCGTATTGATAGATTTAGATAAGAAAGATTCTTTAGCACAAGAAGTGGATAGAGAATCTATTGTAGCTGCTTTGAAACAAGAAGCTTAATCAGGTAGCATTATTGATAAAGATTAAAAAAAGAAACAGCCAAGCCCACAAGCTTGGCTGTTCTGCTTTTTGGGAGAAAGGAATAAGCTTCCGCTTTATTGAACCAAAATAAAGGCAATAAAATCCCTTTAGCCGATACTTGTATACAGATAGGTAAATACCTACTAATAGCATAAAAAGGAAAAACCTTTCCAAAGCTTTAATCTTTGGAAAGGCTAATCCTAAAATGGACACATCTTAAATGAACAATGCTAAACGGTAGACTGTTTAATCACTACCCTAACAACTCCTCTAAACTCTCTTTGGCCGCTGCAATAGTGGCATCCAAATCTTCGTAACTAAGGGCATTATTAAGGAACCAAGATTCGAAAGCAGAAGGGGGTAAATAAACACCTCTGCGTAACATGGCATGAAAAAACTGATTGAAAAAAGCATTATCAGCGGCAGCAGCAGTAGCAAAATCGATAACGGGGGTATTACTAAAATGCACACTAATCATCGAACCGAGACGATTGATGGTGAAGGCTTTCCCGCTCGCTTCTACAACAGCTTGCAATCCCTTGTGCAGATATTCTGTTTTGGCAGCAAGCTCGGTATACAAATTCGGATTAGCTTTTAATTCGTGCAGCAAAGTATAGCCTGCAATCATAGCCAAAGGATTACCGCTGAGTGTACCCGCTTGATACACATTACCTAATGGAGCAATATGGCTCATGATTTCTTTCTTGCCCCCAAAAGCGCCTACGGGCATACCCGCACCAATTACTTTGCCATAGCAAACGAGGTCTGCATCAACACCCAAAACTTCTTGAGCACCGCCGGCAGCAAGGCGGAAACCCGTCATTACTTCATCAAAAATAAAAACGATGCCTTCGGCAGTACAAATTTCTCTAAGGCTTTCTACAAAACCAGGTAAAGGCAATATGCAGCCCATATTACCCGCTACTGGCTCGATAATGATGGCCGCTATTTCGCCTTTATGTTGTGCCACCAAAGCCTTTACCGCTTCGATATCGTTATAAGCACAGGTTAGGGTATCGTTGCTTACGCCTGCAGTAATACCCGGAACAGTTTGAATATCAAAAGTGGCCAAACCACTACCAGCCTTTACCAAAAAAGCATCAGCGTGACCATGGTAACAACCTTCAAATTTGATGAATTTATTGCGACCTGTATAGCCACGAGCTAAGCGCAGCGCGCTCATACAAGCCTCAGTGCCACTGCTCACCATACGGATAAGGTCTACGTTTTTGGTCATCGATTTGATGAGCTCTGCCATTTCTATTTCCAATAAGGTAGGCGCACCAAAAGAGGTGGAACCTTCAGCCTTTGCCTGTATTGCCTTTACTACGGGATCGTGCGCATGCCCCAATATCATTGGACCCCAAGAAGCGATATAATCAATATACTTATTACCATCGGCATCGTAGAGGTAGGCTCCTTTGGCACGTTCAATAAAAATAGGTGTACCACCCACACTTTTAAAAGCACGAACAGGAGAATTAACACCACCTGGAATGCTTAGCTGGGCTCGATCAAAAAGAGTATTGCTGTTGTAGGTTTTCATAATAATTATATAGTTTAAGCATTCAATAATTTCACTGCATCCTTTGCAAAATAAGTAGCAATCAAGTCTGCACCCGCTCTTTTAATTGAAGTCAAACTTTCTATAATAGCCTTGTTTTCGTCAATCCAACCCATTTGTGCAGCGGCTTTAATCATCGCATATTCGCCACTGACATGATAAGCACTCACTGGCACTTCTACTGCATTTTTCACTTCACGGATAATATCGAGATAAGCCATGGCAGGCTTCACCATCACAATATCTGCACCTTCTTCAATATCCATCATCACTTCTTTAATGGCTTCAATACGATTGGCATAATTCATTTGATAAGTCTTTTTATCACCAAATCCTGGTGCCGAATCTAAGGCATCACGGAAGGGACCATAAAAACAAGAGGCATACTTAGCACTATAGGCCATAATACCCACTTTAGTAAAATTATTTTGCTCTAAAGCCGCACGAATAGCACCGATACGACCATCCATCATGTCACTAGGGGCCACAAAATCTGCTCCAGCCTCGGCATGGCTCACACTCATTTTCACGAGTGCTTCAACAGTGCCATCATTGATAATTTCTCCATTTTCTACAATACCATCATGGCCATAAATCGAATAGGGATCGAGCGCAACGTCGGTCATCACCACCATTTCAGGCACAGCATCTTTAATCGCTTTAATGGTACGCTGCATCAATCCGTCTTTGTTCCAAGCTTCCTTGCCCGTATTATCTTTTACTTCGTCGAGTGCTTTTACAAACAATAAAACACATTTAATACCCATTGCCCAAAGCTCTTTCACCTCAGCAATTGTATTGTCAATCGACATACGATAATAGCCCTTCATCGATGGGATTTCCTGTTTGTAATTTGTCCCCTCATTGATAAATAAGGGTGCTATAAAATCACTCGGCGTTAAGCTTGTCTCGGCTACCAAACTCCGGATAGCGGCATTGGTTCTTAAAATTCTATTTCGGCGTTGTAAGTACATTTTTTATACAAATATTTTAGTTGTCAGCTTTTTATTTTTCTTCAAGTTCGTTGCGTCGCACACTTCAAGGCCTATTATTTCTTCTGCTTTGTGTAGTCAAACAACTATGCTATTGATGCTTCGATGTTTTCTCTTCAGCTGTAATGTCTGCACCACTGCGGATTTGGAGTTG